>CAYLIK010000116.1:0-5687 GCA_964383565.1 uncultured Sphingomonadaceae bacterium
CCGCCAGCGTCATCAGGCTTCCGCCCAGCCAGCGGGCGAAGCTTTCGGCGAAGGCGGCGATGCTCGCGAACAGCAGCACCCCTATCGCGCCGCGATAGTCGAGATCGGGCCGCCGCCGCCAAAGCTCGACCAGCGCCGCCACGCCCAGCGCATAGGCGGCGGGCAAGGCACGCATGCCGAGCAGGTCGGGCATGGCGATAGCCGCCAGCGCTGCCGCGCCGATTCCGAGAATGAGGAAGCGCGGATCGCGATGCGGCAACGTCGTGCGCGCGCCGAGGATGGCCGAGCCGATGAGCGGCAGCGCGGCCGCCAGCGCGAGCAGGCTCCACTGCCGGCTCGTCAGCAAATCGGATGGCGCGATGATGGCGGAGGCGATCAGCATGCCGCCAAGCGCCGCCGCCGCCTGGATCGGATGGCGCAGGCTGCCGCGTTCGGTCCAGATCTCGGCGAGAGCCGATCCCGCGAACAGCAGCACGCCGCCGCTTGCCACCAGCGCCAGCATCATCCCCGAAGGATTCGGCCAGAACAGCATGGTGACGATCCCGATCCCGAGCGCGACTGGCGGCAAGATCGTCAGCTTGCGGTCGATCCGGGCGAGGATGATCGCGCCCAGCGACAACAGGCCATAGAAGCCCCAGGCCAGCGGGCCGAAGCCGCCCTGTTTGACGATCAGCGCGATCTGCACCGCGCCCAATATCGCCGCGCCCGCCTTCAGCAGCCGCTCATGCGCGAACCCGCCCAGCAACAGCGGCACGGCAAATGCGAGCAGGAGCGTGTAGGCGGCAAGCGACGCGGAGTTGCGCGTGTCCATCACCTCGAACGCGACAAGCAGCAGCCCCCAGCCGAAGCCGCCGATCAGCGCCGTCGCGGTCAGCCACATCCAGCGTTGCTTGCGGCCGACGCCCGCGATGCCGCCGATCACCAGCGCGAGATAGGCCGTCAGCGGCGCGATGTTGCCAGTCGATTCGCCCACCAGCGCAGGGGCGGCCAGTCCGCCGACCAGCCCGAGCACGGCAGCGGGCGATCCAAAGCGCAATGCCAGCCCGAGCGCGGCGGCGGTGGTGATCGCGAGTCCGGCGAATCCGACACCTTGCCCGATCAGCCCATAGACATTGGTCGCGATCAGGATCGAGGCGTAGGCCGTAGCAATGCCCGCTCCTGCCAATGCCTGCGCGATGCGCGGATCGATCGCGGTCTGTTTCCAGCGCCGCGAAACTTCCGCGCCCACCACCAGCGCCACGGCGAACAGCAGCCCCAGCACGACGCGCACGGCTGGCGAGAGCAAACCCGCGTCGATCGAATATTTGACGATCAGCAGCCCCGCCACGGCGAGGGTGATCCCGCCGCCCCAGATCGGCAGCTTGGAGCCGAACAGCTCCTCGAAACCGATCGTGCGGGGTTGGCGCTTGGCGGGGGCGGGAGGCGGCGTTGCCTCGGGCAAGGCGGCAGCCAATACCGGCTCGGCTGGTTGCTCCGGAATCACGTCTTCAACCAGCGTTGGCTCGGCAGGCCGGTTGACGATCGTCACGGTGCGCGACGACTGCCTTTCTTCGGGCGCCTCGGCTGGCGCTGGCGCTATCCGCACTGGTTCGGAGGGAAGCGTAGCCCGATCAGGCCTGGTCTCGATCAGCGCGATGCGCCGGTCGAGCTGCTTCACGCGCGACCATAGGATGATCACCACGACCAGAAGTACGAGCGTCAGGGTATCAAACATGGCCGCCGCTTCACCCCCCGTGCGTTGGACGTGGCGCGTTCATGCGCGTTTTATGCGCCCGTGCCAATGACATGGTGACAGCCGGGGCGTGGCCCCGGCCATCGGATGGTCAGGCTACGCCCGGCGTTTCCAGCGCAAGCGTATCAGGGCCAAAACGGTTGGTGCCGCGCGTGCCCTCGAGAATGTAGAACACCAGCAGCACGATGCCGCCAACGAAGGGCACGAGCCCGATCAATATCCACCAGCCTGATCGATCCGTGTCGTGCAGCCGCCTGATGCTGACAGCGATCGAGGGGATTATCAGGGCCAGGGCGGCAAGGGCGGTGATCGGCCCGTAAACGCCGCCGACCGCGCCGGACATGCCGGCCAGACTGTCGAGGATCGAGGTAACGATGACGATGCCGATGTTCAGCAAGACATACATCCAGAATTCCTTGCGCCGGGCGCGCCCGGTGAAATCGGCATATTTCTTGAGCGGCAGGACTGCCCATTCCATAGCTATTCCCTCCTGTTCGTGCCCGGTCGCGCCGGCCACTGGCATCGGAGCTTATATTATTTCAGCTGCGTTACAACGGCAGGACGTAGACGCCCTTTGCCATCTGGAACTGTCTCGAACGAGGCGTGTTGCGAACCATTCGCAGAATTGGTTGTGATTGCGAATCATTCGCGTTATTGCGATCCCGCTTATGACGACGATCCGCCAAATATGCACGACCGCACGACGCGCTTAGCGCCGCCGCCCAGGCGTTCGCGGCGGGCGTTCTGGCTCAAGCAGCTCCACACCTGGCACTGGATGAGTTCGGCGCTGTGCCTGATCGGCCTGCTGCTGTTCACGATCACCGGCTTCACGCTCAACCATGCCGCCGACATCGAAGCCGCGCCCGTCACGACCGACCAGAAGGCGACGTTGCCCGCGCCGCTCCGGCGAGCCATCGCGCCCGACGACGCACCCGATTCAAAGAAGCCGTTGCCGCCGCCCGTCGCCAGATGGATTGCGGATGAGTTCGGGGTCGCCGCGAAGGGCGATGCCGAATGGTCGGCTGACGAGGTCTATCTCGCGCTCCCCAAGCCCGGCGGCGACGGCTGGGTTTCGATCGATCGCGCCACCGGCGAGGCGACGCATGAGAATACGAGCCGCGGCGCGATCTCCTACCTCAACGATCTCCACAAGGGCCGGAACGCAGGGACGGCCTGGAAATGGTTCATCGATATCTTCGCGGGCGCCTGCCTCGTGTTCACCATCACCGGGCTGGTCCTGCTCCAGCTTCATTCCGCCAAGCGGCGCAGCACCTGGCCGATCGTTGCGCTGGGGCTCGCCATCCCGGCGGCTGTCGCCATCATCTTCATCCACTGAGGGACGCACATGAAATATGCATATGGACTTGGCCTGACCGCTGCCTTCGCCGGCCCTGCCAGCGCCGCGGCGATCGACATGACGGTCACGATTCCACAGCTCAAGGTGGCCGAATATCATAAGCCCTATGTGGCGATCTGGCTTGAGCAGGCCGGCGCGCCGAACGCCAATACGCCGAACGCCGGGACTTTGGCGATCTGGTATCAGTTCACCAAGGACAAGAACGAGGGCAACAAGTGGCTGCGCGACGTGCGGACATGGTGGCGCAAGTCCGGCCGCACGCTCAACAATCCGGTCAGCGGCATCACTGGCGCAACCCGCGCGCCAGGCCCGCAGAAGGTCAGCTTCACGCCGAAGCAGGTCGGCAAGCTCGCGCCCGGCAATTATGAGCTGGTGGTCGAGGCCGCGCGCGAATCGGGCGGCCGCGAGCTGCTGCGGATGCCGTTCACCTGGCCCGCCAAGGGCGCCGCCACGGTCAAAGCCGAGGGCAAGACCGAGTTGGGCGCCGTCACCGCCACGATCAAGCCATGATGAGGGGACCAGCCGCCATGAAGAAATATCTCCTGCCTTTCCTCGCGATCGCCGCCATTGCCGCGCCATCGCAGGCGCATCGCCAGTGGATGCTGCCCTCCATGACGACCCTGTCGGGCGAAGACCCGTGGGTGACGTTCGACGCCGCGGTGTCGAGCGACCTGTTCATCATGGATCATCAGCCGATCCGGCTCGACAATGTGAAGGCGACCGCGCCCGACGGCAGCGATGTCCCGCTGGAAAATGCATCGACTGGCCGTTACCGCAGCGTATTCGATGTCCACCTCACGCAGAAGGGCACCTATCGCATCGCCAACGCGATGAGCGGGATCATGGGCAGCTACAAGGTCGGCGGGGAGCAGAAGCGGCTGCCGCGCGGCACAAAGCCCGAGCAACTCGCGACGCTGATCCCGGCCGACGCGACCGACGTGCAGATTTCGGAAATGTCGAACCGCAACGAGGTGTTTGTCACCTCCGGCGCGCCGACGGACACGCTCTTCAAGCCGACCGGCAAGGGGCTGGAGCTTGTTCCGGTCACGCATCCCAACGATCTCGTCGCTGGCGAGGACGCGACCTTCCGTTTCCTGATCGACGGCAAGCCCGCCGCCGATCTCGAGGTCGACGTGGCGCCGGGGGCGCTGACGCGCGCCGATCAATCGAATGAACGCACGCTCAAGACCGATGCCAAGGGCGAGGTGAAGATCAGCTGGCCCACCGCCGGCTTCTACTGGATCAATGCCAGTGCGACCGATAAGAACACGTCCGTGAAGAACGCTACGCAGCGCCGACTCGGCTACGTCACGACCGTCGAGGTTCAGGCGCCCTGACAGAAGCACGCATCCTGATCCCGCCGCTGCGATCGCCGCCGGCGATTGCGCGGCGCGATCCGGGAGCGACGGTCAGGACGGTCGGCGGCGCGACCATGGGCACGACCTGGTCGCTGCGCTTCATCGCGGGCCAGCGCTTCTCCGACAAGGCTCTCCAGGAACGTGCTCAGGCGCGGCTTGACGGGCTGGTCGCGCAGCTGAGCAACTGGCAGGCGGGCACTGATCTTGATCGCTTCCACCGCACGCTGCCCGGACGCTGGCACGATACGAAGGTCGATCTGTTCCGCGTGGTGCGGGCGGGCGTGGAGATCGCCGAGGCCAGTGGCGGCGCGTTCGATCCAACAGCCGGTCCGCTGGTCGACCTGTGGGGCTTCGGCCCCGCGCCGGCTCGCCTCCAGCCGCCTTCTCCCGAAAAGATTGCACACGCCAAAAGACTGGTGGGATGGCGTCGGGTCGTGCTGGACCGCACCGCGCGGCGCCTGCTCCAGCCGGGCGGCCAGCGGTTCGATCTGTCGGGCATCGGCAAAGGCTATGGCGTCGATGCTCTGGCGGCTGTCGCGATCGAGATGGGCCTGCGCGATGTCCTCGCCGAAATTGGCGGTGAACTGGTCGGGCGGGGGCTTCAACCGGACGGCCAGCCCTGGTGGGTCGATATCGAGACCCCGCCCGGAACGGTGCTGCCCGTGACGCGGATCGCGCTGCACGAGATGGCCGTTGCAACGTCAGGCGATTACCGCCGCTTCTTCGATCATGCCGGCCGCCGCTACGCGCACACGATTGATCCACGCACCGGGCAGTGCGTCGATAACGGCGTTGCGTCGGTGACGGTGTTGCATCCGAGTTGCATGACGGCGGATGCGCTTGCGACGGCCTTGCTGGTGATGGGGGTGGAGGACGGGATGGCTTTCGCTGCCGCCAAAGGGCATGCGGCGTTGTTCGTGTTGCGCACCGAGGATGGGTTTGAGGAGCGCATGTCGCCTACGCTGATGGCGATGCTGGACGACTAAACCCCGTTCCCCAGCGAAAGCTGGGGTCCAGTTCCACGCGCGGGCCTGGACCCCAGCTTTCGCTGGGGAGCGATTCAAATTTAACAGGATAACCTCCACATCGGTGGATGCCCTAGCTGTCCGCCCAGCGCCGCAACAAATTGTGGTAGATGCCGGTCAACCGGATCACCACGCGATCCTCATGGCCGCGTTCGGCGACAAGCGACTGGATGGTGCTGTCGTGCAACTCGCGCGCCAGCCGACGGCGCTCGTCC
>CAYLIK010000116.1:5697-9984 GCA_964383565.1 uncultured Sphingomonadaceae bacterium
ACTGGATGGTGCTGTCGAGATCGAACAAAGTCTGCCGCGCGCTGTCGTCGCGCACCATGCTCTGGATCCAGAAGAAGGACGCCACCCGTGCGCCGCGCGTCACCGGCTCGACATGGTGGAGGCTGGAGGCGGGATAGAGCACCATATGCCCGGCGGGCAGCTTCACTGATTGCACGCCGAGATTATGTTCGACGGTGAGTTCGCCGCCCTCATAGCTATCTGGATCGCTGAGGAAGAGCGTGGCGGAAAGATCGCTCCGCACGCGGAACTGGCTGCCCGGCTGGATGCGGATCGCGTTGTCGATATGCGTGCCGAAATTCTGGCCGCCGGCATAGCGGTTGAACAGGGGCGGATAGATTTTGAGCGGCAGCGCGGCGGCGAAGAAGAGCGGGCTCTTGCCAAGCGCCTCAAGCACGATCGCGCTGGCTTCCTGCGCTTCGGCGGACGTTTCGGGGAGCTGCTCGTTGCGTTTGGCGAGCGCGGCCTGCGGGCCGGACGTGATGTTGCCGTCCGCCCATGGACCGGCCTCCATGAGCGCCCGCACACGCGCGAGCTGCGCCGCGTCGAGCACATCGGGAATCTCGATCATCATGGAAGAGCTATGCTCACACCTTGAGGATGAAGGGAATGTCGACCGTCCCCTGCACCATCACCGGCGCGCCGTCGCGGATGGTGGGCGACCAGCGCCATTTGCGCACGGCGTGGAGCGCGGCCTTGTCCAGCCGCTCGGAACCGCTGGAGCGGGCGATGCTGACATTCGCGACCGTGCCGTCAGTGGCGAGCACGACCGCCAGGAACACAGTCCCCTGCTCCTTGCGCCGCCGGCATTCAACCGGATAGCTGGGCGGCGTCATCGAGATCATTTTTGCGCCGAGATCGCTGACGCTGACCGGACCCATCGGGGCGGAAGGCGCGGCGGGTGTCGGGGGAGGGGGCGGCGCGACGGGCACGACGACCGGCACCGGCGCGGTCGTGATGGTCGGCGCCTGGACGATCTGGACCGGAGCGGTGACCTGCGGCTTCACCTGTTCGGCCGGTCTGGATTCTTCCTTGGGCTGGGGCGGCGGTTCCTGCTGAAGCTTGATGAGGGTCACGACGGTGATCGCCGGCTTCTTCTTCTGCATCGGGATCACGTCCAACATGACCAATGCGGCAAGCAGTGCGGCGTGGGCGGCGAGGATGAAGAGGATCAGCGGCCAGTTGGGCCGGGTTGCGCCATATTCGGAACGGCCGGCGGCGACGGGGGGGCTGCTACGATCCGATATCGGCGGCATGGCGGAAGATGGCTGGTCTGCCACCTCTCCTTCCATCAGCTCCGATCGGAAAGTTTGAAACATTTACCTCGGACTCCACCCCTGAAGCGCACGCGACCCATAATGCGAGTCGCTATCAATAGCAATCTAAGGCGGTAGATTGGAAATTGCAGCGCCTTGACCGGGGCTAGAAGGTCAAGGCGCCGCCCCCGTTGATCAGAAGCTGTAGAACAGGCTCAGCCGTGCCGAACGGCTTTCGCCGGGCAGCGCCCATCCGCCCGTGACCAGACCGCTGGTTGCGTTCACATTGCTGCGAATGTTGGTGTAATAGCGCTTGTCGAATAGGTTCTGCACGTTCAGCTGCGCAGTCAGGCCGTTGCCGAACGCGTAGGACAGCATCGCGCGGTGGATGAAATAATCATCCGACTTGTACTGCGCCGGGTTGGCCGCGCCGCTCTGGTTGGTCGCGAACTTGCCCTGATAGGTGAAGCCGTAGCCAAGCTGCATCCCGAACGGCAGCAGATAGGTCGTCCACACGCTGCCCGAATGCTTGGGCGTCTGGATGATCACGTTTCCGCGCTGCGGGTCGGCTGCGGTGCCGCCGCCGTTGAAGTCGGAAAGGCTCTGCCGAATCTCGCTGTCGAGATAGGTGTAGTTCGCAAACAGCGACCAGGCGTCAGTGACCTTGCCGGTTGCGCCCAGCGCAATTCCATCAACCCGCGAACGGCCGTCAAGCACCTGCAGAACTGGCGAGGCGGGATCGTTGGTTGAGACGCGGAAATTGGTGCGCTCGTTGCGGAACAGCGCCGCCGTAAGCTGAAGCTTGCTATCCAGCACGTCTGCCTTCGCGCCGATCTCGATATTGCGGGCTTTTTCAGGGGCCACTTCACACGGATCGGCCACGGACCCATTTGGCGCGGCGCCGAGGGTGCCGCAGCCCGTTCGCACCGAAGCCGATGTGGGCGTCTTCGAATTGGCATAGGCGGCATAAATGCTGGTCGCTTCGTTGGGCTTGAAGACCGCCCCCACGCGCCAGGAAAAAAGATTGTCGTTGCTCTTCTGTATCTGGGTGTTGGGTGCGGTCGTGCCGGGCGGCAGGAAGCCGAGCGGCAGGGCGCGGAAGGTCGTCTTGACCTTTTCATAGCGGACGCCGCCGTTCAGTTCGAACATGCCTAGCTCAAGCGTATCGAATGCGTAGATCGCCTGGTTCTCGTTATTGCTCTTCGAATGGGCGGTGACGGTGTAGTTGATCGGGCCGGTATAGACCGTGTCGGGATTGCTGATGTCGATCAGGGGCAAGGTTACCGCAGCGCCGGTCGAGGTACGCGCCAGAGATGCGGTCTCGATCGAATAATCCTCCCAGGTGAAGGATGTGCCGACGACGAGCGTGTTGCGGGTGCCGCCTTCCTCGCCGGAAACGACGGTCAGGTCGGTCTGGTTGTAGAACAGGTTGTTGACCTGATCGCGCACCAGGCCGCGGGGGCCGCTTGGCGCCCAGAAGCCCGACGGCAGAGGCTGGGTCACGCCATTGATCGTGACGTTGGGGCAAGCAAGCCCATTAGGCTGCACCCCGGATGCGAGGCAGATCGTGCCCTGCGGCGCGCTGGTCTGCGAAAGCTGGGCGACGCGCTGGAAGCGGGTCAGGTTGCGGATGTTCACCGCATCGCTGAACTCGTGCCGGAAGGTCGCGGTCAGGCGGTTCTGGGTGATCTTCTGCTTGTCGAGGTTACGGATGCCGAAATAGTCGGAATCGTCGATGCCGGGAAGCGGACCGGGATTGGTCGCGGTTATGTAGAAGGGCACGCCATAGGTTGGCGTATTATTGTCCTCCTGATGGAAATAATCGATCGTCAGATTGGTGGGTGAGCCGATCCCGAAGGTGACTGACGGCGCCACACCCCAGCGCTTCATCCGCTCGACATCGCGGCCCGGATAATCATTGCGGTGGACCATGCCGTTGAGGCGCACGCCGATGAAATCGGAGACGCGCCAGTTGCTGTCCACGGTCGCACGATAATAATCATCAGTACCCACGCCGCCCTCGAGCACGGTCAGGTTCTCGGCCTGTGGCGTCTTGGCGGCGAGGTTGATCGTGCCGCCGACCGATCCCGATCCGTTGAACACCGAGTTGGCGCCGTTATAGACTTCGATCTGCTGCAGGTTGAATGGATCGGTGCGGCTGTATTGCGCGCTGTCGCGCACGCCATCCTGGGTGATGTCGTTATTGGCTGAATAGCCGCGCAGGTTGATGCTGTCGCCGAAGCCGCCGCCGCCTTCGCCGGCGCCGAAGGTGATGCCGGGAATGGTCTGGAGCGCGTCGCGCAGGGTCAGCAGGTTCTGCTGACGGATCGTCTGGTTGCTGATGACGGTGATGGTCTGCGGCGTGTCGAGCAGCGGCGCGGGGGCCTTGGGCGAGGCGACCTTCTCGACCTTGATTTCATCCTCGATCGCAGTCGCTTCAACGGTCACGCCGCCCAGGCGCGGCTGGCTGGCGGCTGCGTCATCGGATTGGGCAAGGGCGGGAGCGGAGGTCAGGAAGCCGACGCAGCTCAGCGCGAGAAAGGCAGGTGAAATCCCGTTGGTCGGACGCAGTTCAATGGTCATGATATCCCCGTTGGTTAGACGGGGGTCAGCTATTGCGAATCGTTCGCAGAGTCAAATGTTATTAAGAGGCATTCTCATTAATCAGCTGGATATAGAGCCAGGTCCGGATCGCGCTGGACAAGTTCGATGGGGAGGAATGGGCGACGCGATCCGCGTCGATCCGCGCGACGAGGGCGTTCAAGGGCAGGTTGCGCTGCGCTGCTGCTGCTTCGAGCCCTTGCCAGAAGACGGGCTCAAGCGTCACCGAGGTCGCATGGCCGGCGATCATCACCGAGCGTTTGATCGGGCCGGCCATCAGAGGGCGTCACCAATTTGACCGTCATGCTGAACTTGTTTCAGCATCCACTGTCCAGCAAGCGCAGCGGCAAGTGGCTTGGTGGATGCTGAAACAAGTTCAGCATGACGAGAAGGGTCGGGCCGCGAACGCGCC
>CAYLIK010000117.1:0-9923 GCA_964383565.1 uncultured Sphingomonadaceae bacterium
CCTGGATCGACCGGTTCGAGGCTGGTTGGGACGCGGTCAAGGAGATCGTCGGCAAGGTCTGGTACTGGATCATCGCCGGCATCGCGGTCGGCGCCTTCATCCACGGCTATGTGCCCGCCGAATTACTCTCGCGGATCATGGGCGCCGGAGCGTGGTGGTCGGTGCCTGCGGCGGTACTGCTCGGCGTGCCGATGTATTCGAATGCCGCAGGCATCATCCCCGTGGTCGAGGCGCTGCTCGGCAAGGGCGCTGCCTTGGGCACAGTGGTCGCCTTTATGATGTCGGTGATCGCCCTGTCGCTCCCCGAAATGATCATCCTGCGCAAGGTGCTGAGCGTGAAGCTCATTGCCGTCTTCGTCGCGGTGGTCGCCTCGGGCATCCTTGCTGTTGGATTTCTGTTCAATCTCCTGTTTACGTGAAAGGATCACCTGATGAGAGAAGTGAAAGTTCTGGGTCCGGGCTGCGCCCGCTGCAAGACCACCGAAGAGATGGTCAAGGTCGAGGCCGCCAAGCTCGGGATCGACGTCTCGGTCGAGAAGATCACCGACTATGAGGCCATCGCCAAATTCGGCATCGTCTCGACGCCTGGCATCGTCATCGATGGCGAAGTGGTACATGCCGGAGGTCTGCCCAAGACCAACGATCTCCAGCGCTGGCTTCAGGCCTGAGGAGTGGAAACACATGACATCGTCATCATCGGCGGCGGCCAGATGGGACTCTCGCTGGGCTACTACCTGCGCCGCGCCGGGGCGGATTTCCTGATCCTCGATGCCGAGGATGGCGCCGGCGGCGCGTGGCGGCGCGGCTGGGATTCGCTTCGCCTGTTCTCGCCCGCCGGCTACAGTTCGCTGCCGGGCTGGCTGATGCCGCCGCCCGCCCATCAAGGCTATCCAACCCGCGACGATGTTCTCGATTATCTTGGCCGCTATGAGGCGCGCTACGAGTTCCCGATCCGGCGCCCAGTCCGGGTGGTCAGTGTCGAGCGTGCCGGCGATCACCTTGAGGTGGTGACCGACAAGGGCCGCGTCGCCGCGCGGGCAGTCGTCAGCGCCACCGGCACCTGGTCGCATCCCTACCTCCCCGAAATCGAGGGGCGCGACGGGTTCAAGGGCGCGCAGGTCCACTCGGCCCATTATGTCCGGCCCGAGGATTACAGCGGGCAGACGGTGCTGGTCGTCGGGGGCGGCAATAGCGGCGCGCAAATCGTTGCTGAGCTTGCCCCCATCGCGCGCACCTTGTGGGTCACAACCCACGACCCCCTGTTTTTGCCTGACGACGTTGATGGCCGCGTCCTGTTCGAACGCGCGGTTGCACGGATGAAAGCTGGCCCGAGCGACACGCCGGTAGGCGGCATCGGGGACATCGTCATGGTTCCGTCGGTCAAAGAAGCGCGTACGCGCGGAGAGCTCTGCTCAGTCCGTCCGTTCCAACGGATGACCGCCAATGGCGTTGTCTGGGCCGATGGTTCGGAAACGCAAGTCGATGCGATCATCTGGTGCACCGGCTTCCTCCCTGCACTCGATCACCTGGCAGCGCTCGGTGTGGTCGAGGAAGATGGACGCGTCCTGGTCGATGGCCAGCGATCAATCAAGGAGCCGCGCCTGTGGTTGGCCGGCTATGGTGACTGGTGCGGCCCGGGATCGGCTACTCTGATGGGCGCTGCAAGAACCTCACGTGATCTTGCGGCCCGGATGATGGCCGATGTGCCGACTGCCAGCGCGACCTGAACGAACCAGAGAGAGAATTCGATGGACGTCCTGCTGATCCTGGTGGTCGCCGCCTCTATGCAGAGACGCAGCGCGGCTGCGATCTGCGTCAGAAATTCCGATGAATCATAGATAGTTAGAGTAGAGAAGGCGGTAATCTTGCCCTCAAGCGCATCAAATGCGGCGGAATTTCATATACCAGACTTCATGCCCCAACCGGCGGGCCTTCTTTTCGTATCGCGTTTCAGGCCAGTCGTCTGGGCGGACGAGGAAATCCTGCGGCGTCTTCACCAGCCACTCGAAATCGTCGCGCTGGCCCATCACCATCATTGCCCAGCGGCAATAGACAGGATGATCGGTGCCGAAGCGGAAAAGTCCGCCGGGCCGCAATTTTCGGGCGATCAGGTCGATCGGCCCTTTGTTCATAAAACGGCGCTTGGCGTGCCGCGCCTTGGGCCAGGGATCGGGGTGAAGCAGATAGGCTCGGTCGAGCGACGCATCGGGCAAACGATCGAGCACCTCAATTGCATCGCCCATGTGAAGCCGGACATTGCCGAGCTTCCGTTCCTCGAGGTGGCTGAGCGCGCCCACCACGCCGTTCAGGAAAGGTTCGCAGCCGATGAAGCCATGGTCCGGACGCATCGTCGCGTGCCCGGCGAGATGTTCGCCGGAGCCGAAGCCGATTTCGAGTTCGAGCGGGCGATCGTCGCCGAACAGGGTCATGGCATCGATCGGGCCGGATTCGGGTACCTCGACTTCCGGCATCAGGCGTTCAAACAGAGAAGCCTGACCGACGCGCAGGCTATGGCCCGCGCGTCGACCGTACAGGCGGCGGATAGTGGTCGGATCGTTCATGCGCGCGCCCTTAGCAGCGGTCGCCCGCCGCCGCGAGCGCTTCGATCAGGCCTTTGGTTTTTCGAAGGCGATCGTGATCTGCAGCGGTACTTCGTCGGGCACGAACGGAATGCCGTAGCTGATGCCGAAATCGCTGCGCTTGATCGTGGTGCTCGCCTCGAATGCCACGGTTTCCAGCTGGTTCATCGGGCCTTTGCCGGCGCCGGTGAATTTCGTCTTCAGCGTCACCGGCTTGGTGACGCCTTTCAGCGTCAGATTGCCGGTGATGGTGGCGTCGGTTCCGCTGGCCTGGACCGAGGTCGACTGGAACTTGCCGGTGGGAAACTTGGCCGCATCGAAGAAATCGGCGCCTTTCAGATGCTCGGTCAGCTTTGCGCTGGTGGTGGCGATCCCCGACATCGGAATTTCGATATCGACCTTCGCGGCGGATGGGTTGGCGGGATCCAAGGTCAGCGTGCCGGACGCATCGCCGAAGATGCCGTGATAGACGTTGAAGCCCAGGTGATTGACCGAAAACAGGATCTGGGTATGCGCTGAATCGGCCTTGTAGGTGCCGGCGGTCACGCGGCTCGGATCGGCCTTGCCCGGCACTTCCTTCGGCATCTGGGCGATCGTGGGCGCCGCCACTGCGGCTGCGGCCAAAAGACATGCGGTAACGATCGATCGGGTCATTCTGTGCATCTCCTTAGCAGGCGCCGGCCATTGCCGGACGCAAAAAGGGGGTCGCGCGATTGCTCGCGCCACCCCCCGGAGATGACATTAACCTAGTTCTTGGCCTTGTCGACCAGCTTGTTCTTCGCGATCCACGGCATCATCGCGCGCAGTTCCGAACCGACCTTCTCGATCGGGTGCGCGGCGGCGGCTTTGCGGGCAGCTTTCAACTCGGGCTGACCGGCGCGATTGTCGAGAACGAAGTTCTTCACGAAGCGGCCCGACTGGATGTCGGCCAGCACGCGCTTCATCTCGGCCTTGGTCTCACCGGTGATGATGCGCGGGCCGGTGGTGATGTCGCCATATTCGGCGGTATTCGAGATCGAATAGCGCATGTTCGCGATGCCGCCTTCATAGAGCAGGTCGACAATCAGCTTGGTCTCGTGAAGGCACTCGAAATAAGCCATTTCCGGCGCGTAACCGGCCTCGACCAGTGTCTCGAACCCGGCCTGGATCAGGTGGGTGATGCCGCCGCACAGCACCGCTTGCTCACCGAACAGGTCGGTCTCGCACTCTTCCTTGAAGTTGGTTTCGATCACGCCCGAACGGCCGCCGCCGATGGCGGATGCGTAGGAGAGGGCGACGTCATGCGCGTTGCCGCTGGCGTCTTGATGGATGGCGATCAGGCAGGGCACGCCGCCGCCGCGCTGATATTCGGAGCGCACGGTGTGGCCGGGGCCTTTTGGCGCGATCATGAACACGTCGATGTCGGCCTTCGGCTCGATCAGGCCGAAATGGACGTTGAGGCCGTGCGCGAACGCAACAGCCGCGCCGGGCTTCAGATTGGGGGCAAGATCGTCATTGTAGATCGCGGCCTGATGCTCGTCGGGCGCAAGGATCATGATGATGTCCGCCCACTTGGCGGCCTCGGCGTTGGACAGCACTTTGAAGCCTGCTTCTTCAGCCTTCTTGGCGGTCGCTGAGCCAGTGCGAAGCGCGATCGCGACTTCGCTGACGCCGGAATCACGGAGGTTCTGGGCGTGGGCGTGACCCTGGCTGCCATATCCGACTATGGCGACCTTCTTGGTCTTGATGAGGCCGATGTCGGCGTCACGATCGTAATAAACGCGCATTCTTTCTTCCCTTTTTCTTTCTCCTCTCCCGCTCGGGAGAGGGCAAAACTCAGGCCGCCTCTTTGCCTCGCGCCATCGCAGCAACGCCGGTTCGGGCGACCTCGACCAGTCCTATCTCGCGCATAAGCTCGAGGAACTTGTCGACTTTCTCTGTTGTACCAGTGACTTCGAAGACGAAGCTCGTAATCGTCGCATCCACGACATGGGCGCGATAGACCTCGGCCAGCCGCAGCGCTTCGATACGATGCTCGCCGGTGCCCTTGACCTTGACCAAGGCCAGCTCGCGCTCGACATGCGGGCCAAGTTCAGTGAGATCGGTCACGCGATGCACATTCACCAGCCGTCCGAGCTGGGCGTGGATCTGGTCGATAATCTCGGGCGTGCCAGACGTCACGATGGTAATGCGGCTGATCGCCTGATCTTCGGTGATATCAGCAACCGTCAGGCTTTCGATATTATAGCCGCGCGCGGTGAACATGCCTGCGATGCGCGCCAACACGCCCGCTTCATTGTCCACGGTGACGGAGAGCGTGTGCCGCTCCCTTTCGCCCTCTTTGATGTGCATCAGACCAGCGCCTTCGCTTCGTCGTTCATTTCCCCGGAGACCTGATCGGAATCGAGGATCATGTCGATGTGGGACGCGCCCGACGGGATCATCGGGAAGCAGTTGGCGACCTTAGCGACGCAGCAGTCGACCATCACCGGGCCGTCATAAGCGAGCATTTCAGCAATGCCGGCATCCAGATCGGCCGGGTCCTGAATGCGGAGGCCCTTCCAGCCAAAGCTTTCGGCCAGCTTCACGAAATCGGGCAGCGAGTCCGAATAGCTTTCCGCATAGCGGCTGGCATAGGTCAGCTCTTGCCACTGGCGGACCATGCCCATCCATTCATTGTTGAGGATGAATATCTTGACCGGCAGCTTGTACTGGGTCGCCGTAGCCATTTCCTGAATGTTCATCAGGATCGAGGCGTCGCCAGCAATGTCGATCACCAGCGCATTGGGATTGCCGATTTGCGCGCCGATCGCGGCGGGCAGGCCGTAGCCCATTGTGCCGAGCCCACCTGAAGTCAGCCACTTGTTCGGGTTCTCGAAGTGGAAGTGCTGGGCGGCCCACATCTGGTGCTGACCGACCTCGGTAGCGATGATCGGCTTTTTTGCATGTGTCGCCGCCCACAGCCGCTCGATGGCGTGCTGCGGCATGATTTCTTTCTTCGAAGCCGGATAGCTCAGCGACTTCTTTTCGCGCCAGCCCTCGATCTGTTTGAACCAGCCGTCGAGCTTGGCGGGCGGGTAGGCGCGGCTCTTCCAGAGCTTGACCAGATCCTCCATCGCGCGTCCGACATCGGCGACGATGCCGAGATCCACGCGAACTGTCTTATTGATCGAAGAACGATCAATATCGATATGAATTTTCTTGCTATTCGGTGCGAACGCATCGAGCCGTCCGGTGACGCGATCGTCGAAGCGCGCGCCGAGGCAGACGATCAGATCCGACTGATTCATCGCGTAATTGGCTTCATACGTGCCGTGCATGCCGAGCATGCCCAGCCATTGCGGGCTGGAGGCCGGGAATGCGCCAAGACCCATCAGCGTCGAGGTGACGGGCGCGCCCGTGATGCGGGCCAACTCGCGCAGTACCTGACTGGCGGTCGGGCCAGCATTGATGATGCCGCCACCAGTATAAAGGACTGGCCGTTTCGCTGCGGCGATCATGTCGATCGCTGTTTCGATCGCGCTGGTGTCGGCCTTCACCTGCGGCTGATAGCTTTTGTGAGCTCCCGGGCCGGGCTTGCGATAGCTCGCGGTCGCGACCTGGACGTCCTTGGGCAGATCGATCAGCACGGGGCCGGGGCGACCGGACGTGGCGATATGGAAAGCCTCGTGGATGACATCGCCCAGCTTCGCCGGGTCTTTCACCAGATAATTATGCTTGGTGCAGTGCCGTGTGATGCCGATCGTGTCGGCTTCCTGGAAAGCGTCTGAACCGATCAGGTGGGTCGCGACCTGGCCGGTGAGAACGATCATCGGGATCGAATCCATCAAAGCGTCGGTGATGCCGGTGACGGCATTGGTCGCGCCGGGGCCTGAAGTGACGAGCACGACGCCCGGCTTGCCAGTCGAGCGCGCATAGCCTTCAGCCGCATGCGCCGCGCCGCCTTCCTGACGGACGAGGATGTGGCGGATGCGCTTCTGCTTGAACAGCGCATCATAGATCGGAAGCACGGCGCCACCCGGATAGCCGAAAATGACCTCGACGCCGAGATCAGTCAGCGCCTCGATCAATATCTCCGCTCCGGACTTTTCCGTCGCCATCGTTCCACCTTTCTCAATCGGGCAGCCGCCTAGCCGAATCTCCGGGCGCTGCACAGAGGCGCGCTGCTATTGATAATAAACTAATGTGTCAATGAAGAATGGCGTAATTTTATTGCTAATTGGTCAATTTGAATGGCATCTAATTCCATATTTGCTGTTGGCCAATGCTCCGGCGGCTGCCGAGAGAACCAGGTGTACTGGCGCTTGGCATATTGACGCGTCGCAGTGGCGGCGGCTGTCAGCATGGCCGAGTGTTCGATTTCGCCAGTCTGCCACGCCGCGATCTCGCGCACACCGATCGCCCGCATCACCGGCAGGGTGGGATCGAGCTTACGCGCTACCAGCGCTTCGACTTCCGCAATAGCGCCCTGATCCAGCATCGCAGCGAAACGCGCGTCGGCGCGGGCGTAGAGCCAGTCGCGCGGCGGCAGGAGGATCAGGGGGTGGAGGGCAACCTGTGCGGCGATGCCGCCTTCGGTGCGCCGCTGCCATTCGCTGATCGGGATGCCGGTGGAGCGGACCACTTCGAGCGCGCGGGCGATCCGTTGCGTGTCAGTCGGCTTCAACCGGGCGGCGGCCTCTGGGTCGGTTTCCGCAAGGGCGGCGTGGGATTGTTCGACTGTCAGAGACCGAACTTCGGCCCGGACAGCGGGATCGATCTCGGGAACCGGCGCGATGCCGTCGAGCAGTGTGCGGATATAGAGGCCGGTGCCGCCCACGAGGATCGGGAGGCGGCCGGCAGCGTGCGCCTCACCGATCGCCTGCTTCGCCATCCCCGCCCAGTTCGCGGCTGAGCACGGGTTTGCGCCGTCGATGACCCCGAAAAGATGGTGCGGCGCGCGGGCTTCATCCCCCGGTGACGGGCGGGCCGAGAGGATGCGGAGATCGGCGTAAAGCTGGGAGGCGTCGGCGTTGATGATGACGCCGCCGCTTAGTTCCGCAAGCTTCATGGCCAATGCCGACTTGCCGCTGGCGGTCGGCCCGGCAATAAGCGCCAGCGGCGGCAGGGTGGCCGCATCGGAGGAGTGCTTCTTGTTCATCGCGACGCTGATAGCAGCCGAGGGGCTGGATGATCGAGGGCTGGCGAAGGCCCGCGAGGCGATTGCCGCGCTTGAGCCTGCCGCGCCCCGCTGGATCGAGCCGGACGTCGCGGCGGACATTCCCTTTTCGGGCGATCCGAAGGTCGCACGCGCCGCGCTCGAAGGGTTGCTGCCCAAGGCCGACGTGATCGTCCAGCCCGAGGCGGGGCGGGCCAAGCGGCTGATCGTCGCCGACATGGATTCGACGATGATCACGATCGAATGCATCGACGAACTGGCCGATTATGCCGGCATCAAGCCGCAGATCGCCGAGATCACCGAGCGGGCGATGCGCGGCGAGCTTGATTTCGAAGGCGCGCTGGATGCACGGGTCGCGTTACTCAAGGGGCTTGATGCCGGGGTGATCGATCGCTGTTATGCGGAGCGGGTCGTCGTCATGCCCGGCGCCAGGGAGTTGATCCGGACCATGCGGGCGAATGGCGCGCGGTGCGTGCTTGTCTCCGGCGGCTTTACTGTCTTTGCCGACCGGGTGGCGGCGGAGATCGGGTTCGATCGGGCGCTTTCAAACATGCTCGACATTGCCGACGGCGCCTTGCTCGGGACGGTCGCCCGGCCAATCGTCGGCGCCGCGACCAAGCGGGAGACGCTGGTTGCCGAGGCGGCGGCGTTGGGGCTTGGCCATGATCAGGTGCTGGCGGTGGGCGACGGCGCCAACGACATTCCGATGATCGAAATGGCCGGGCTGGGCATCGCCTATCATGCCAAGCCGAAGACAGCTGCGGCGGCGGGTGCGCGGATCGATCATAATGACCTGACCGCTTTGCTTTATGGGCAGGGTTTTGCCCGAGTCGATTGGGTGATCTAGCCCCGTTCGTGAAGTTTTGCTTTCCGGAAAATATAGTCAACGCAAGGGCTTATCGGGATCGCGGTCGATAACTTCTCAATCATCGCGCATGACGCCTGAAGGAGAGTGCACAAAGTGGCGGTTTTCCGACGATTTCAAAGAGCCGGCCGGGAGCATGGCATGAAGTTGTCGCTGTAGGACAGGCCTTAGCGTTGTAGCCGCCCCAACGCCTCGTCCAGCGCCGACAGGAAACGCGAGCGGTCGGTCTTGCCGAAGGAGGGCGGGCCGCCGATCTGGTCGCCGCCGCCGCGCAGGTCGGCCATGATCGCGCGGGTGGCGATAGCCGCGCCGATCGAACTGGTGGTGAAGGGCTTGCCGTTGGGGGCGATGACGGTGGCGCCGGCTTTCAGGCAACGATCGGCGAGCAGGATATCGGCGGTGACGACCACGGTCTTCGCGCCCGCGCGCTCGGCGATCCAGTCGTCGGCGGCGTCGAAGCTGGCGCTGACGACTTCGCGCGCGATCAGTGGGTGCTGGGGCACGCGGATTGGGCTGTTGCTGACGATCGTCACGGGCACCTCGCGGCGGAAGGCGACCTTGTAGATTTCCTCCTTCACCGGACAGGCATCGGCATCGACGAGGATAGTGCAGTTACTCATTCCCCCTCCCTTTCAAGGGAGGGGTGTAGGGGTGGGTGCGAGCGTCTGCGAGCCTAAAAAGGCCTCGGTGGTTGTTGAGAAGCCCTTTGGAGGCATCGAGCCTCCTCAGTGCTGCCCCTCCCTTACATCCCTCCCCTGAAGGGGAGGGAGATTTTTTGTCTAGGTGTCATGCAACGGCGCGACCGCGATGATTTCGATCGCTTCGGCTTTGCCGTTGAAGTCCAGCAGGTCGCCCGGTTCGCCGCCGATCAGCGCCGCGCTGAGCGGGGCGGAGAAGGAGAGGCGGTCCTTGTCGGGCTCGGCTTCGTCGTTGCCGACGATGTCGACGATGCGCTTGCGGCCGTTGAGCTTGAAGGTGACGCGGGTGCCGAAGGCGGCCACGTCTGGCTCGGGCGGCGGGGCGAGCACGGCGGTCGACTGGCGGGTGAGCCAGTAGCGTAACGCGCGCTTTGCTTCCTCGATCTCGGGTTCGGCCTTGAGCGCGGCGATGCGGGTCTCCAGTTCGGCTACCTTTTCCTCGATGAGGGCGCGGCCGCGCCTGGTCACGAGATTGGGGCCGGGCGGGAGCGGGAGTTCGAACCTGGGCTCCTTATGCTCCTCATCGCTTTCCCGGCGAAAGGCTACGCTCATTCAGTCTCTCCTTTCGCGCCCATATGGGGAAAGGGCAGGGCGATATCGAGGGGGCTTTTGCCGACAGGGCAAAGACCGTGGCGGGCGAGGAA
>CAYLIK010000118.1:0-9922 GCA_964383565.1 uncultured Sphingomonadaceae bacterium
TCGTCTCGATCGCCAAGGCCTATGACAAGCGCCGTGTGCTGACCGATGTCTCGCTCGACGTGGCCCCCGGCGAGGTCGTCGGCCTGCTCGGGCCGAACGGCGCGGGCAAGACGACCTGCTTCTATTCGATCATGGGGCTGGCCAAGCCCGATGCCGGCCGCATCCTGCTCAATGGCGACGATATCACCAGCCTGCCCATGTATCGCCGTTCGATCTTGGGGCTGGGTTATCTGCCGCAGGAAACCTCGATCTTCCGTGGGCTGACAGTGGCGCAGAACATCGCCGCCGTGATCGAACTGGTCGAACCTGATCCATCGGTGCGGGCCGACCGGCTGGAACAGCTATTGTCCGAATTCCATATCGGCCATCTGCGCGATGCGCCCGCGATGGCGCTGTCGGGCGGCGAGCGCCGCCGCTGCGAGATCGCCCGCGCGCTGGCGGCCGACCCTTCGATAATGCTGCTCGACGAGCCTTTCGCTGGCATCGACCCGCTTTCGATCCAGGACATTCGCGGGCTGGTCCGCGAACTCAAGACCCGCGACATCGGCGTGCTGATAACCGACCACAACGTCCGCGAGACGCTCGACATCGTCGATCGCGCCTGCATCATCTATGACGGCAAGGTGCTGTTCCAGGGCAGCCCCGCCGCGATCGCCGCCGATGAGAATGTACGCCGCCTCTACCTCGGCGAGGGCTTCTCGCTTTAGGCCCATGGCCCGTCTTCGAACCCTCGATGGCGTGGGCCGGAAGGCCGCATAGCCATGGCGCTCGGGCCTCGTCTCGATCTTCGCCAGAGCCAGTCTCTGGTCATGACCCCCCAGCTCCAGCAGGCGATCCGGCTGCTTGCGCTGAGCAACCTCGAAATCGAAAGCTTCATCGCCGAGGAGGTCGAGAAGAATCCGCTGCTCGAACAGGGCGGGGGCGAGATCGAGCGCGAGCCCGAATCGCCCGAGCCCGCAGGCGGCGAGGAGAATGACGGCTTCGAGGCCGAAGACCCCGCGACCGCCGACCGGCTGATGGCTGCGGGGGATGCGGAAGGCGACGCCCCGCTCGATGTCGATTATCGCGAAGAGACCTTCCACCACGATTCGCCCTCCGACAGTTTTTCATCCGGCGCGGGCGGCGGAATGGAAATGGGCGGCGGCGCGAGCGATGTCGGCCCCGATTTCGAAAGCATCGCCGCCGGCAGCCTTTCGCTGCACGAACATCTGCTCGCCCAGGCGGGCACGACCTTTTCCGCCCAGCGGCAGGTGATCGCCCGCCACCTGATCGGGCAGATCGACGAGGCCGGCTATCTTCACGGCCAGCTTCTCGACATGGCGCTGCAACTCGGCATGCCGCTCGCCGAAGTGGAAGCGACGCTGCGCGGCATCCAGCAGTTCGATCCGAGCGGCGTCGGCGCCCGCACGCTTTCCGAATGCCTCGCGCTTCAGGCGCGCGAGGCCGATCGCTACGATCCGGCGATGGCGCGGCTGATCGACAATCTCGATCTGCTCGCCAAGGGCGCCCTGCCCCAGCTCCGGCGCATCTGCGGGGTCGATGCCGAGGATCTCGCCGACATGATCCGCGAGCTGCGCGCCTATGATC
This sequence comes from uncultured Sphingomonadaceae bacterium, assembly GCA_964383565.1. GTDB lineage: Bacteria > Pseudomonadota > Alphaproteobacteria > Sphingomonadales > Sphingomonadaceae > CANJQJ01. Next base: position 1,588 of record CAYLIK010000118.1, read on the forward strand.
CGAAGCCCGGCCTGCGCTTCGCCACCGAGATCGCCCACCCGGTGACGCCGGATATCTTCATCCGGCGCACCGCTGCCGGCTGGGCGGTCGAGCTCAATTCGGGGACGCTGCCGCGCCTGCTCGTCAACCGGACCTATTATGCCGAGCTGTCGCAAGGGCCGCAGGACAAGCAGAGCCGCACCTGGCTCTCCGAATGCCTCGCCAGCGCCAACTGGCTGGTGAAGGCGCTCGATCAGCGCGCGCGCACCATCGTCAAGGTCGCGAGCGAGCTGGTGAAACAGCAGGAAGCCTTTTTCCTCGGCGGCGTCCATCATCTGAAGCCGCTCACGCTCCGCACCGTCGCAGATGCGATCGGCATGCACGAATCGACTGTGAGCCGGGTCACATCGAACAAATATCTCGCCTGCGAACGCGGCGTATTCGAGCTCAAATATTTCTTCACCAGCGGCGTGGCGGCATCCGACGGCGGCGACGCCGTATCGGCCGAAGCGGTCAAGAACGGCATCCGCGCCCTGATCGCGGCGGAGGGCGACGATATCCTGTCCGACGACAAGCTGGTCGAACTGCTCCGCGACAAGGGCTTCGATCTCGCCCGCCGCACCGTCGCCAAATATCGCGAGGCGATCGGGCTCGGCTCTTCCGTCCAGCGCCGGCGCCAACGCGCGATGGGCGCCCGCGCCGCCTGAGCGGGCATCGGCGGGGTTGGAAAAACGCCCGCAAATCTCCATATTGGTGCTACGGTCAAAGCATGGCCGTCATGAGGGAGCGAATCATCAGCCGCGGAACGACGCGACATAAGGGACCCGTTTTCATCCCCACGCTCTGGGTTGCGCTGGCGACTGCGCTGCTGTGCGCCTTGTGGCCTTCGGGCCTGCCCCTCACCAAGACCCTCGGATCAGCCTTCAGCCCGGAGACGAGCGCCGTCGCGCTACGCGGGCGGACCGAACAGCTTCGCGCCGCGACCCAGCGTTTCGAGAAGGACGATGACGACGCCTCGGCGACGTCCGGACTGACGGGAACGTCTGCTCCCGCCCTCCTCCCGCAGGCGACATCCATCCCCTCCCCCGCGATCGCCGAACCGCCGACATGGCGCGCCTACGCGGTCGCCCCGCCGCTGCCGCGTTCCCATGGGACGCAGGCCTGGCCCCGGGCGCCGCCGCGCGGCTGAATTCGATCGCAATGATGTTCAATGCGTCGGGCGGCGCGATCCCGATCTGCCCGCCCGCATGGAGAGCGATCATGAAACCCAAGCAAGAACCGCCGCCCTGGTGGTTCCTGCCGGCCCTCCTCGGGGGCATGGCGGGCGCCGTGGGACTGGCGGTCTCGATCATCGTCGCGGTAGGTTGAGACCTGCCCGGCAAACGAGTTCCGGTCGTCCCCGATAAGGATGGCCGGAACCGCAAGGAATGTGAATGCATCACTCGCCCCTGATCCTAACTATCGTCGCGGGTCTCGTCGCGGCCTTCCTGATGGGCGCGCTGGCGCACCGCCTCAGGGTTTCCCCGATCGTGGGCTATCTGGTCGCGGGCGTCATGGTCGGCCCGTTCACGCCTGGCCTGGTCGCGGACACCGGCATCGCCAATGAGCTGGCCGAGATCGGCGTGATCCTGCTGATGTTCGGCGTCGGCCTGCACTTCTCGCTGCGTGACCTGCTCTCGGTCCGCAAGATCGCCGTGCCCGGCGCGCTGGTGCAGATCGCCACGGCGACGATCCTGGGCATGGCGCTGGCATGGGCGCTCGGCTGGAGCATCGCCGGCGGCTTCGTCTTCGGCCTCGCGCTGTCGGTGGCCAGCACGGTGGTGCTGCTGAGGGCGCTGCAAGCCCGCAATCTGGTCCAGACCGAGCGCGGGCGCATCGCGGTCGGCTGGCTGATCGTCGAAGATCTCGCGATGGTGCTGGCGCTGGTGATGCTGCCGGCGCTGGCGGGCGTGTTGAAGGAAGCCGATGGCGGCTTTTCCGCGCTGATGATGCCGCTGGCCATAACGCTGTTCAAGGTCGCCGGCTTCGTCGCCGTCATGCTCGTGATCGGGCGGCGCGTGATTCCCGCCGCGCTGCACTGGGTGGCGCACACCGGATCGCGCGAGCTGTTCCGCCTCGCCGTCCTCGCCATCGCCCTCGGCGTGGCGTTCGGCTCGGCCTATATCTTCGACGTGTCGTTCGCGCTCGGCGCCTTCTTCGCCGGCATGATCCTTGGCGAGACCCCGCTCAGCCGCCGCGCCACCGAAGAGACGCTCCCCTTGCGCGATGCGTTCGCAGTGCTGTTCTTCGTGTCGGTCGGCATGCTGTTCAACCCGAATGTGGTGGTCGAACAGCCGCTGCCGCTGCTGGCGACGGTCGCGATCATCATCATCGGCAAGTCGCTCGCCGCCTTCACGATCGTGCGCGCGTTCGGCCACTCCAACACCACCGCGCTCACCATCTCGGCCAGCCTCGCGCAGATCGGCGAATTTTCCTTCATCCTCGCCGCGCTCGGCACTGATCTCGGCATGTTGCCCAAGGAAGGGCAGGATCTCATCCTGGCCGGCGCGATCATCTCGATCTTCGCCAACCCCTTCCTCTTCTCCCTGTTCGCGAAGCGGCTAGACAAATCCGAGGACAGCGGAGAACAGGAGTCAGCGCCGCAACCCAAAAAGCCCGCCGGTCATGTCATCCTGATCGGCTATGGCCGGGTGGGCAGCCTGATCGCGGCCGCCCTCGCCAAAAAGGGCAAGCCGTTCGTCGTCGTCGAGGATCAGGCGGACATGGCCCGCCAGGCCGAAACCGACGGATTCAAGACCGTGACCGCCGACGCCCTCGACCCGCGCAGCCTGGAAGCGGCGGGCATACGCGACGCCTCGACCGTCCTGATCGCGATCCCCGGAGGATATGAGGCCGGCGCCATTTTCGAGCATGCCCGGCAACTGAACCCGCTGGCCCGCGTCGCCGCCCGCGCGCAGTCGGATGCCGAGGTGGAGCATCTCGACCGCCTTGGCGTCGATGATGTCGTCATGGGCGAACGGGAAATCGCCGCCCGCATGCTCCAGATCACGAGCGGGTGACGCGGTCTGGACTCTGCGCGAGCTTCCTTGGCATGATCCGCCCAACGATCAACACCGATAGGAGAGAATGATGCTCGGCATGGGTGACGGCAGCTGTCCGTTCGAATTCAACTTCGATCCGGCGACCTTCAAGGTGGGCGACGTCGTCAGCTACCGCGTGACCGGCAGCCTGGCGGACTTCCCCTTCATGGGCACGCTGCTGGAGGTGCATGAGGACCATGTCGTCATCACCAGCGACCCCGATAATCCCAAGGACCGCATGCGCGGCACGCGCGAAAGCCGGCCTGTGGTGGATGAATCCGAGATCGCGTGAGCGTTGGGGTCGGTCGTCGGTGATTGGGCCGACAGCGGAACGGTAGCTGTGAGGCCAACAGGCCGAAAAGCAGATTGCGCTCGTCATACCGGCAACCAATCCGGGTGGATGCTTGACCGAGCCGGTTAATAGGCCCAAAGCGGATCGTTGGCACTCCGTATGCGAGAGTGCCAAATCGCAAAATGGCAGCGCTGGCTACCGCTTGTGAAAGCGACGATTTCGTCGCGGCCCAGCGAGAGGAAAGCTGACCTATGACATTTCGCCCCCTGCATGACCGCGTGCTGGTTCGCCGCATCGAAGCCGCCGAAAAGAGCGCCGGCGGCATTATCATCCCGGATACCGCCAAGGAAAAGCCGCAAGAAGGCGAAGTCGTGGCCGCCGGAAGCGGCATTCGCACCGAGGATGGCTCGATCACCCCGCTCGACGTCAAAGCCGGTGACAAGATCCTGTTCGGCAAATGGTCGGGCACCGAGGTGAAACTCGACGGTGAGGATCTCATCATCATGAAGGAAAGTGACGTTCTGGGTATCGTGGGCTGAATCCAGCCAACCTGACCCATCGTCATCCGCGTTCGGCTTGAGCCGACGCATACTCATTCGAAGGATTGCACATCATGTCAGCCAAAGACGTAAAATTTTCCCGCGACGCACGCGAAGGCATCAGCCGCGGCGTCGATATTCTCGCCAACGCAGTGAAGGTCACGCTTGGACCGAAAGGCCGGAACGTCGTCATCGACAAGAGCTATGGCGCGCCCCGCATCACCAAGGACGGCGTGACCGTCGCCAAGGAAATCGAGCTTAAGGACAAGTTCGAGAATATGGGCGCGCAGATGCTGCGTGCCGTGGCCTCGAAAACCCATGACCATGCTGGTGACGGCACCACCACCGCAACCGTGCTTGCGCAGGCGATCGTCCGCGAGGGCATGAAGTCGGTTTCGGCCGGCATCAACCCTATGGACCTGAAACGCGGGATCGATCTCGCAGTCGCGCGCGTCGTGGAAGATCTCAAGGCTCGCTCGAAGCCCGTCGCTGATAACAACGAGATTGCACAAGTTGGCATCGTTTCGGCCAATGGCGATGAAGTCGTCGGCCGCAAGATCGCCGAAGCGATGGAGAAGGTCGGCAAGGAAGGCGTCATCACCGTAGAGGAAGCGACCGGCATTGAGTTCGAGTTGGATGTCGTCGAAGGCATGCAGTTCGATCGCGGCTATCTCTCGCCCTACTTCATCACTAACAGCGAGAAGATGACGGTCGAGCTTCAGGATCCCTACATCCTGATCCACGAGAAGAAGCTCTCCAACCTGCAGGCGCTGCTGCCCATCCTGGAGGCCGTCGTCCAGTCGAGCCGCCCATTGCTGATCATCGCCGAGGATATTGAAGGCGAAGCGCTTGCCACGCTTGTCGTCAACAAACTGCGCGGCGGCCTCAAGGTCGCTGCCGTCAAGGCGCCTGGCTTCGGCGATCGCCGCAAGGCGATGCTCGAGGACATTGCGATCCTCACAAGTGGTCAGACGGTGTCCGAGGAACTCGGTATCAAGCTGGAAAGTGTCACGCTGGACATGCTTGGCACCGCCAAGCGCGTCACCATCGACAAGGATAACACGATCATCGTCGATGGCGCTGGCGACGCGGATGCAATCAAGGGTCGTGTCGAAGCGATCCGTTCGCAGATCGAGAACACGACCAGCGATTATGACAAGGAGAAGCTGCAGGAGCGTCTCGCCAAGCTCGCCGGCGGCGTCGCCATCATCAAGGTCGGTGGTGCATCTGAAATCGAGGTCAAGGAACGCAAGGATCGCGTCGACGATGCGCTACACGCGACCCGCGCTGCGGTCGAAGAAGGCATTGTTCCGGGCGGTGGCACCGCGCTGCTTTATGCGTCCAAGGCACTCGACGCCCTGACCGGCGCCAATGATGACCAGACCCGCGGTATCGACATCGTTCGCAAGGCCCTTCAGGCGCCGCTGCGTCAGATCGCTCAGAATGCCGGCCATGATGGTGCAGTCGTTGCGGGCAAGCTGATCGACGGCAATGATCAGAATCTTGGCTTCAACGCCCAGACCGAGGTTTACGAAAACCTCGTCACGGCTGGCGTGATCGATCCGACCAAGGTGGTCCGCTCTGCGCTGCAGGATGCCGCTTCGGTTGCAGGTTTGCTCATTACCACCGAGGCGGCTGTGGCTGACATCGTGGAAGACAAGCCCGCCATGCCGCAAATGGGCGGCGGAATGGGTGGTATGGGCGGAATGGACTTCTAGCCCTTACGCTGAAAATTCGGGAGTCGGGTCCCAGCCCGGCTCCCTCGCTATGTAGGGCGTCCGTCATTGCCAACGCACATCCGGACATGCTCGACGGGCGCTGGAAGACTGGTGACAGTCGCGACCCTGCTATCATCTTGATTATCCCAGTCTCCCAGTCGATGTCAGTCTTCGACTGAGTTTCGGTCGTCATGAACTCGCTGGGGCATCAGCCGGAGAATGTCGGCTTCCGGGGGGACTAAGTGGCGCAACGAACGGCTGGGATTACGCGCAAACCTGCCCCTGCGGCGGGTAGCAGCGTCCCGTTCGGCCTCGCATCCGACTGAGTCGGCGGATGCGCCGTAAATGAACGGAACTTGGCATACGTCGTTCGGGCTGGATGACATACGCCAGCTGGCTACCCGAGCCATATATTCTGATCCTGACCGGCCTAGGCCTGCTGATCGCTCTCGTGGCTTGGTTACCGCTCGCGCTCAAGCGATTGCCGCTATCTCTACCGATCGTGTGCATTGCCCTCGGTGCAGCCATTTTTTCGCTTCCTCAGGTGACGCTCAAGCCGCTCCCGGCTGCATATCCCGAGGTCGCCGAGCGGTTCACCGAGTTTGTCGTGATAATGGCGCTGATGGGCGCCGGGTTAAAGCTCGACCGGATTTTTGACTGGCGGCGGTGGGCTGTCACCTGGCGCTTGTTGGCTATCACAATGCCGCTCAGCATTCTCGCGATCACGATGCTTGGAGGCTGGGGGCTAGGGCTGGCATGGCCGGTCGCACTCTTGCTGGGCGCAAGTCTTGCCCCCACCGACCCGGTACTCGCTTCGGATGTTCAGGTCGGACCGCCCAAGACAGGCGAAGAGGACGAGGTCCGCTTCGGACTCACGTCCGAGGCAGGTCTTAACGATGGGCTTGCCTTTCCGTTCGTGCATTTGGCGATCGCGCTGTCGTTGGTGGCATCGACGGGTCAGAGTTGGTTTATCGATTGGCTTACCTACCGCGTGCTTTGGGAAATCATCGGAGGCGTAGTGGGAGGGTGGCTCGTCGGTCGGTTGGTAGGCTGGTTGACTTTCCATATTCCGGCCGAGACGAAACTGGCGCGCACCGGAGATGGTCTGATCGCGATCGCCGCGACGCTGGTTTCTTATGGCCTGACCGAAATCATCCACTGTTATGGATTTATCGCCGTGTTCGTGACCGCGCTCACTCTGCGCCATTCGCACCGGGATCATCAATTCCAACGCGATATGCATGATGTAACCGAGCAGATCGAACGGCTCGCCATGATGGTTTTACTACTGTTATTCGGTGGCGCGCTGGTCAGCGGCCTGCTCGCGCCATTGACCTGGACCGAGGCAGGGATAGCTCTCATCATCTTGTTGATCGTGCGGCCACTCGCGGGCTTGATCGGACTGGCTGGCTTCAAGGCGGATAAGAGCGAAAAACTTACGCTGGCATTTTTCGGGATCCGAGGCGTTGGATCAATCTATTACCTTGCCTACGGCCTCAATCACATGGGCGCAGCCGACTCCGACAGGTTGTGGGCCATTGTTGGATTCGTCATCCTGGTCTCCGTGCTGCTTCACGGGCTTACCGTCACCCCGATCATGCGACGAATTGATCGCCAGCAGGGCCGAGATCCCGATGCGGGCCTGGAGCGGGCTAACGAATGACCAAGCATGGCGATCTCGTGGACGCGCACCTGACCGGGACGATATCCGAGACGGCCATGTGACGCGGTGCATCCAAAGGTGGATAAGTTCTGAAGCTCCCCCCAGCGGTTGTTTGCGGAGGGATGAATGAACGGCTGCGTCGGGTTGCTTCATCAGCGCGTGGAACGTCGGTAATTACGCGCAGAGCTTCCGTTCCGCGAGAAACTCGTGGCCGAACGGCACATCGCCACTGCCCTCCAACCACTCAACCAGTGCGCTAGCAGAACGGCCTCTTCACCCTCCGCCGCGCGGCGTAACTTCACGCCTGTATTTTCGCCTGTCCTACAGCACGGTAATTATGATAGCACAAATATCTGAAAGAAAAGGATATTCCTGTGCGCCTGTATATATTTTCAGTTGTTGAGATGCGTGAGGATTGTGAAGTTACGTCGACGGCCCGCCCCGGCGGCGCTCGCGGATTTCGGGCTTCCGCAATCCGTTTCACTTCGCTATCGGCTTGAACCGATCGATCAAGGAACAGAGATGGCCGAGTTCACCCTTCCCGCCAACAGCAAGATCAAGAGCAAGGGCAAGAAGCACAAGGCGCCCGAGGGCGCGAAGAATGTCCGCACGTTCAAAATCTATCGCTACGATCCGGATTCGGGCGAAAATCCGCGCTATGACCAGTTCGAGATCGATCTCGACACGTGCGGCCCGATGGTTCTCGACGCGCTCATCAAGATCAAGAACGAGATCGATCCGTCGCTGACCTTCCGCCGGTCCTGCCGCGAGGGCATTTGCGGCTCCTGTTCGATGAACATGGACGGCCGCAACGGCCTGGCCTGCACCACCGCGATCGAGGATCTCGACAAAAACGTCAGCATCACGCCGCTGCCGCACATGGACGTGATCAAGGATCTCGTCCCCGATTTCACCCATTTCTACGCGCAATATGCCTCGATCCAGCCCTGGCTGAAGACCGTGACGCCGCCGCCTTCGGGCAAGGAGCGGCTGCAGTCGCCCGAGGATCGCTCCAAGCTCGACGGGCTGTACGAGTGCATCCTGTGCGCCTGCTGCTCGACGAG
>CAYLIK010000119.1:0-9904 GCA_964383565.1 uncultured Sphingomonadaceae bacterium
GTGGGCACCGGCGTAGGGGTGGGGGTCGGCGTAGCTGTTGGTGTGGGCGTTGGCGTTGGCGTTGGCGTTGGTGTGATGATGCCGCCAACTGCCGCGAGCCTGTAGCCCAGATTGCTCGCGAGCATTTTCGCCGGGTCGATATAAGGCAAGTTCGATGTCTTGAGCTGCGCCATCTGCGTCGAGGTGAATACCTGCGACGGCGTATACTGGCCGCCGGTATCGGCAATGTTGCCGCTGCTCGTCAGACCGGTAATCTTCTGCAGGCTGATCCATACCGGATTGCCGTCATCCGTAGGCGAAATGACCGTGTTGTTCCGTACAGTCACGGTCCGGCCGCCTTCGACATAGATGCCGTTGGCCATGTTCTGGCCCACGACGAAATTATTTTCGATGGTTACGTTCTGGTATGGCAGATTGCCGGTTTCGTCGCGCAGGAAGATGCCCTGCATGCCAGTACCCGAGCCCGTCAGCACGACATTGTTGCGGATGGTGATGTTGCTGGAAGGCGAGCTCGATCCGTTCGTGAAGAACTGGATGGCATCCGGGTGATCATTGCTGGCGCGGTCGAAATTCTGATAGCGATTGCTGTCGATGAGAACGGTCTGCACGTTCTGGAACTGCATACCGTCCGAACGGATGTCGTGGAGTTCGTTGCCCGATATGGTGATATTGGTCGAACCACCGAAAACGGCGCCGCGACCAAGCTGCTCGAATTCGCTGTTTATGATTTTGACGCCGTTTACGCCGCTAAAGTAAAGGCCGACGCCATCGTTTCCGGCATAGCCGTCCATCGAACCGTGAACATGGACCGAATCGAATGTGATGTTGCTGCCGCCCTGAACCCTCGCCATGTAGGCGGCTTCGACGTTTTCACTCGAACTCAGGCCGCGGCCGATCTCAACCGACTTGATCGTGACGTTCGAGGCGTTGACCAGTTTCGCGTAGCTGATGCGCGCAGGGTTGTTGGTGTCCGCCGAGGTAATGGTAACGGCCGAGGTAAACGACCTGCTAATCGTGAGGTTATACGCGCCAGCCGCAAGCTTGATGATATCGCCGCCGACGGCCTTGCTCACCGCCGCGTCAAGCTGTGCCTGGTTGGAAACTACTACGGTACTCATACTAAAAAAGCCCCTTGCTCAGAACGGCGATCAACTCGCCCGGGCAGCGCCGCTCAACGCTACCAACTGTCCCGAAAAATGGGCTTCGAGCTGTAAAATGATGATGTCCCATTATGGTTGAGGACTGGTTAACCGGGCGGAGGCCCAAGTGGTTAACCGATGTCAGTAAGTTCAAAATGAGGCTTCCGATCGATTAGTGTCAAACATCTCCACGCCCGAGATCCTGGATCTCAAAGACTGCGGATTTATTCGGAAATTGGGACGCTACTTACAGTATCAGAGCATTATGTCTGACGGCCTCACGAAACCCATTCGACTTCGTGTGCGACACCAAACGCCAATGCTATTGCTCAGAGGGCCTGAGCCAGACGGTGCTTCCTGTCCGATGAATTGATCGGACAATGGAAGGGATTGTGATCATGGAACAAAATTTTGCCTAACGTGTTGCGACTGAGGTTAAGCTGGCGAAATAGTTAACGATGATCAATCCGTTCCAAGCCTGATTCCCGGCGCTTTGCCTTCTTAACCTTTCGGCTTGCCGCGTAACGACCCAAATTTGCGGCCAAATTGCGTGGATTTTGATCTGCGCTCGGAGCAAGTTTAACCATTGGGCGCCCCGGTTTCCTCCAAACTGATCCAAAATGACACGCTTAAGCACATTCGCGAATCGGCCTGCCTCAGCCGGACGGTGCGAAGGGCGAATCGGAGAACTGTTCGGCCCTTCGGAGGAGAAATAATCGTCTGGTGCGTCGCCGGGAATTCTGATTCCAACCGGATGGAAGCCTTGAGGCCATTGTGCTAGCCGCCCTCGCCATGTCGTGGCGTCGAGACGGTGGGATTTCCCTTGCGAAGGCGCGGGCCGCGAGGAACGACTCCAGCTCGGAATTATGCGACACGATGCTTTGGGGGGATGAGTCGCTATATGCCATCTGAGGTGCAGCTTTCGCTGCTGGTGCCCGTAAAGGACGAGGAGGTCGCGCTCCCCGATTTTCTGACGCGCGTGGTGCCTGTGCTCGATTCGCTCCGGATTGATGGCAGGGCCATCGTCTGGGAGATCCTCTTCGTCGATGACGGGAGCGAGGACCGGACGCTGGCGGAGATCATGTCTGCGCATGCCCATGATCCGCGCGTGGTCGGCTTGTCGCTATCCCGGAATTTCGGGAAAGAGGCGGCGTTGTCGGCCGGACTTGATCATGCCCGGGGCCAGGCTGTGATCCCGATCGACGTGGATCTTCAGGATCCGCCCGAGGTGATCGGCGATATGCTGGAGAAATGGCGCGAGGGTTTCGATGTCGTCTACGGCGTCCGCCGTGATCGCATGACCGACAGTCTGCCGAAGCGCTTGACGGCCGACCTTTATTACCGTGCCCATAACCGGCTTTCGCACGACAAGATTCCGGAGCATGCGGGCGATTTCCGGCTGCTCGATCGCAAGGTCGTCGATGTGATCCGGCGGATGCCCGAACGCAACCGGTTCATGAAGGGCTTGTTCGCCTGGTCGGGCTTCCGCCAGACGGCGGTGGAATATGATCGAAGCCAGCCGCAGCTGGGCAAAACGAAGTTCAATTACTGGAAGCTGTGGACTCTGGCGATCGACGGGATCACCTCGGCATCGACTCTGCCACTCAGGGTTTGGAGCTATCTCGGCGGGCTGATCGCGCTCAGTGGCATGTTGTTCGCGCTCTGGATCGTGGTCAGGACAGTGCTCTACGGCGTCGATGTGCGCGGTTATCCGTCGCTGATGGTCGCGATCCTCTTCTTCGGCGGGCTGCAATTGCTCTCGCTGGGAATATTGGGCGAATATGTCGGGCGCGTGCTGATCGAGGTGAAGCACCGTCCGATCTATGTCATCCGCGAACGGATTGGGATCGAGGACTGATGGAACGCGCCGTTTACGACCGCATGGCGGAAATCGACGAGGTCCATTGGTGGTTCACCGCACGTCGTAAGATTATCGACAAGGTAATCCGCACCCATGTGGCCCCGCCGCCGGGTGCGCGCATCCTAGAGGTGGGGTGCGGCACTGGTTCCAACCTGGCGCTGCTCCAGCGTTTCGGGACACTCGATGCGATCGAACCGGACGATACAGCGCGCGCGCTCTCTTCCAAACGGGGCGGAATTGAAATTCAGGGCGGTTTGCTCCCCGATGGCGTGACGCTTGACGACAGCGCTTACGATCTGATCGCGATGCTCGACGTGCTTGAGCATATTCCCGACGATCGCATCGCATTGGAATCGCTGCGGCCCAAGCTTCGGCAGGGCGGCAAGCTGCTACTCACAGTTCCTGCCATGCCTTGGCTCTGGAGTGCGCATGACGAGGCGCATCATCACAAGCGCCGCTATACCGGAAGCTCGCTGGCCAGGGTGGTGACCGGCACCGGCTATCGCATCACCTACCAATCCTATTTCAACACGGTGCTGTTTCCGCTGGTCGCGCTTGCCCGCGGTGTCGGGAAGCTTACCGGCAAGGAGGGCGGGGATGACGCCCTGCCGCCGGCGCCGGTCAACGCGGTGCTTGGCGCTCTCTTCTCGGCCGAAGCCGCATGGCTCGGTCGGTTTAGCTTCCCGGTCGGCGTCTCGCTGATCCTTGTGGCCGAGCCGGCCTGATCAGCTGTCGGCCAGCCGCAGCAGCGCCTTGCCGTAGGACGTCTTGGAGAACAGCTCACCCCGCCGACGAAGCTGGTCGCGATCGATGAAGCCCTGATTGAACGCGATTTCTTCGAGGCTCGCAATCTCGACGCCCTGCCGTTTCTGAAGGGTGCGTACAAATTCCGATGCTTCGAGCAGGCTGTCATGCGTGCCCGTGTCGAGCCAGGCGAATCCGCGCCCCATACGCTCGACGTAAAGCTCGCCCATTTCCATGTAGAAGCGGTTGAGATCGGTGATCTCCAGCTCTCCGCGCGCTGAGGGCTTCACCTTGCGGGCCAGCTCGACCACGCGATTGTCGTAGAAATAGAGGCCGGTTACGGCCCAGCTCGATTTCGGCTTGGCGGGCTTTTCCTCGATGCTGATCGCCTTGCCGCCTTCGTCGAGTTCGACCACGCCATAAGCTTCAGGCTGATCGACATGATAGGCGAAGACCGTGGCTCCCTGCGTACGCGCGCGCGCGTTCATCAGTATCTCGGTCAAGCCGGCGCCGAAGAAGATATTGTCGCCCAGCACCAGCGCCGCCGGCTGATCGCCGATGAAATCCGCGCCAATCAGGAATGCTTGAGCCAGTCCTTCGGGTTTTGGCTGAACGGCATATTGGATCGAGACACCAATCTCGCTGCCGTCACCGAACAGGCGCTTATAGTTGTCGAGATATTCGGGAGAGGAGATGATCAGGATCTCGCGGATGCCGGCCATCATCAGCACGGACATCGGATAATAGATCATTGGCTTATCGTAGACCGGCAGCAGCTGCTTGTTGACCGCCAGCGTTGCCGGATGCAGGCGCGTGCCCGATCCGCCCGCAAGGATGATGCCCTTCATACGTCCGCACCCTCCAGAAGCGTTTCCAATATATCGTCGATTGCGTCTTGCCATGGGCGAGGCGTGATTTCGAAATCACGGCTTATCTTGTCCGTGGCCAGCCGCGAATTGGCCGGGCGTTTGGCCGGCGTGGGATAATCTGCCGTCGTGATCGCGTCGACCTTCGGTGCTGTGCGACCATGCTGCGCAGCGCGCTTGAAGACATGGGTCGCCAGATCGTGCCAGTTCGCCTGTCCGGTATTGACGAAATGATAGGTGCCCGTCGGCGCATCGCCATCGCCGAGGCGTTTTTCCGTCAGCGTCAGAAGCGTCTCGGCGATATCGGCAGCCGAGGTCGGGCAACCGATCTGGTCGGCCACCACACCCAGCTTCTCACGTTCCGCGCCAATGCGCAGCATCGTCTTGACGAAATTATTTCCCCACGGGCTGACCACCCAGGCGGTACGCAGAATTAGGTGCCGTGCGCCAGCCTCTCGCACGGCCCGCTCTCCGGCTTCCTTGGACGCGCCATAGACGCCGAGCGGCGCAACGGGATCATCTTCATTGTAGAAGCCATTCTTGGTGCCATCGAAGACATAGTCGGTTGAAACATGCAGCAAGGGGATGCTTTTGTCGGCAGCCGCTTTCGCCATGATGCCGGGCGCCTCGCCATTGATCGCGAAGGCTGTATCCCGGTCGCTCTCCGCCTTGTCGACGGCCGTATAGGCTGCGCAGTTGATAATCGCGCCCCAGTCTTGGGAAGCGATCATCGCCTCGATCGAGTCGCGATTAGTCAGGTCCAGCTCATCACGTGCTGGCGCGACGATCTCGAAGCGGCCTCGATTGGCCTGCGCGATCCCGGTCCCCACCTGTCCGCTGCCGCCAGTGACGAGAACAAGCGGCTTGATCACCCGGCCTTCAACCCCAGCCGCTCACCGGCATAGGCGCCGGAGAGGATCGGCTGCCACCAGTCGCCATTGTCGAGATACCATTGGATCGTGCGGGCGATGCCGGTTTCGAAGGTTTCGTTTGGCGTCCAGCCGAGGTCTCGGCGGAGCTTGCTGGCGTCGATCGCATAGCGGAAATCGTGGCCGGGCCGGTCGGCGACGAAGTTGATCTGCTCGCGATAGCTTTTGCCGTCGGTGCGCGGACGGATGCGGTCGAGCGTGTCGCAGATCGTCTCAACGACTGTCAGGTTGGTCCGCTCCGAATTGCCGCCGATCATGTAGCTTTCGCCTGGCACGCCACGTTCGAACACGGCGGTGAGCGCGCGGACATGATCGTCGACATAAAGCCAGTCCCGCACATTCTGCCCCGCGCCGTAAACCGGCAGCTTTTCGCCGTGCAGGCATTTAATGATGATCAGCGGGATCAGCTTTTCGGGGAAATGATAAGGCCCGTAATTGTTCGAGCAGTTCGTCACCAGCACCGGCAGGCCGTAAGTGTGATGCCACGCGCGGACCAGATGGTCCGAACCGGCCTTGGAGGCGGAATAGGGCGACCGGGGATCGTAGGCAGTTTCCTCAGTGAAGAAGCCGTCATTGCCAAGCGCGCCGAATACCTCGTCGGTGGAGATATGATGAAAGCGGAAGGCCGCGCGCGATTGGTCGTCCAGGCCCTTCCAATACTCCATCACCGCTGAGAGCAGGGTGAATGTGCCGACGAGATTGGTCTGGATGAAGTCGGCGGGGCCATCGATCGAGCGGTCGACATGGGATTCCGCGGCGAGATGGGTGACGACGTCAGGTTTGAAGTCGTTGATGAGCCGTGACATCTCCGAAGCGTCACAGATGTTGGCACGCGCAAAGGCGTAGCGGTTGCTGTCGGCGATCGGGGCGACCGACGCGACATTGCCAGCATAAGTAAGCGCATCGACGTTGAGCACGTGATGATCGGTCTCACGGATCAGGTGGCGTACCAGCGCCGATCCGATGAAGCCTGCTCCACCGGTAACGAAGATACGAAGGGGCGTGCTCATTCTGCCTCCGCCAGCGGCCGCAGCGGCACGCCGTCATATTCAAAAGGACTGTCGAAATCCGCGAAGCTCGGCATCGCGGCGTCTTTATCCGAGACGACTGGCGCGCGTCCGTCGAGCGGCCAGGGGAGGGCGAGCGTCTCATCGTCCCAGCGCACGCCGCCATCGCTCGGCGCATCATAATAAGCGTCGACCTTGTAGGCGACCTCGGTATCGTCTTCGAGCGTCACGAACCCGTGCAGGAAACCGGCAGGCATGAACAGTTGCCGACGATTTTCGGCTGAAAGCGTGTCGGCCACCCATTGCCCATAGGTCGGGGAACCACGGCGCGCATCGACCGCCACGTCCCAGATGCTGCCGCGCACGCAGCGCACCAGCTTGGCCTGCGCGAAGGGAGGCCGCTGGAAATGCAGACCGCGTATTGTGCCGGCATGGCGCGAATAGCTCTGATTATCCTGGCAGAAAACGGTATTAATCCCCGCCTCGGCGGTGCGTGCCTGATGATAGGTCTCGCTGAACCAGCCGCGTGCGTCACCGAAAGCGCGAGGAACCAACGAAATGACAGCCACCAATATCTCCCGCAGGTGCGAACGGCGGGCGTCATAGCCGCAATTCCTTGCAAATTCCTACTCGAATCTATGATTGAGACATGTGATTAACGCCTCAACCTCGCTATGGGGTGATTGGTCGCATGCACATGGACTGGGCAGGCAGGGGTTGCCTTTTGTTAACCATCTCCGGTTACCACAAAGGGCAGTTCAGTTTGTTCAGAAAGTTGCGTGCAAATGTATTTTCCTGGGGACGATAAAGAGCCTTTGAGCGAGCTGGAGCCTGATCCCAATTGGCAAAGTGAAGACCCGATTCAGGACGCGGATTCGGGGCTGGTTGCGCTTGCCGCGATCCTCGCAATTTACGGAATCCCGGTCGATCCCGAGCAGATGCGCCATGATCTTGGTCATGATAACCCAGTCGACCAGAACGACCTGCTGCGTCTTGCGAAGCTCCACAAGGGCGTCCGGGTCAAACATCTCAAAGATCAGCATGGCCGGCTGACCAATCTGCCGCTGCCCGCGATCGGCAAGGGGCCGCAGGGCTGGTTCCTGATCGGTCGTCTCGTCGATGACGGCGTTCTCATCCAGTTCCCGAATCAGCCGATTCGCAAGGTCGATCGCGATGGGCTCGATGCCCTGTGGTCGGGCGAGCTGATCCTTATGACGATCCGCGAGACGGCTGGTGGACTCAACCAGTTCGATATCCGCTGGTTCATTCCACAGATCGTTCGCTATCGTCGCCTGATCGGTGAGATGCTGCTGATCACCTTGGCGCTGAACCTGCTAGCGCTTGCGGCGCCGCTGCTGTTCCAGAACGTGATCGACAAGGTGCTGGTGCACCATACATTGTCGACGCTGAATGTCCTGGCGTTCGGATTCGTTGCGATTTCGCTTTGGGAAGTAGCGTTCGGATGGCTGCGCACGCGGCTTTTCTCGGAAACAAGCCAGAAGATCGATGTCGAGCTTGGCGCGCGACTGTTCCGGCACCTGCTGATGCTGCCGCTCTCCTATTTCGAGAAACGCCGCGTGGGTGACACGGTCACTCGCGTCCGCCAGCTTGAGACCATCCGTGAATTCCTGACCAACGCCTCTTTGAGCGTGCTCGTCGATCCGGCCTTCGCGCTCATCTTCCTCGTTGCAATGTGGATTTATTCGCCGGCCCTGTTCTGGATCGCGATCATCAGCATCGTTGGTTACGTCATCGTTTCACAGCTCGTCACCGCGCCGATGCGCCACCGCCTCGATGAGAAGTTCGAACGCAGCGCCGCCAGCAACGCCCTGCTCGTCGAAAGCATCAGTGGCATCCAGACGGTCAAGGCGGCCGCGGTCGAGCCGCAATGGCAGGATCGCTGGGAGCGCCAGCTGGCCGCATACAGCGCCGCCAACCAGCGCGTTATCAACCTCGGCAACACTGGCAGCCAGGCGGTGCAGCTGATCTCCAAGCTGACCTTCGCGGCGATCCTCTTCTTCGGCGCCAAGGAAGTGATCGCAGGAAATATGACGGTGGGCGCGCTCGTCGCGTTCAATATGTTCGCACAGCATGTGACCGGCCCGGTACTCCGGCTCGCGCAGCTCTGGCAGGATTTCCAGCAGGTCCGTCTCTCGATCGATCGGCTGGGTGACGTACTCAACGCCACGCCGGAACCGCGCAGCCCGAGCAGCGTGACGCTGCCCAGCGTGCGGGGCGGTATCACCTTCGAGAATGTCAACTTCCGCTATGGCGAAAGCGGGCCGTGGACACTCGATGACATCAGCATCGATCTCGAACCCGGCACGATGCTTGGCATCGTCGGCAGCTCGGGTTCGGGCAAGTCGACGCTGACCAAGCTGTTGCAGCGGCTTTACGTCCCGCATTCGGGCCGGATCGCGATCGACGGGATCGATATTTCGCAGATGGATCCGCTGTGGTTGCGCCGTCAGATCGGCGTGGTGCTGCAGGAAAATCTGCTGTTCAACCGTTCGATCCGCGAGAATATCGCGCTGGTCAATCCGGCGATGCCGCTCGATCGCGTGATGATGGCGGCGGATATGGCCGGCGCGCACAACTTCATCGTGTCGATGCCGCAGGGCTATGACACGCCGATCGTTGAGCGCGGCGCCAACCTTTCTGGCGGGCAGCGGCAGCGCATCGCGATCGCCCGCGCGCTGGTGACAAGCCCACGCATCCTGATCTTTGACGAGGCGACCTCGGCGCTCGACGCCGAGAGCGAGGAGATCATCCAGCGTAACCTGAAGGATATGGCGGTCGGCCGCACCATGCTGATCATCGCGCATCGTTTGTCGGCGATCCGGCAGTGCGACACGATCATCGCCATGGAGCGCGGCAAGATAGTCGAAACCGGCACCCATGCCGAGCTCCTCCAGCTCCAGGGCCGCTACGCCGACCTCCATCGCCGACAGCTTGGCGATCATCGGGAGATCGCGGCATGAGCGGGGGCGTCGCGGGGCATCTCGTCGTCGTCAAGCAGGCGCTGGCGGCAGAAAAGGCGCGTGCCAAACGGATCGTCCAGGTTCACGAGACCGGCTTCCTTCCAGCCGCGCTCGAGGTTGTCGAAAAGCCCGTCTCGCCGACATCGCGCGTCACCGCTTGGGTGCTGCTCGCCGGCATGGTGCTGATGCTGTTGTGGCTGTTGCTGGGTCGGATCGACATCGTCGCGACCGCGCCGGGCAAGATCATCCCGGCCGAAAATGTGAAGCTGATCCAGCCTGCCGATACCGGCGTGGTCCGTGAAATCCTCGTCCATGATGGCGACAGGGTGAAGAAGGGGCAGCCGCTAGTCATACTCGATCAGACTGCATCGACTGCG
>CAYLIK010000120.1:0-9861 GCA_964383565.1 uncultured Sphingomonadaceae bacterium
TAGTGGCCCCCGAAGATGTCGAGGATGCGGCGGTAGCTGCCGCCCACGTCCACGACGAGCGCCCCCGCCCCGGTCGCGAGCAGGTTGAGAAGGAGGTAGTTCGTGGTCGAGGATTTGCCCGATCCGGACGCGCCCAGGATGGCAAGGCTCTCCCCGCGCCGTATCTGGAGGTCGATCCCTTTCAATATTTCGACGGACGCCGCTCCGGTTCCAAGCGAGAGGGTTACATTACGCGTGCGGATCGCGATATTCGCGTGATCGGTCGGCATGTGCATGAAGAAGGGACGCTCCGTGGCAGGCAGGATTTTGCAATATGGGATGCTGTTGTTGCTTGTCCAACTGAGCATCGGCTGCACGCAGGAAAGCGCGTCGCAAAATATAGCGACCGCGCAACCCGACAAGCCCGTGGCGGCCTCTGCCCCGGCGGCGGACGGAAAGCTGGTCGTGGCATTCGGCGACAGCCTGTTCGCGGGCTATAATCTTGCGCAGGATCAGGGTTTCGCGCCTGCGCTCGAACGCTCCCTCACGGCGCGCGGCGTAAAGGCGCAAGTATTCAACGCAGGCGTTTCGGGCGACACGAGTGCGGCGGGATTGCAGCGGCTCGGCTTCGTGCTGGACGGGCTCGGCGGGAAGCCCGATCTCGTCATCCTCGGGCTTGGCGCCAACGACATGCTGCGCGGGCTCAGCCCCGAGGCGACCCGCGCCAATCTCGACGCCATGCTTTCCGAACTGCAAAAACGCGGGATCGAAACGGTGCTGGCGGGCATGCTGGCCTCCCCGAATATGGGGCCGGATTATGCCAAGGCATTTAATCCGATCTATCCGGATCTCGCGAAGAAATATGGATTGAAGCTCGATCCCTTTTTCCTGGACGGCGTCGTCGGCCACCGCGCGCTTCAGCTCCCCGACGGGATGCATCCTAACGATCGCGGGGTCAAAATCATCGTCGATCGCGTGTCACCGATCGTCGTCGAGGCGCTGTCCGGCTGAACTTGAGCGGGCCGACACCGTCACAGGACAATGTGGGGAACAGCTGATAGACCGTCAGTCCCGCTCAAGGGGGACGACTCTGTTCGATCCATCACAGTGCGTCCATTTATAGAACGCTAGAGCAGTCAGTCCGAGATGGACGCGGTTTCCCGTCAGGACGGCGTTGCCATCCCATAAATTAGAATATCGGTAATGGCGTCCGCCACCTCAGCCGGGGAGAGATTACCTTCGGGAGAAAACCAGTTGGGCACGAGTTGCACAGCGCCAAAAAACGTGAATATCGCCATTTTGGGATCTACGGCGGAGAGGCTGCCGTCTTTCGCGCCCTCTTGCGCGAAATCACCATAAGCCCGCTCTATTTCGCTACGCATCTCTATGATTATTTTTCGGTCCTCCGGCTTCAAAGCGCTAATTTCCGCAATAACGCCGTAGCCACCGAGTTCCTCGCCGACTTCCCGAATGTAATTGGCGGTGGAGAGCTTGATTTTCTCCAGCCCGTTCTCGCCCTTCTCCTGTGCTTCCGCAATGACCCGGCGAGCAATTGCAAGAGCCATCTGATGGAACGAGAACAGGATGTCCTGCTTGTCGGTCACATAATTGTATAAAGTTCCCTTTGACACGCCCAATGTCGAAGCAACTTCATCCAGTGACGTGTTGTGATACCCGTTGCGGCTGAAAAGCCGGCCTGCTTCCCGCAGCACCGCATCCCGCTTGAGACGATGAACCTCTTGATTGGTCTGGATTGTATTTTCCCAGCGCGCCATGCCTCAGTCGCCTTTGCCAGATCGACGTCCGCGCCCTGCCGTCGGCTTTTTGGCCTTGGCCATTCCGTTCATCAGGAGATGGACGACGCGGTTTGCGATCTCTTCGCCTGAAAGCCTCCCTCGGGGCGAATACCAGTTCGGTATCGTCTGCAAGGCGCCCATGAAGGTGAAGACCATCATCTTGGGATTGCACGGGCGCAGGCTGCCATCGCGCTGGCCTATATCAACCAACTCAATGAACCGCTTGTCGAATGCCGAACGCCCATCGATTACGCGGGCGCGATCCTCCAATTTAAGGGCGCCGATTTCCGCAATCACGCAATAGCCGCCAAGCTCGTCAATCAAGCCGCTAATATAGCGCTGCATCGCAGCCGCCAGTTTCACTGCGCCTGAACCCTCTTGGGCAAAGCCTGCCTCAAGAGCCTGCTCGCCTATCTCAAGGGCGCTGCGATGGAACTCGTAAAGGATCTCCTGCTTGTCCTTTACATAGTTGTAGAGCGTACCTTTGGACACGTTCAGCCGCTCGGCGACCTCGGCCAGCGACGTGTTGTGGAACCCTTTCTGGCTGAAGATCACGCTCGACTCGCGCAAAACGGCATTGCGCTTGAGACGGTAAATTTCATCCTTCGTCTGTAGCGCGTTATCCCATCTGGCCATCAACAACACCTTCAAGCAAGGTCAATGAATTGACCCAATGTCTAAATCAATGACCTCTCCTACAATCTAGCGCGATGCCGTTCAACGCTTAATCTACACTTTCCGACGCCTGGCCCGCCAGGCTGCTCAGATCTGCCGGCTCTCTTTCTGCCAATATCGATCGCGCACGGCGCGTCTTAGCGTCTTGCCTACCGGGCTGCGGGGCATCTCCGCCAGGATTTCAACCATTTTTGGTGCTTTTACGCTGCCCAGACGCTCTTTGCAGAACCGGATCAACTCTTCCGTGTCGAGCTCATGATCGGTCTTTAGTTCTACAGCCGCGAGGACCATTTCACCCCATTTTTCGTGAGGCACGCCCACGACGGCGCAATCCTGGATCGCATGATGCGAAAGGATGACCTGCTCCACTTCGCCGGGATATACGTTGAAACCGCCGCTGATGATCATGTCATTTTTTCTATCGACTATATACACATAGCCGTCCTCGTCGATTTCCGCGACATCGCCCGTATGATGCCAGCCAAAGGCCTTGGCGGCAGCGGTTTTTTCCGGATCGCGGAAATATTCGCGCATCACCGATGTGCTGCGGATGACCATCTCTCCTCTTGTCCCGGCGGGGAGGATATTGCCATCATCATCCATGACGGAGACGAGCGACAGGGGAGCCGCACGTCCAGCCGATGCGAGGCGGCGGTGCAGCGACGGCGTGGCAGCAGCTTCAGTCACCTCTTCGCGATGCATGAACGTGTTCATGATCAACGTCTCGGTAGATCCGAACCCTTGGCAAAGGATCGGCCCGAAGGTGGCGATGGCCTCTTTCAGTTTTTCTACGCCCATCGGCGCGGCGCCGAAAACCAGATATTCCAGCGAAGACAAATCATATTTCTCGATACCTGGATGGGCGAGCAGCATGTAAATCATCGTTGGCGGCAAGAAGATGAGCGAGCCTCGATATTTCTCAATAGTAGAGAGGATGCTCTCCGGGTCCGGCGCAGGACAGATGACGTTCGTGCCACCCATCCCGACCATGCCCCAGTGAAAGATGTTCGCCGCATGGCTGAGCGGAGCCACAACGATATGCACAGGCGGCTTTTTAAATGGGAAAATGGCGTAGAAATTCGCGATATTGTTTTCCCATCCGAGATTCGTATGGACCGCGCCCTTGATTCCGCCGCCTGAAGTTCCCCCGGTCGGCCCGACATAAATCACATCATCGAGGCAGCGTTGAGGAAGTTCGACTTTTTCCGGAAAGCGATCCGACCATTCGACCAGCGAGGGATTGCCGCCGCTGGGCTGATCGATTGCAATCCGCTGGCGAAGCATCGCAAAACCATCTCCGCGGCTATCCAGATAATCCTGCATCGAACTATGGTAAAAGAGCCATTTTACTTCGAACGCTCGAAATTGCGCTTCGGTATCCGAGGCTGAGTTTCGATAATTGGAGGGTACATAAACGCAGCCCGCGCGCAGGATCCCATACTGGCATGCGAGGACGAACGGGTGATTGGGGGAGAGAATGGACACGTGCGTTCCAACCTCGACGCCCTGCGAAAGCAGTGCATTGGCTATCGCTCGCGCCCGCTCGTCGATCTGACGATAGGTGAGCGAAAGATTGCCGTCCGTGACCGCAACCCGATCGGCGAAATGCTCCAGTGCGTGATCCAAAAATTCGATGGCCAGCATACCGTCTCCTGTCAGCAGCGAAGCTGCCATTATCAATCTCTGCGACCCCGCAGACACCTAAACTGAATAGGTGATTTGCAAATATAAAATCAAGATACATTGTACTGGACGACGGGTCAGATTAGTGGGGATGGATTGCAAAAGAGGAGATCTGGTGGTGATTCGCACGGGAAACAGAGCAGTTGCGACGACGTTGCGGGATCGGTTGCGTGTGCCGATCATCGTGTCTCCCATGTTCCTCGTGTCAGGCGTCGATCTCGTCGTTTCATCCTGCCAGGCCGGGGTGGTCGGATCGCTACCGGCGCTGAATGCCCGTACCAGCGCTCTCTTTGACGATTGGCTCAGTCAGGTCGAGGCGGGCCTGCGCGACACACCCGATGCCGCTCCCTATGCTGTCAATCTGATCGTTCACTCCACCAATGAACGCCTCGAACCGGACCTCGATCTGTGCGTGGCGCATAAGGTGCCAATCATCGTCGCGTCGGTGGGCAGTCCGCGCAATGTTATCGAAAAAGTACATTCCTATGGCGGATTAGTGGTCTGCGATGCTGGCAGCATCCGACATGCCCGCCGGGCTGCCGAGATGGGGGTAGACGGGCTGATCCTGCTTTGCGCGGGCGCGGGTGGAAATACCGGATGGCTCAACCCATTTGCATTCGTAGCGGAGGTGCGCAAATTCTTCGATGGCCCGATTATCGTAGCGGGCGCTATTTCGGACGGAAAGCAGCTCCATGCGCTTGAAATCATCGGGGCGGATATGGCCATCGT
Organism: uncultured Sphingomonadaceae bacterium; assembly: GCA_964383565.1. Lineage (GTDB taxonomy): Bacteria > Pseudomonadota > Alphaproteobacteria > Sphingomonadales > Sphingomonadaceae > CANJQJ01. The sequence continues at coordinate 4,863 of CAYLIK010000120.1, forward strand.
GGGAACGTCGTTTATTGCGGCGCGCGAAAGTCTGGCGGACGACGATTATCGCGAGATGCTCATCCGAAGCAATGCTGACGATATTCTGCTCACGTCCGAAGTGACGGGAATCCCTTGCAACATGTTGCGCGAGAGCCTGGAGCGATCTGGTTTCGTGGCCAGTGGACCACGCAAGGGATTTGATTCCGGTAGCGAGCTTGAAACCCTCCGGGCATGGCGCGACATCTGGTCCGCGGGGCATGGAACGGGGGCAATCGAAAAGATCGAGAATGTCGCCGATATCGTTCAGAGGTTTTCGGAAGAATATCGAACGTCCCATGCAAATGCCCAGGCCGCGACACCTTCTCTTTCCGAGCAGAACGCGGCTTGATAGCAAGGATACGATCATCCGGCAGTGTCTTGATCTAAAACACCTGGCCGATGGGATGCTCTTTTAAACACGACGCTTGAAGTGCCGCGCAGCCGTCCATTTTCGGCCGGCGCGGTAACGCCCGCGTTACTCGGATTTTTCGATACGATTCAAAGGGGGCCGCAAGATCTCATCAATCGATGCGGCCCGCTTTATTCGAGCTTCAATTCGGATTTTTTACAGATGGCGCAAAGGTAGTAATTTTCGAGATATTTCCGTCGCGACCAACGGTGATTTGATCACCTCCGCGAGCAAGTTCTTTACCATTGGCCTGAATGATAACCCAGCTTAACAAAGCTACATTGTGGTGCGAAGAGACATCGCCTATTTCAAAATGACTGCCTGGGAATTTCTCATGAAATGTGGCCATGTCTTCAATGATTTGCGACCGGCCGATACACAAATCATGCCTTGCAGTTTGATATTCGATATTCTCGCTTAAAACTTCGGCGGCTATCTTTACGCGCTGCTCAATCGAAGTCGTATTCCATGCGCTTAAATATTTTTCGTACAGCTTCCAGGCTTCCTGATTAGTCAACACTAATCCTCCCCTTTTTACAGGATCCGAAGCTGCCTGGGCAGAAACCGAGATCGATAAACTCACGAAACTCATCAAGATGGTCGCGCTACGCAAAATTGCGTTTCTGCGCCTGCGCGCCGCCATCGGCCTGGCGCTTGCGCTCATCATCATGCGGCGCGCCCAAGGTCGATGTAGCGTGCAAGATGATGATCTTCGTCGCCCAGCTGATGGCCGATCATCGTCAGCCGCTTGGCGTAGTGCGAAAGCGGCAACTCCCATGTCATGCCGATGCCGCCGTGGAGCTGGATCGCCTCCTCGGCGACCAGGGTGCCAACCCGGCCGATCGTATATTTTGCGGCGGATACAGCGCGTTCGCGGGTCAACCGGTCGCTGTCCAATGCGGCAGCGGCGTTGATCGCAGCCGAGCGCGCCTGTTCGATTTCCAGCGCTACCGTCGCCATTCGGTGCTGAAGCGCCTGAAACTTGCCAATCGGCACGCCGAACTGCTTCCGCGTGCGCAGATACTCAAGCGTTTGCGCCTTGAGTTGGTCCATCAAGCCGACAGCCTCCCAGGCGAGCGCTACGATGCCGGCCGCCATTGCTTCCTCAATCAGCGAATAGCCGTCCTCGCTGACGAGCATGGCCGTCGTGCCGTTGAGCAAGACCTCGCCGCCCCGCCCGCCGTCGATCATGGGATAGCCACGCAATCCAAGGCCAGCGGCACTGCGATCGACCAGGAAGAGGCCGATGCCCGCCTGCGCGTCTTCCCCGCCCGCGATACGCGCGGAGACCAGGATTTGGTCGGAGGCTTCCACTTGCGGCACCACGGCTTTCGCGCCCGTGAGCGTCCAGCCGTCTCCGACGCGCCTGGCGCTGGTGGCGATCCCGGTCAGGTCGTAGCGGCTTTGCGGCTCCTCATGCGCAAAGGCCAGGACGGCGCTGCCGCCAATCGCCGCTTCCAGCACGCCTTCCTGGCCACCGGCCTTGGCGAGCACACGGCCGGCCATGAGCGTCCCGAGGAACGGCTCGACAACCAGCGCGCGACCGATCTGCTCGAAGACCACCGCTATGTCGAAACCGCCGCCGCCAAAGCCGCCAACTGATTGGCCAAACAGCGCGCCGATTATGCCCATATCGGCAAAGGAGGCCCATTGTTCAGCCGACCATCCCGCCTCCGATCCGCTGATCTCGTGGCGGGTGTCGATCGAATATTTCTGCTGGAAATAACGGCCGAGCATGTCGGCCAGCATCGTCTGGTCGTCGCTATATGTGAAATCCATCGCTCAGAGCTCCAGCAACGCTTTGGTGATGATCTCGCGCTGGACTTCGTTGGAGCCACCGAAGATCGAAAGTTTGCGGTTGTTGAAATATTCGGACGCTACGGGCGCAGCGAAAGTTGGGCCTACGGGTTCGCCGTTGAACCCCTCGTCCAGCGCTTCCGACACGAAGGGCTGCGCATAAGGACCAAGCGCGCGACGCAGGAGGCTCGTAATCTCCTGTCTGATCTCGGTTCCCCGGATTTTGAGCATCGCGCTCAACTCCAAAGGCGCGACACCACCGCTGGAATCGGCCAGGACGCGGAGATTGGTGGTCTTCATATTCTCGAGATCAATTTCGAGTTTCGCGAGCCGGGCCGCAAACAGTGGATCATCGGCCAGCGGGCGACCGCCTTTGCGTTGCGCCTCGGCGACCTGTTTCAGATGGTCGAACGCCGCCATCGATGCACCGACGCCGGCGATGTTGGTGCGTTCGTAGGTCAGCAGATATTTGGCGTAGGTCCAGCCCTTATTCTCTTCGCCTATAAGATTTTCGACCGGCACGCGAACATCGGTAAAGAAGACCTCGTTCACCTCATGCTCGCCCTCAAGCAGGATGATCGGGCGCACCTCCACCCCCGGCGTCTTCATATCGATCAGAAGGAATGAGATCCCTTCCTGCTTCTTGCCCTCTTTCGCGGTGCGGACCAGGCAGAAGATCATGTCGGAGTGCTGGCCAAGCGTTGTCCACGTCTTTTGCCCATTGACGACATAATGGTCGCCGTCACGCACGGCCGCGCATTTGAGGCTGGCAAGATCGGAACCCGCGCCCGGCTCTGAATAACCCTGGCACCACCAGTCGCTGCCATCGAGGATGCGGGGAAGCCAGTGCGTTTTTTGTGCCTCCGAGCCATATTTGATCAGCACAGGTCCGAGCATCGACACGCCGAACGGGATGATCCGGGGTGCGTGCGCCAGCGCGGTCTCGACCTCGAAGATATAGGCCTGCGCCACACTCCAGCCAGGCCCGCCATATTGGGTCGGCCAATGGGTCGCGAGCCAGCCCTGCTTGTTCAGGATGGCATGCCATTCCTCATGATCCGCCTTGGTGAGACGCTGCCCGGCGCGGACCTTGGCGGCGATACGAGCGGGCAGTTTGTCGCGGAGGAAGGCGCGCACCTCCTCCCGAAATATCTCTTCTTCTGCCGTGAAGCGAAGATCCATGAAATGAGCCTTTCTATGACGTTTCGCCGGATCGACGGCAGCGAATGGAGCAGGAGGTCTTCATCGCCAGCCAGGATCAGCGACCGAGCAGCCGGCCTTCGGCTGCGCTGGCGACGAGCAATGGCGATAGGGTGAAGTCGGCGCCCAGACGGTCTTTGTAGCGGGTCAGCGCATCGACGAGCTTGTCGAGCCCCATGCGTTCGGCCCAGAACATTGGGCCGCCCGTATGGCGGGGCCAACCATAGCCTTGATTCCAGACCACATCGATATCAGACGCGCGCTGAGCGATCCCTTCCTCCAATATCTTCGCACCCTCATTGACCATCACGTAGAGGGTGCGGGTGGCGATCTCCTCGTCGCTGATATCGCGGGGGGCTATGCCAGCCTTGGCGCGGAATTCCTCGATGATCGCTTGAGCAACGGGAGAGGGAACGGCGCGGCGCTTTTCGTCATAATCGTAGAAGCCCGCCTTGGCCTTCTGACCCCAGCGGCCGGCGGCGTTGAGCGCGTCGCGCACGCTCTCGATCCGGTTGGGATCGCGGTGCCAGCCGATGTCGACTCCGGCGAGGTCGATCATCTGCAGCGGCCCCATCGGCATGCCGAAGTCGGTGGAGATGCGGTCGATCTGTTCAGGCGTCGCGCCCTCGACCAGCATATCGATCGCGCCACTGAGCCGCGGTTCCAGCATGCGGTTGCCGATGAAGCCAAAGCATACGCCCGAAACCACCGGCACCTTGCCGATCTTGCGGGCCAGATCCATGCCGGTCGCCAGCACCTCGGGCGCGGTTGCCGCACCGCGCACCACTTCGACCAGCTTCATGATGTTGGCGGGCGAGAAGAAGTGAAGGCCCAAAACGTCCTGCGGTCGCTTCGTCGCCGACGCGATTTCGTCGATCGAGAGGTAGGACGTGTTGGAAGCGAGCATCGCGCCGAACTTGGCGATCGCATCGAGTCGGGCGAAGATGTCTTTCTTCACCTCCATATTCTCATAGACCGCCTCGATGATCAGGTCGCATTCGGCGAGCGCATCGAAATCGAGCGTGGAGGTGAGAAGGCCCATTGCCGTTTCCACCTGCTCGGCGGTCAGACGCCCCTTGGCGGCGGTCGCCTCATAATTCTTGCGCATCAGCGCGGTGCCGCGGTCGAGCGCCTCCTGCGCCATCTCAACGATGGTGACGGGAATGCCCGCCGACAGGAAGTTCATCGAGATGCCGCCGCCCATCGTGCCCGCGCCGATCACGCCCACCCGGCCGATGGGGCGGAGCCCAATGTCCTTGGGCAGGCCGTCGATCTTCGCGGCCGCGCGCTCGGCGAAGAACATGTGGCGCAGCGCCTTGGATTGCTCGCCTTCGACGAGCTCGGCAAACAGCGCCTGCTCCTTCTTCTGCCCCGCATCGATCGGCAGCTCGGTGGCGGCCTTCACGGCTTCAATGCAGGCCTTGGGGGCATCGAGGCCTTTGATTTTACGGGCATTAGCAGCCGCAAATCGATCAAATGAAGCGGGGTCGGCCGAGACGGTCAAGTCACCGGTTCGGCGTGGCGCACCGAGGCTGCGCGCGAAAGCGATCGCTTCGGCCGCGAGATCCGCCT
>CAYLIK010000121.1:0-9790 GCA_964383565.1 uncultured Sphingomonadaceae bacterium
AGAAGGCGAGCGCATCGCGCAGCGATACGGCCAGCCGATCGGCGAATTGCGCCTGATCGACATAATCGATGCCGCCCGGCGTCCGCGCGATGATGGCGACCGGATCGGCCTGCGCCGTGACGATGATGGTGGATTGGTCCTGCACAAACGCATGGGCCGGCATCGTGAAAAGCGGAGCCAGCGCCAGCAGCGCAGCCCGTGTTGAAATAGCCATGAAAGTCTTCCGTTGACGAGCAAGTTCAGGACGCGCGGCGCGCCCGCGAAAATGGTGTTAGGCGGAAGGTGGCCCCCGCAGCGGCGGCCGCAGCCGATCGGGCGCGGCGGCGGGGAAGGGAAAGTCGGGCAGTCGGCTCTGCTCGACGATGTAGAGAATCGCCCCGGCAAGCAGCAGCGGCGGTGTGCCCGAGATTATCGGCATGGCCGAGGCGGAGAAGCTGCAGGGGGCATGATCCCCGGTGGGCGAATTGTCCTTCTGCGGCTTGCCCATGTCGATCAGCACTGAGCCGCCCGAACAGATGCTGAGCGCGATCTTGCCGCTTTCCGGCATGAAACCGGCGGGGACAATGAAGCGGGACGACAGGGCGCACAGCGCAAGCAGCAGCAGCGCCGCCCTTAGCCATGTGTTTCTGAGATGAAGTCCCCGGCTCATCGGGAGCGCCGATAGAACAAGGCGACGCGGGCGGCAATCCTGCCTAGTCCAAGACGATCGCGTCGGGATCGCTGTCGGCGAGGATGCGGCGGGCGGCACGGCGCGCAAAGCGGAGCGTTTCGACCTTGCGGCGCGGGGCGGCGAGCGGCCGTCGCTCGGCGTCGCGCAGGATCGCGGCATCATAGCGATCGGCCACGATCAGCCCGCAGCAGCCGGGGCGGAACCAGTCCTCCTCGAACGGCGAGAGATTGAAGCCTGCCGGGACCGCCCAGAAGAAGCGATCACAATAATCGAGATAATCCGGCCATTTGAGGTCCCCCCGCAGATCGGCGCGCGAAACCTTAATCTCGATGATGATCACCTCGCCCCGACTATCGAGGGCCATGATGTCCGCGCGGCGGCCATTGCCGAGCGGCACTTCGCACAGCGCCATGAAATCGTGCCGGAACAGCATCCGCGACACGCCGCGCGCAACGTCAGCAGCGATCAGCGGGTCATCGGCGAGGCACGGCTCCATGGTCGACAGAATAGAACAATATGGGAACAGGGCAAGGGCCCTACATTGCCTCCAGCACAGCATCAAGTCTCTCGGCCGGCATCCCGTCTAACTCTACCAGCCAAATATCGCTGTCGAACTTCCTCCGACGTTCGAGATAGGAAGCCAATGCCTCTGCATCGTCGAGATCGGCCGGCCCGGTGGCGATCCAGCCGGGAGTCCCGTTCGGAAGCAGCCCGCGTTCCCGAACCGCCACCATCCGCCCACGATCGGCGATCAACAGCAGCAGCGATCCGGCGGTCGCGTCTCCCTTGGCGAGCACCGCGCCGGTGCCGCCTTCGCTTTCGACCTTGCGGATCAGGGCGGACACCAGCAGCGCGGATGTCAGCCGCGCGCTCATGGTCGGTAGCCTGGCAGGCCGGCGAGCGGGATATGCGAGCGCATGAAGGTGCCGGTGCCCCGCGCACATTCCTCGCCTTCAGCATCGACCAGCCGCGCATCGGCGACGAACACGCGGCGCTTGCCGCTGACCCAATGACCTTCCGCCGTCACCGGCCCGGTCATGATTGGCTTGGTCAGGAACAGGTTGAACGCGGTGGTGAGCAGGAATCGATCGGTGCACAGGCTGTTCGCGGCATAGAAGGCGGCATCGTCGAGCATCTTGAAGTAGAGCGTGCCATGCGCCGCGCCAGCCGCGTGATTCACATGATCGGTAACCTCGAAGGAAATTCGGGCGAACCCTTCCGAGACGATCTCAAGCCGGGACGGGAAAAGCGTGTTGACCGGCGCCGAGGCGTACAGCGATTCGAGCGCGCGGAAATGAGCAAGCTGGCCTGATGGCGGCGGACCGGCTCGATCAGCCGGCACCGCGTCCGTCCCCGTTGGCGAGCAGCGCGTAAAGCGCATCGGTCGAGCCGGCGCCACGCAACTTCGCTACGAAGGTCCGGTCGCGCAGCCGACGGCTGACCCGTGCAAGCGCCTTCAGATGCTCCACTCCGGCGTCCGGCGGGGAAAGCAACAGGAAGACGAGATCGACCGGCATATCGTCGATCGCGGCGAAATCGATCGGCGACGCCAGTTTGGCGAAAAGGCCGACCACCTGCTCGAGTCCTTCGATCTTGCCGTGCGGGATCGCGACCCCGCCGCCGAAGCCGGTCGATCCGAGCCGCTCGCGATCCAGCAGGCGCTCGGTTATTTCCGTGGCGGAAAGCTCCCTGCCCTTGGCGGCGACCCGCGAGAGTTGGACGAACAGCGATTTCTTGTTCGGAACGGCCAGCGCCGAAATGACGTCGCCCGGACGCAGCAGATCGTTCAGCGAATCAACGCTGCGCACCGCACCATTCGCCGGATCGGTGTCGTTCTGGGAAAGCGGCTTGGTCATTGTTCGGTACGCGCGGTTTCAGGCCGCCCGCTGTGGCTCCACCCATCCGATCGTCCCGTCCGAGCGACGATAGACCATGTTGAAGGCGCCCGTGCCCGAATTGCGGAACATCAGCGCGGTGGTGTTCCGCAGGTCGAGCATCATGACCGCGTCGGATACACTGGCCTCGGGAATGTCGACGCGCGTCTCGGCGATGATCACCGGATTGTCGGCTTCGACTTCGTCATGCTCGGGCGTCGCCTCGAAAACGGTATAGCCAGCGTCCGCAGAGTCGACGCCGTTGAGCTGTTGCTCGACGCCGTTGGCTGGACCATGACGGTCCTTCAGCCGCCGCATATAGCGCCGGAGCTGGGTTTCGATCCGATCGGACGCCTGATCGAAGGCCGGATGCGCCTCGCCCGCCGACGAGCCCGATCCCTTGAGGATCACGCCCTGCATCACATGGGCGACAATATCACACACGAACCCATTGTCGTGCGGGCCACGGCCGAAAGTGACGTGAGCCGAGAGGCTGCGCGAGAAATATTTCTGGGCGATACCCTGCAACCGCGTATCGACATGGTCGCGGAGCGCCGCGCCGGTGTCGACCTGATGGCCTGAAACCCGGATTTCCATCTCCAAACCTCCACTCTGTTTCGCCGTCCGCCCAGGGGAAAAAGATGGCGGGGGCGGCCTTAGTCCCGGCGGATGCCGGGGTCAACCAGCCTGCTCTTGCTCAAGCCACAGGGGCTCGACCAGCTTGGCCAGGAACGCTTTGTGACGCTCAATCTCTTCGACGCTGGCGGTGTGCGGGCGCGGGGGCCGAACCGCTGCCCTGGGCCGCGCAAGCGCCGCGACGGAAACGAGGTTCGGATCCCGAGCTTCCGCACCTGTGCGGAGCGACAGGCCGATCTGCCGTCCACCTGAAAGCTCGACATAAAGCTGCGCCAGCAACTGCGCGTCCAGCAAGGCGCCATGCTTGATGCGGTGGCTGCGATCGATTCCATAGCGGGTGCACAATGCATCAAGGCTGTGTTTGGCTCCCGGATGTCGGGAACGGGCAATCGACAGCGTATCGATCATCCGGGTCATCGCGATCGTCGAGCGTCCGCAGGCGCCAAGCTCCCAGTTGAGGAAGCCGAAATCGAATGCCGCATTGTGCGCCACCAGCGGCGCTTCACCGATGAATCTGAGCAGTTCTTCACACTTCGCTGCGAAATTCGGCTTGTCCGAAAGGAAGACCGCGCTGAGGCCGTGAACCGCCTCCGCCTCGGGCGGCATCGATCGGCTCGGATTGAAATAACAATGAAAGTGACGGCCAGTCTCGATCTTGTTGACGAGTTCGATGCAGCCGATTTCGACCAGCCTGTGTCCGTCGATCGGACTAAGGCCAGTGGTTTCAGTATCAAAAACAATTTCACGCATGCCGTGACTATCGGCCCTGTTCAGCCCGAAGACAAGCGATGAGTCTGCGAACTTGCGAATGAGTCTCATGTTTCTGGACGCCGGTATCGATCACATGATCGGCCCGGGCGCGCTTGACCGGATCGGGAATCTGCAGCGCGCGGATGTGGGCAAGCTTGGCTGCCGTCATGCCCGGACGCGCCATCACCCGCTTGCGCTGCATCCAAGCAGGCGCGGACACCACCGCGATGCGATCCACCTCACGATGCGATCCCTTTTCGTAGAGGAGCGGAATATCGAGCACCACCAGCGGCCTCGCCCGATGGCGCCGCAGGAAGTTGCGCCGCGCAACGGCGACGGCGGGATGCACGATCTGCTCCAGCCGGTGTAACGCGGCTCTGTCTCCCAGCACATACCGGGAGAGCACGGCACGATCGATTCCGCCTGCTTTCTCAGTGCCCGGAAAGGCTTGTTCGATCAGCGCGACCAGCGCCCCGCCCGGCCCCTGCAGCCGGTGAACCTCGGCGTCGGCATCGAACACAGGCACCTTTTCGGCGCGGAACATCGCGGCTACGGTCGACTTACCCATGCCGATCGATCCGGTAAGGCCAAGTACGATCATGTTGCCAGCAAGACCCGTAATTCATGGTCATGTTCGCGCGGTGCCGGCTGACCGAAGAAATGGGCAAACGCGATGGCCGCCTGCCCGATCAGCATTTCGAGTCCATCGATCGTACGCAGCCCACGACGCCGCGCTTCAGCGAGCAGCGGCGTTTCCAGCGGCGCATAGACGATGTCGTAGACGATCGCGGCGGGCGGAACATGGCTGAAATCGATATCAAGCGGCGAATATCCACTCATCCCCAGCGACGTCGTGTTGACCACCACGTCCAGCCGGCCTTCGCAATCGCCCCAGTCAAAATCCAATGGTTGGCGCCAGCTTTCAAGTGAGGCGACCATATTATCCGACGCCTCGGAATCAGTCTCACGGAGGATTTCCAGAGCCTTGGCTTGATCGCGCGCGATCATGGCGATGGTGAACCCTTCACCGGCAAGGGCATGGACGATGGCCCGTGCCGCGCCACCGGAACCAATGACGCGCGCCATACGAAACAAATGACCGGCCCCTAACAGCGGACGCATTGGCTCAAGGAAGCCCGGACTGTCGCTGTTATAGCCAGTCAATGCTCCATCTGCGCCACGCACGACCGTGTTTACCGCGCCGATCATCCTAGCGGTCGGATCGATCCCATCTAGCAGGGGCATCACCGCCTGCTTGTGCGGAATTGTGACGTTGCAACCGCGCCATGCAGCGTTTGTGCGGCGCTCGGAAAGATAATCCGCCAGTCCCTCCGGTTTCACATGGCACCGCTCATAATGTGCATCGATCCCGAGTTTCTGGAGCCAGAAGCCATGGATCAGCGGTGATTTTGAATGTGCGATCGGATCGCCGATCACTTCGGCATAGTGACGGGTCATGACGTCATTATGCCCCGCGTCCGCAGATAATCGAGCAGCGACAGCAGCGGCAGACCGAGGATGGTGAAATGACTGCCCTCAATTCGGGCGAACAGCTGGCTCCCGCGCCCTTCGAGCTGATAACAGCCAACACATCCGCTGACGCCAGGCCATTCGGAATCAAGATAGGCTTCCAGAAAATCGTTAGAAAAGCTGCGCATCGTCAGCTTGGCGACATCAATATGTCTCCAGACCGGCGTGCCCCCTTCACAGATGACCGCAGCGCTAATCAGTCGATGGGTGTTGCCCCGCAGTCGAGTGAGCTGTGCCTTCGCATCTTCCCGATCAATCGCCTTGTCGAGGGTCGAACCATCGTCGAGCACCAGCACCTGATCGCAACCGAGGACGAGATCGCCCGGTCGTCGGGCGGACAATTTCAATGCCTTAAATTCGGCCAGTGCGTCGGCAAGGCCCCGCGCCTCGACCCCTTGTGCCCGAAGTCCAGCTTTCGCGGCATCTTCATCGACACTGGGCGAGACAGCCTCATGCGGGACGCCCGCCGCTGAAAGCAACGCCCGCCGCGAAGCTGATTGCGAAGCGAGTATCAGCATCACGGCTCCGATTGATCCGGATTCCGTTCGTTGACGAGGTTAATCACCGCCGCCGCGGTCTCCTCGATGGAACGGCGGGTAACGTCGATCACGGGCCAGCCGTTGTCGGAAAACAGCCGGCGCGCGTAAGCCACCTCAGCCGAAACCTTTTCCTGATCGACATAGGCCGTCTCGGGGGATTGGTTGAGCGCGAGCAAGCGGTTGCGCCGTACCTGGATCAGCCGTTCTGGGCTGGTCGTCAGCCCCACGATCAGCGGATTCTTGAGGTGAAACAGCGCAGGCGGCGGCGGCGCTTCGACCACGAGCGGAATATTGGCGACCTTATAGCCGCGATTGGCAAGATAGATGGCGGTGGGCGTCTTGGACGATCGCGACACGCCTGCGAGGAGAATGTCAGCCTCCTCCCAATCCTCAGCGCCAATACCATCATCATGCGCGATCGTGAACTGGATCGCCTCCACCCGCCGGAAATAGGCGGCATCAAGCATATGCTGCCGCCCCGGCCGGGCCTTTGCTTCCTGCCCCAGCATGCGTTCAAGCGCGTCGATCACCGGATCGAGCGCCGAGACTGCCGGCAATCCAAGTGCATGACAGCGGCCCTCAAGCTTGCGGCGGATATCAGCGTTCACGATCGTGAACAGCACCAGCCCCGGCCTTTGCGCTATTTCAACCAGAATGCGGTCGAGATGCCCTTCGGACCGCACCATCGGCCAGAAATGCTTGATCGTCTCCACTTCGTCGAATTGCGCGAGCCCCGCCTTGGCGACATTTTCGAGCGTCTCGCCCGTCGAATCCGACAGCAGATGAAGGTGAAGCCGGATCACCGGACTGAAAGCCTGTGCATAACCATGTGGACCGAGCTAGCGGATATGGGTCGATCGCTTCAAGCGAACGATTCATCCCCGTGGCCCCGATTTTGTCCGGTAGCTTTTCCACAGTGGGCGCTTTGTATCCCCAGCCTGTGGATTATGGGGGTTTGCGGTTCGACTCACCGGCCCGGTCCGGTGCCCCTAGAGTCAAGCTGTTGGCAATCAGGCCGACTGGGAATAAACCCCGCCATCCGTCGCCCTACTACTCACTTCAATCCTCTTTAAATAATAAGAATAGATTATGGAGTCTCCGCTGTCCGACCTCGCTCCCGCCATCGCCGATCCTACGGACAAAGCCTTGCTGACCGTGCTTCGCGGAGTTCGGCGTGATCCTCCGCCTGTCTGGCTGATGCGTCAGGCAGGGCGTTATCTTCCTGAATATCGGGCGCTCAGGGCAGAGAAGGGCGGCTTTCTCGAACTGGTCAATGACAGCGAGGCCGCCGCCGAGGTGACGCTTCAGCCGATCAAGCGCTTCGGCTTCGATGGTGCGATCCTGTTCTCCGACATCCTGATGATCCCGCATGCGCTAGGACAGGATCTGTGGTTCGAAGTGGGAGAGGGGCCCAGGCTTGCGCCCAAACTGGTCGATCATGCGCTGGAGGGCCTCGCCAGGGCACCCCAGAGGCTCGATCCGGTCTATGGGACGGTGCGTCGGGTGCGGGCATCCTTGCCCCAAGACGTCACCTTCCTCGGTTTTGCGGGCAGCCCATGGACCGTTGCCACCTATATGGTCGCAGGCGAAGGCAGCCGGGAACAGGCCGAGGCGCGTCGCATGGCCTATCGCGATCCAGCGGCCTTTTCAGCGATCATCGACTCCATCGCCGACGCCACTATCGAATATCTGTCAGGGCAGGTTGAAGCCGGGGTCGACGCGGTGCAGCTTTTCGACAGCTGGTCGGGAAGCCTTTCGCCCACACAATTCGAGCAATGGGTGATCGCGCCCACTGCGAAGATCGTGTCCGCTCTTCGTGAACGGCATCCGGATCTGGCGATCATTGGTTTTCCGAAGGGCGCCGGCGGTAAACTGGTCGCCTATGCCTGTGAGACCGGGGTGGATGCGCTCGGGCTCGACGAGACGATCGATCCGCGCTGGGCTGATACTGAACTGCCCGAGGGGCTTCCCGTGCAGGGCAATCTCGATCCGCTCGCGCTGATCGCGGGCGGCGAAGTGCTGGATCATGCGGTGGATCGCATATTGGGGGCTTTCGCTTCACGACCGCATGTGTTCAATCTCGGCCATGGCATCTTGCAGGACACGCCCATCGCCCATGTCGAACAGCTGCTCGGGCGCGTCCGCAATGCAACGGGCCGGGGCTGAGCGATGAGCGACTTGTTGGGGATCGGGATGCTCGGCGCCGCCTATCCGTGGATCAAGGCCGCGCATCTGATCTTCGTGATCTTCTGGATTTCGGGGCTGTTCATGCTCCCGCGCTTCTATGTCTATCACCAGCCAACGGCGCCGGGATCGACGGAGGACCGCCAGTGGATCGAACGCGAAAAACGATTGCGTTCGATCATCATCAGCCCCGCAATGATCCTTGTGTGGATTTTCGGCCTGCTGCTGGCGTTCGATCAGGGTCTATGGAGCCAGGGCTGGTTCCATGCCAAGTTCGCGACTGTGATCCTGCTTTCCGGCTTTCACGGCTGGGCGGTCGGCTACGGGAAGAAGCTTGCCGGTGGCTATCGCCCGCCCAGCGACAAGGCACTGCGCTTGATGAACGAGATTCCCGGCATCGCGACCGCCGTGATCGTTGTATTGGTGATCGTGCGGCCCTTCTGAATTAGCGGATATTTTGATGGCCGGGATGCGATCGGCCGCGTGGCGTCACTCTTGACTTGATTCACAGGGCAGCTTACTTCTTTCCGCGTGTCGGCCGGTAAATCTCGCCGCACATTCCTCCTTCCGCATACGCGTTCCAGCGTTCGCCGTTCGGCATATTTTCGGAAAATCCCAATGCATCTCAAAGAATTAAAGAAAAAGACTCCTGCCGATCTGGTGGCCATGGCGGAAGAGCTGGAAGTCGAGGGCGCCTCGACCATGCGCAAGCAGGACCTGCTGTTTGCGATCCTCAAGGCCCAGGCCGAGAATGGCGAGCAGATCATGGGCGAGGGTACCATCGAAGTGCTCCCCGACGGGTTCGGATTCCTGCGCAGTCCGCAGGCCAATTATCTCGCTGGCCCCGACGACATCTATATTTCGCCCAACCAGGTCCGCAAATTCGGCCTTCGCACTGGCGACACCGTCGAGGGCGAGATCCGCGGTCCCAAGGATGGAGAGCGTTATTTCGCGCTGACCCGCTTGGTCTCGGTCAATTTCGACGATCCAGAGGCGGTGCGTCACCGCGTCAATTTCGACAATCTCACCCCGCTCTATCCTGACGAGAAGCTGACCCTCGACCAGCTCGATCCGACGATCAAGGACAAGTCGGCTCGGGTGATCGACATCGTTGCGCCGCAGGGCAAGGGCCAGCGTGCGTTGATCGTCGCGCCGCCGCGTGTAGGTAAGACCGTCCTTCTCCAGAATATCGCCAAGGCGATTACCGACAATCATCCCGAGGTGTTCCTGATCGTGTTGCTGATCGACGAGCGGCCCGAGGAAGTTACCGACATGCAGCGTTCGGTGAAGGGCGAGGTCATCAGTTCGACCTTCGACGAACCGGCGCAACGCCACGTTCAGGTCGCCGAAATGGTGATCGAGAAGGCCAAGCGCCTCGTCGAACATAAGAAGGACGTCGTGATCCTGCTCGATTCGATCACGCGCCTCGGCCGCGCCTACAACACTGTCGTGCCAAGCTCTGGCAAGGTTCTGACGGGTGGTGTCGACGCGAATGCGCTCCAGCGGCCGAAGCGATTCTTCGGCGCCGCGCGTAACATCGAGGAGGGGGGATCGCTCTCGATCATCGCCACCGCGCTGATCGATACCGGCAGCCGCATGGACGAAGT
>CAYLIK010000122.1:0-656 GCA_964383565.1 uncultured Sphingomonadaceae bacterium
GGGCGATATCGAGGGGGCTTTTGCCGACAGGGCAAAGACCGTGGCGGGCGAGGAAAGCGTGCTTCACGATCTCCGCCTGCTGCTCGATACCGTAGCGGGCGAAGGGTTTTCCCGACTCTGCGGCATAATCGTAGCGACAGAAGGGATGGCGCATCAGCGGGAGCCACCATTTCCCTTTCTGCGTAGCCTGCCAGACATGGGTCATCTCGTGGATGAAATGAGCCTGCCCGTGAATGTCGGCGCAGCCAAAGCAGTCCCGATAATGGGAGGCGTGAGGATGGAACCAGAGATGGCCGTCAGGCGCCATGGTTACGCCGCGCGGCTGGAACGGCCACCATTTGCGGCGGTAGATGCGGACCTGGGCGTAGTCGATCGTGTCGCCGAACATGCTGGCGGCGAGGGTGCGTTCGAGCGTGGTGAGGGAGCGGGAGGTCACGCTCTATAGATTGTATGTTCCGTCGCTCGTGTCGAGCAGGCGGCACCCTTAATGCTCCATATTCATGGGCATCTCATCGCCGGCCGCGATGGCCTTCGCCCCGACCTCGACTTTCTTGCCGCTCTGGAACGTGAAGGTGAGGGGGACGGACGCGCCCGGCTTTACCGCGGGGTCCATTCCGAACAGCATGGCGTGGTTGCCGCCTGACTTGAAGACGACG
>CAYLIK010000122.1:666-9620 GCA_964383565.1 uncultured Sphingomonadaceae bacterium
CTTTATGCCGAGGGCGCCGCCGGCGGGGAGGCCCACGCCGGTCAGCAGGGACATGCTCATCATGCCGTCTTCCATCTTGCTTTCGTGCAGATCGATCGTGGCAGCCTTCGGGCTGGTCACGGCTTCCAGGCGGTCGGGCGTCTTGCCGCCGTGGAGCGTGAAATAGGCGGCAGACGGACGGCCCTCGACCGGGGCGAGTCTGATGATCGCGTCGGTCACGCTGATCTCGGCGGCGGGGGCCGGGGCCGACTCCTTCTGCTGGCAGGCGGCCAGCGTCATGAGCGCAACAAGGGCAAAGAGGGGTCGGTTCATCGGCTGTCTCCGCTTTTCGCGGCGCATAACCGCGCAGCCGTCTTGCAGCAACCGAAACGAGCCCTATATCGCGCCGGTATGTTGCAACCCTGCCAGGGACGCTTGCCTCGTTGCTTGGGGGCGTCCGGCGGGAGCGAATGGGGATAGGAAGGTTTAGGATTATGGCGAAAGTAATCGGTATCGACCTCGGCACGACGAACAGCTGCGTTGCCGTCATGGAGGGCAGCAAGCCCAAGGTCATCGAAAATGCGGAAGGCGCGCGCACGACGCCGTCGATCGTCGCGTTCACCAAGGACAGTGAACGTCTCGTCGGCCAGCCGGCCAAGCGCCAGGCGGTCACTAATCCGGACAATACGGTTTATGCGGTCAAGCGCCTGATCGGCCGCCGGTTCGAAGACCCGATGACCCAGAAGGACATGGAACTCGTCCCGTACAAGATCACCAAGGGCACGAACGGCGACGCGTGGGTCGCGGCGGGCGGCGAGGATTATTCGCCGTCGCAGATTTCCGCCTTCATCCTGCAGAAGATGAAGGAAACCGCCGAGAGCTATCTTGGCGAAACCGTCACTCAGGCCGTCATCACGGTTCCGGCCTATTTCAATGATGCCCAGCGTCAGGCGACCAAGGATGCCGGGCGGATTGCGGGCCTCGAAGTTTTGCGCATCATCAACGAGCCGACCGCGGCTGCGCTCGCCTATGGGCTTGAGAAGCAGGACGGCAAGACGATCGCGGTCTATGACCTTGGCGGCGGCACGTTCGACATCTCGGTGCTCGAGATTGGCGACGGCGTGTTCGAGGTGAAGTCGACCAATGGCGACACCTTCCTCGGCGGCGAGGATTTCGACGCGAAGATCGTCGAATATCTGGCCGACGAGTTCAAGAAGGCCGAGGGCATCGACCTGCGCGGCGATCGGCTGGCGCTGCAGCGGCTGAAGGAAGCCGCCGAGAAGGCCAAGATCGAACTGTCTTCTGCGCAGACCACCGACGTCAATCTGCCCTTCATCACGGCGGACCAGAATGGGCCGAAGCATCTCGTCAAGACGATCACGCGCGCCGATCTGGAGCGGCTGGTCGAATCGCTGATTCAGCGGACGCTTGAGCCTTGCCGCAAGGCGCTGGCGGATGCGGGGCTGAAGGCGGCGGATATTGCCGAAGTGGTGCTCGTCGGCGGCATGACCCGCATGCCGAAGGTGCGCGAGATCGTGAAGTCCTTCTTCGGCAAGGAAGCGCATACCGGCGTGAACCCCGACGAAGTCGTCGCGATGGGCGCCGCCATTCAGGCAGGCGTGCTGCAGGGCGACGTCAAGGACGTGCTGCTGCTCGACGTTACCCCGCTGTCGCTGGGCATCGAGACGCTGGGCGGCGTGTTCACCCGCATGATCGACCGCAACACGACGATCCCGACCAAGAAGTCGCAGACCTATTCGACCGCCGAGGACAATCAGAACGCGGTGACGATCCGGGTCTTCCAGGGCGAGCGCGAGATGGCGGCGGACAACAAGATGCTGGGTCAGTTCGACCTGATCGGCATTCCCCCGGCGCCGCGCGGCGTGCCGCAGATCGAGGTCACGTTCGACATCGACGCCAACGGCATCGTTAACGTGTCCGCCAAGGACAAGGGCACCGGCAAGGAACAGCAGATCAAGATCCAGGCCTCGGGCGGTCTCAGCGATGCTGACATCGACCAGATGGTCAAGGATGCCGAGAAGTTCGCTGAGGAGGACAAGAAGCGCCGTGCTTCAGCCGAGGCGAAGAACAATGCCGAGAGCCTGATCCATACGACCGAGCGGCAGCTTGTCGAGCATGCCGACAAGGTCGATGCGGGTCTCAAGTCCGAGATCGAGGGCGCGATTTCCGCCGCCAAGGCAGCGGTCGAGAGCGGCGATTCCGAGCAGATGACCGAAAAGGCGCAGGCGCTGGCTCAGGTCGCGATGAAGCTCGGTCAGGCGATCTACGAGAAGGAGCAGGCCGCAGGCGCCGGTGCTGCCGACGCCGGTGCGGCGCAGGGCGCCGAGGGCGGCCAGGGCGACGATGTCGTCGACGCCGAATTTTCCGAAGTGGACGAAAACAACAAGGCTTGAGTGATGTTACCTATTACGTCGCCCCAGCGCAGGCTGGGGCCCATCTCTCTACATCCGCGCGCTGACAGAGAGATGGATGCCAGCCTCCGCTGGCATGACGTGGTGGGGATTGTTGGCCGGGGGGCTGAATGAGCGTCGACACTGATTATTACGAGCTGCTTCAGGTCGAGCGCTCGGCCGACGACAAGACTATCAAGTCCTCGTATCGCCGGCTCGCGATGGAATGCCATCCGGACCGCAACCCCGGCTGCACGGTGTCCGAGGAAAAGTTCAAGGCGATCAGCGAAGCCTATGATTGCCTGAAGGACCCGCAGAAGCGCGCGGCCTATGATCGCTTCGGCAAGGCAGCGTTCCAGAATGGCGGATTCGGGCAGAGCCAGCAGGGCTTCGACGGCTTCTCCGACATTTTCGAGAATATCTTCGGCGAGTTCATGGGCGGCAACGGCCGGGGCGGGCGCCAGCGCGTCCAGCGCGGCGCGGATCTTCGCTACGATCTCGAGGTCACGCTTGAGGAAGCGTTCGCCGGCAAGGAAGTGACGATCAGCTTCGATGTCGCGATGACGTGCGAGTCTTGCGATGGCGCTGGCGCCAAGACAGGGACGGGTACGCGGACCTGCGGCACCTGCGGCGGGCACGGCAAGGTTCGGGCGCAGCAGGGGTTCTTCGTGGTGGAGCGGACTTGTCCGGCTTGCCACGGGCGCGGCGAGACGATCAGCGATCCTTGCCCGACATGCCGCGGCGAAGGCCGTGTGGACCGGGAACGCTCACTCAACGTCAAGGTGCCAGCGGGCGTCGACGACGGCACGCGCATTCGCGTTTCCAACGAAGGCGAGGCTGGCGCCAGGGGCGCACCGCCGGGCGATCTCTACATCTTCGTGCATGTGGCGCGGCATCAGCAATTCCAGCGCGAGGGAACTACGCTGTTCGCCCGCGCGCCGATCAGCTTCGCGACCGCGGCGCTCGGCGGCACGATCCAGGTGCCCGGTATCGACGGCAAGCCGATCGAGCTGCGTATTCCTTCAGGACTGCAATCGGGCGCCCAGCTGCGGCAGCGCGGGGCCGGCATGCCGGTGCTCAACGGGCGCGGGCAGGGGGATCTGGTGGTTCAGATCGACGTGGAAACGCCGAGCAAGCTCAGTGCTCGGCAACGCGAACTGCTTGAAGAGCTTCGCGAGATTGAAACCGGCGAAGCGACATCGGACGAAGGATTTTTCGGCCGGCTCAAGGATATCTGGAATAGCTGACCTGGCCAGCGTGTTTCACGCGAGGCTGAATGTCCCCCCGCTCGGCCGCCGGGCGATGCCGGCGGCCGGAGCGGAGCGTTCCGGTCCTCAGAAGGTAAGCAGTACCCCGACGACCAGAAACTGAGCGACAACGGCGACAAGAGCATTTGTCGCCTGTTCAAACGCTTGCATGGTCTTACTCCTTGCGGCCAAGGCCGCGCATCCGCACTCATTGTGCAGTGCACATATGTCTACTCAAACGGTTATGCGCAATTTTAAAACAGTACAGCGCAAATGCATAAATTGCATGTATACTCTAATATACTGAAATATAAAGATATTTGTACTATGCCGTATTAATCGGCTGATGCTGCCTAATTATTTTGCACATCAATATGTGCGAATGCAGCAAAAATGGGCGCAGATGTGCTGATGTTCAGCCGCTCAAGCGCGCTTGCGATCGATTCCGATTGATAGGGTTTTTGCACGATCGGCACATTTTCGAGTTGGGCGGGCAGGCGGGTCTGATCGCCATAGCCGGTGGCGAAGAGGAAAGGGATGCCCCGGCGCGCCAGATCCTCCGCGAACGGCAGGCTGGAATGGTCGCCAAGATTGATATCGAGGATCGCCAGGTCGAACCGTTCCCGGTCAAGTTCTTCCTGCGCGGAGCGGATCGTGGCCGCCGCGGCGACGCGGCTGGCGCCCAGCAGATGCAATATATCCTCTGCGTCCATGGCGACGATCAGGCTATCCTCGACCAGCAGCACGCTTTTCCCTGCGAGCGGGCGAGGGCCGGGAGCCGTCTCGACGGGCTCGGGCGCGCGTGGCGCAGGTTCGCTTTCGGCCGGTATGACGAGCCGGACATGCTTGGCTGGTATGCAGAACCTGGCCGTGACCCCGGCGGGCTGATAAAAAATTTCCGCCTTGCCGCCGAGATCGAACGGGATGGACCGATTGATGATCGTTGTGCCGAATCCCTGGCGCGTCGGCGGCGCAACCGGGGGGCCGCCATTTTCGCGCCAGTCGATCTCGAGATCGCCATCCTCGTCGACATGCCATGTGACCGTCACCTGCCCACTGTCGCAGAGCGCGCCATATTTGGCGCTGTTGGTGATAAGCTCATGAAAGACCAGCGCGAGCACTGAAAAGCCGTGCGTGCTCAGTCCGGCCTCGGGGCCTGTCAGGATCACCCGCTTGGCCTTGTCGCCGAGATAGGCGGCGCTTTCCGTCTCGATCAGGGTGCGGATCGAGGCGGAGTCCCAGTCGGTCGAGGTGACCTGGTTGTGCGCGCGCGCCAGCGCCTGGATCCGGTTATCGACCTCATGCACGAAATCGACCGTGCTGCCCGAACTGTCCGATTGCCGGATCACGCCCCGGATCAGGCTGAGGATATTGCGCACGCGGTGGTTGAGCTCGGCGATCAGAATCTGTTGCCGTTCACTCGCGAGCTGCCGTTCGGCGTGGGCCTCGTGCGACATGCGCAGCACCACTTCGATCAGGGTCGCGCGGAGCGTCTCGGCGACCCGAATCTCGGCGGGCGTGAAGGGCAGCGCGCTGCCCCGCACCAGTTCCGACCATGCCTCGAAGCTCTTGCGCGGGGTCAGGCGGGGGCCGTTGGGGCCGAATGTGACCACTTTCTTGGGATCGCCGCCCCAGCGCACGGTGCGGACGATCTCCTGCCGGAACAGGATCACATAATCGCGCGCCACCCGTGAGATCGGGATCGCGAGCATGCCCGCCGCGACATCGGCATAAGCTTCCGCCCCGGGTTCGATCGTGGCCATACGGTCGACCGCCAGCAGATCGACCGAGCCCCGTGCGTTCAGCCGCCGGACGAGCTTCTGGATTTCCTCGAGCGGCGGGGTGAGGCCGGTCATGGCGATCCGCCCCTCGATACAGACCGCGACGCCATCGGACTTGATGGCGCCTCCGATCGTATCGGCAAGCAGCTCGGCATCCTCGAACAGCGACGTGTCGCTCGCCAGCGAACCCAGCAGCCGATCCGCCGCGTCGCGCGCGCTGCGCAAATATTCGCTGATCGCCAGCCGCTCCCGGCTTTCCAGCTTGAGCGCGAACATCTGTCCGAACAGCTCGCATACCGAGCGGCGTTCAAGCGTGGGCAGGCGCGGGCCATAGTGATGGCAGGCGAACAGCCCCCACAGCTTTCCTTCGATCACGATCGAGATGGAAAGCGAGGCGCCGACCCCCATGTTGGACAGATATTCGATATGGATCGGCGAAACCGACCGCAGCACCGACAATGACAGGTCGAGCGGGTTGCCCTTTTCATCCAGGGCCGGAACGATCGGCACGGGTGTGGCCCCGACATCAGCGATGACGCGGAAGATGTTGCGGACATACAGCGCACGGGCCTGCGCCGGAATGTCTTCGGCCGGGTAATGCAGGCCAAGGAAACTGCCGATTCCGGCGCGCGCCGTTTCCGCAACGACTTCGCCCGAGCCGGCATCGTCGAAACGATACACCATCACGCGATCGAAGCCGGTCAGCGCGCGCACCTGGCGGGCGCCCTCCCGATAGAAGGCCTCGATCGAATCCGCCTGGTTGAGCCGCGATATCATCGCGCGCAGCATGCCGGTCGCATCGCCTTCCTGATGATCGGGGGATGGCTCGACCTCGATCACCATCGCGCGATCCGAGATATGGATCGCGATATCGAAGAGCCGACCGTGAGGCATTAATTGCAGGCCGAACATGCGCTCGACGGCATTATCGCCGCGCAACAGCGCCATGCGATTGCGGATCGCGTGGACCGCTTCGGCATCGAATATGCTGGTCAGCGCAGCGCCGATCAGTTCTTCAGGTGTCTTGCCGATGAAATCGGCGCTGTTGGCAGAAACGCGCCGGATCACCCATTCGTTGGATATCGCGATCAGGAACCCGTAAGACTGGACCGCGCCCAGAATATGGATGGGCTCCTGATCACAGTTGGTCAGATCAACCTGGAAGGAGCGATCGCTCACGCGCTAGCGAATCCTGGCTCCGCCGGCTGCTTCTTCAAAAACGGCGAAGGTGGCACGTGCGGACTCCAGCGCGATTGCGTGATCGACAGGTTCGGTGAGATTCCGATCGATCCTGTCGAGCAGGTCCCGCCACGCGCCCCGCCCGGCATGATGGCCGAGGAAAGCCTGGGGCATGTCCTGATCGAGAGAATTTCTCAGCATCTTCCCGCCCAGTCGCGATCCTTCGAGAACATAGACCTGACCCCAAATCGCAGCGGGACTACCGACCTTAGGGACGATGCAGGGTTTTGGTATATGCACTTTTAAACAGTTGAGGTCCGCGACCAGTGCGTTTCCGCGCTTTCGTTCGGGCCAGTCGGGCAACAATTTCGCAGCGCCCGCCAGATCGAGAGCCTCCTCGATCGGAAGAAAAGCGCGCGCCTGTGCGGTCAGAAAATCACGATAACCAGCCAGCGAGGAAAGATCGAATGAACCGAACGCGGCGTCGACGCGGCCGTGGCAATCCGCCGTTCCTTCCCTCAGCAGCTTGTGGGCCGCATTCACCCAAAGACCCGGTCGAAGATCGTATCGACATGCTTGAAATGATAATCGAGATCGAATTTCTCTTCGAGTTCCGACGGCGATAGTGCGGCGCTTACTTCCGTGTCGGCTTTGAGCAGGTCGAGCAGCGAAAGCTGGCCGTCCGATTCCCACACCTTCATCGCGTTGCGCTGGACGAGGCGATAGGCATCCTCGCGGCTGACGCCCGCCTGAGTCAATGCCAGCAGCACGCGCTGGGAATGAACAAGCCCGCCCATCTTGTTGAGATTCTTTTCCATTCGTTCCGGATAGACGAGCAGTTTGTCGACCACGCCAACGAGCCGGTTGAGCGCGAAATCGAGCGTGATGGTGGCATCGGGGCCGATATAGCGTTCGACCGAGCTGTGGCTGATGTCGCGTTCGTGCCACAGCGCCACATTTTCGAGCGCGGGGGTGACGTAGCCGCGCACCATGCGCGCGAGGCCGGTCAGATTTTCGGTGAGCACCGGGTTGCGCTTGTGCGGCATGGCCGACGAGCCCTTTTGTCCGGGCGAGAAATATTCCTCGGCTTCGAGCACTTCGGTGCGCTGAAGGTGGCGGACTTCGGTCGCCAGCCGTTCGATCGAGGAGGCGATCACGCCCAGCGTCGCGAAATAGAGGGCGTGGCGATCGCGCGGGATCACCTGGGTCGAGACCGGCTCAACCGCAAGGCCCAGCTTTTCGGCCACATGCGCTTCGACGCGCGGATCGATGTTGGCGAAGGTGCCGACCGCGCCGGAGATCGCGCAGGTCGCGATGTCCCTGCGCGCCGCGACAAGCCGTTCCCGGTTGCGGCTGAACTCGGCATAGGCCTGCGCGAGCTTGAGGCCGAACGTCACCGGCTCGGCATGGATGCCGTGGCTGCGGCCGATGGTGGGTGTCAGCTTGTGCTCCAGCGCGCGGCGCTTGATGACTTCGAGCAGCCGGTCAAGGTCGGCGAGAAGGATGTCCGTGGCGCGCGCGAGCTGCACTGCAAGGCAGGTGTCGAGCACGTCGGAGCTGGTCATCCCCTGATGCATGAAGCGCGCCTGATCGCCGACCTTGTCGGCGACCCAGGTGAGGAAGGCGATGACGTCATGCTTGGTGACGGCTTCGATCGCGTCGATCGCCGGGACGTCGATCACGGGGTTGGTGGCCCACCATGCCCACAACGCCTGGGCCGCTTCTTTTGGGACGACCCCCAGCTCCGCCAGCGCATCGGTGGCGTGCGCTTCGATTTCGAACCAGATCCGGAATTTGGCTTCCGGTTCCCAAATCGACACCATTTCCGGCCGAGAGTAGCGGGGGACCATATTTTATCCTGCAGGCATTGAAGAGAGGATCAGGCGGGTAGCAGAGCGCTTGGCAGGCATCAACGATGGACGGGCTTTCGCTTCGTCGTGTCTATCCTTCCGTTCACGGACTCCCCGTTACGGGACGGCAACGCTCGTTCAGGCGCGGCGTTTCCCAATCCGACCGGAGTAGATCTCCGGACGCTTTAGGAGACACCACATGAAATTCCATATGCTGATGGCCGGAACGGCGGCGCTTGCCTTTGCCACCGGTGCAATCGCACAGGATGCGACAATGCCGGCGATACCGGATGCGACCACCACCCAGGCTCCGAACGACACGACATCACCGGCGGCGCCGTCGGACGCACCTGCAGCCGCCATGCCCTCGGACACTGCCGCCGCGCCGGATACGACAAATACCGCCCATGCTGCTGCTACCACGGCAG
This sequence comes from uncultured Sphingomonadaceae bacterium, assembly GCA_964383565.1. Classification (GTDB taxonomy): domain Bacteria; phylum Pseudomonadota; class Alphaproteobacteria; order Sphingomonadales; family Sphingomonadaceae; genus CANJQJ01. The sequence goes on from CAYLIK010000122.1 coordinate 9,542, forward strand.
CTCCGACAGCGAGTGATGCCGCCGCCTCAGCAGCGGCCGCGTCGCCGACTGATATGGGCACCGCCGCCGCACCGCCAGC
>CAYLIK010000123.1:0-9407 GCA_964383565.1 uncultured Sphingomonadaceae bacterium
AAGCTGCCGCTCTACATGCGGCTCGATGTCGAGGACGAGGGCAACCGGATCGTCCATCGACTCAATTTTGCGGACGTGGTCAAGATCCTTCACTAAGGCTTGCCGGTCATTCGCGGGCGCCGTTGAACCATCCTCGCATCGCGAGCGCGTCGCCGGGATCGTCATCGTCCACGTCGCGGTCAGTGACTCCGAGCTGATCTTCCTCATCGTCCATCATCGGTTCGCCGGCAAAGGCACCGTTGTCGATGCGGCCGCTGGTGAGCATCTGGTTCATGGTGTCGATCAGGTCGGGCATGTCCCGAGGCATCACCTCGCCAAGGCCCGCATGGCCGCCATGCCGCGTTTCCACGGTCGGATCATGCCCCACGCCGTTCAACAGGCCGAGCCGGCGCGCGATAGCGTCGTCCGCGACATGCTGCGCCTGACCGTCATCTGCCTGCTCGCTATTCTCTTCAGCCAGATCGTCCAAATTACGTGCCATCGCCGCCTCTCAGCCTGTCAAAGGGCATCAGTGAACGGCCGCGTCCCCCCGTTTCCACGGTCGCGTGACGTCATGCAGCATGCGCCGATTCGGCGCCCGCGTCACCACCTTTTGCAGGCGTCCGCCGACGCGCTGCGGCGGCCCGGCGCACCGGACTGTCAGATCAATGAGGGGATGTTGAGTCCGCACTGTCGGTCAGCCAGCGTTCGGCATCATCGATCGTCATGAATACCCGCACGCGTGGATGGACCAGCGTTCGCTCGGCCTGCGCGCGGTTTAGCTGACTTCCGACGACGACCGCCGTGCGGCCAGTGGTGAGTGCCATGCCGCCGATCATGACATTAGTGAGCATATCGGCCACATCTTTGGCCTGGACCGGGAAATCGAAGGATTCGACGAGCACGTCGAAATCATCTCTGATCGCACGCGCCTGCTGAACCTTATTGCCGATCCCAGCAGCAAGAGCGGGGACATCCTCGGGGGACCAGAAACCCTTTACGATGATGTTCAGGCGGTTGGTGAAGCGATCATACTTAACTTGGAACATATTGGGGCGCGGTCCCATATGGGTCTTCTGGTTGGGCGTCACGAAACGTGTCTCGACAACGGCAGTGCGATACGGCGAGTGCATTGAAAAGTCACGCAATCCTGAACGAGTTCAAGGTGAGGTGGTGACGGTTGCGATGCCTCTATGCGCAATCGCGCTCAGGCACTCAGCCAGGGCGCTGGCGCGGTAGGGTTTGGGGAGGAAGGCTTCGTTACCCATTTCCGGTGCGGTGACATGGCCTGAGGTCAGAAGGACGCGGATCGCGGGCCAGCGGGTGCGCAGAGTGCGGGCGAGACCGAGGCCGTCCATTGATCCGGGCATCTTGATATCAGTGAACACCACGTCGATATCCGGTTGCTTCTCAAGCACGGCAATCGCTTCGTCGGCATCGACGGCGTCCAACGTTTCGTAGCCAGCGTCCCGGATGACATCGACCGCCATCATGCGGACGAACAACTCGTCATCCACGACGAGGACTTTCAGCTTTTTCCGGCTCATATCATTGTGCATTCGGCGCAGCCCTTGCCGGCCCTGTATCAGATATCGCGCAATCGTGCGAGCAATGTCTGAAATTTCTTATTGGAACGAGATGCTTGCGCCGTTTAGTTGGCCTGCGGATGGGGCGGGCATCCAACGCTGCCTTCAAGAGCTGTATCGCGTGTCGCCGCACTCGAACGCGACGACCTCTTCCGCATTGACGATCAGGTGGACAATTCCGTCCTCCACAGCGGCGACCATTTCGCCGGAGATATGGCGGACGCGGCCATCCTCGGTGTCGCAATGATTGAGTGCGATGAGGCGGCCATCGACATGATCGACGGTCCCCACATGGACGCCGTCTGCACCCACGATTTCAGCGCGGGGCGCGATCAGCTCTAGGTCGATCATTCCATAGTCTCCATATCGCCCAGCGGCCCAACGGACAGGAGGCGAACTCGGGCCCGGATTTCCGTAGAGTGCGAAACTGTACGAAGAAAGGGAGGGAGTCGTGCTATAAGGCGTCATCGCCGGCAGATGGACGTAAGCGCCGGCGGCAGAGAGACGATACAGCGCTCCCGCTTACCAGGAAGGAGCTGTCCCATGGACCTCAACTACCTTCTCTATCGTCATCAGATATCCTTGGACCGCGCGCACAACGCCGCTGGCAGGGAAGCGCGCCAGGTGCATGCGACGCTGGCCAAGAATTATGCGAAGCGGATCGCCGCGCTTCGGCAGGGCATGTTTCGCGCTGATAAGGCGCCCGTCGCGCTTGCGGAAGAGATTGAGTGCAGCGCCGCCAGGGCGTGATGCTTACGACATAGGGTTGGGCGCTGGCGTCGGCGGCTCCTCCGGCAGCGGGATGTACTCATCATGGTCGAGGTCTGGCAGTTTCATGCGGCCCGCGCGCCAATCGGCCTTGGCCTGCGCCAGTCGATCCTGCGATGACGAGACGAAGTTCCAATAGAGGAAGCGTTCGCCCAGCGGTTCGCCACCCAGCGCCATGACGGTGGAGGGCGCGGATGCCCTGAACGTGGCGGGGCCGTCTCCCAGCACCAGCATCTGGCCGGTCTCGTAGCGGCGGCCTTCATGTTCGACGGTGCCGGATGCCACGTAGAGCGCGCGTTCCGGGTGATCGTGCGGCATAGCGAAGCCGGCGCCGGGGGTCAGCTCGAGATGGGCGTAGAAGAGGGGGGAGTAGGTCTCGACCTTTGCTTTCAGGCCCCACGCCTCTCCCGCGATCAGGCGTCCGGTGACGCCGGATTCGGACCAGCTGGGCAGGTCGGCGCCTTCATGGTGCGAGAAGGCGGGGGCGGCCTCCTCTTGCTCCTTGGGCAGCGCGACCCAGGCCTGAATGCCGTGGAGATGATCGCCATGGGCGCGGGCGCGCTCGAAGCGTTCGCTGTGGGTGATGCCGCTGCCCGCCGTCATCCAGTTGACCTCGCCCGGGTGGATCGCCGCTTCGCTACCGACGCTATCGCGGTGCATGATCTCACCCAAGAAGAGATAGGTGACGGTGGCGAGGCCGATATGCGGGTGTGGGCGGACATCCACGGTGCGGGGGAGGCCGGCGGGCATGTCGGCCGGGCCCATATGATCGAAGAAGATGAAGGGCCCGACCATGCGGCGCTTCGCATAAGGGAGGACGCGGCCGACCTCGAAGCCTCCAAGATCCTTGCGGCGTTGCTCGATGACGAGGTCGATCATGATTTTTCTCCGGTCCGGGGCCGGGCGAGTTTAGGCTGACGCGTCGGCAAGCGGAAGGGATCGTTACGGTTGTGCACCGTGCATCCGACGATGCGCAAAATGCAGTTGCCTGATGTTGCGGTGCAACGCAGATGCTGTGGTGCACAAAGTCTTGAGAGGATGGCTGGCGGGTCCCACTATTAGCGGAGACAGCCAAATGTCCAAGTTCATCAAATCGATCATCTGCACCGTAGCGTTCGCTTCCGCAGCATCAGCGGCGCAGGCGGAAAGTGTGCAATTTTCGCGCGACGGATATAGCTATAAAGCCGAAGTGACCCAGTTGCCCAACGGCGTGAAGCGCATCAAGGGACGCGAGGTGGTGACAGGCGAGACATTCCGGCTCTACGTCAAGGACGCCAAGGTGAGCGGCGTGTATGGCAGGTCCAGCGTCGCCTTTGCCACGCCGGAAGGTGAAGTAACCCAGCTGACGAGCCGCTGATCGCCAGGATGACGGGGCAGCGGGCGGGGGATGCCCGCTGCCCCTGCATCGAAAACCGGCTGTCCTTGCCGGGCGCCTAAAGGGGGCTCGGCACCCGGACATGTCCGGCCAGTCGGTCCTTAACCGCCAGCCGCAGCTTCTTGAGCCGCAACAGGCGGAAGGAATCGGGGATCCGGCGACGCAGTTCGCGCCGGATCTCGTCATCCAGACGACGGTGGACGACTGACATACGGTACATCAATGCATTCATGGCCTCACTCCATATCGATGGTTACATCGATCGGGTGATCCGGGGAGATCGGGCAGAGGGAATGCCTGAATCGCACCGGAGTCACCCGATGCGGTCCGACATCACGATCGTGAGAACGATCGCCAGAGGGGCCCGGCCCGCATATCCAAGTTAGGAAAGGCGCGCGCGGGCTTCAAGGGGTCTGCGATCAGCTGAGCGTGTGGGTGAGGGTGATCTCGGCCTTCAGCAGCTTCGAGACCGGGCAGCCGGCCTTCGCCTCGGCGGCGATCTCAGCGAATTTGGCGGGATCGATGCCGGGGACCGAGGCGGTGAGATCGAGCGCGGATTTGGTGATGGTGAAGCCGCTGTCGTCCTTGTCGAGCGTGATCGCGCATTTCGTCTCGAGCGTGCCGTCGCTGAAGCCGGCGCGGCTGAGCGCGAACGAGAGGGCCATGGTGAAGCAGCTGGCATGGGCGGCGGCGATCAGCTCCTCCGGGTTGGTGCCTTTCTCATCCTCGAAGCGGGTGCCGAAGCCGTAGAAGGTCTCCGAAAGCACGCCGGACTGGGTGGAGATGCGGCCCTTGCCCTCCTTGCCAAGACCTTCGTAGCGGGCGGATGCGGTGCGGATGGACATGGGGCGTCTCCTGTCTGGGGTGGAAGCGCCCAAGATAGGACGCCCATGTTTCCGGTTAAAGTCCGCCCCGCTTATCTGGGCGCCATGCGGATCGCGCCATCGAGGCGGATGGTCTCACCGTTGAGCATCGCGTTGCGCACGATCGCCTCGACCAGCTGGGCATATTCCTCGGGACGGCCGAGGCGGCTGGGGTGGGGGACCTGCTTGCCGAGCGAATCCTGCGCGGCTTGCGGCAGGCCGGCGAGCATCGGTGTCCAGAAGATCCCCGGCGCGATCGTGACGACCCGGATCTGATATTGCGCGAGATCGCGGGCGGCGGGCAACGTCATGCCGACAACGCCGCCCTTCGACGCGGCATAGGCAATCTGGCCGATCTGCCCGTCATAGGCGGCGACGCTGGCGGTGTTGACGATCACGCCGCGCTCCTCGCCGATCGGATCGGCCTGGGCGAGCCGCGCCGCGAATTGCGACAGCATGTTGAAGCTGCCGACCAGATTGATCTCGACCGCCTTGCGGAAAGTGCCGAGCGGATGCGGCGCGAATTCGCGGCCGACCGTCTTCACCGCGGGCGCGATGCCGGCGCAATTGACGAGGATGCGCGCGACGCCATGCGCGGCCTCACCCTGATCGAGCGCGGCGGCGACGCTTGCCTCGTCCGTGACGTCGGTGCGCACGAAGACGCCGCCGATCGCCTTCGCATGGGCCTGCCCGGCCTCATCGTTGAGATCGAGCAGCGTGACCTTCGCGCCCTGCGCCGCGAGCAGCGCCGCCGTCGCCTGTCCAAGCCCGGAGGCGCCCCCGGTGACGATCGCCGCAAGACCCTGAATGTCCATGTTCCGCATCCCTTTCCCGTGAATCGCGGCCTTGATGTTAGCGGAACAAGACGGCGTCAAGCGGCCCGGCGTCGACGCTACGGCATCCGTGGGCTCAGCGCGGGCGATGCCCCGTGGCGATGCCGGAATTGATGAAAAGCGCGGGGCAATGGGCGTCGATTCCGCGGCGCGCCAGACGCCCTGCGGCCCCATCCTGTCCAAGCCCTTGAATTTCAACGATCATCTGTAACTTCACAATCTTCGCGCATCGCGACTAATAGACGATCGCAAAAATGGCGGTTTTCCAGCGTTTTTCATGAGATGATGCTGGCATAACTACAGGGTTGTAGGAAAATGCTCTTCCCCTGCGCGGTTGCTTCGAGAGGCAGAGCTCGTGGAGCCAGAGATCACTCAGTAGGGCGGCAGCGGCGCGGGTCGGGGTCGATCGGCGCCGCTGCCGAAGGTTTAGGGGTGTGCGTGACCTGCCGGCGCGACCGCCGCCGAGGCGGGGAGCGAGACCGGGGTGACGGCCTGGCCTGGCGCCGTCGCCGCGACGGGCACGGTCATCGACGCGGTGACGGCCGCCGTGGCCGGAACCGAAACAGGCGCTGGTTGCGGCGCGGGCGCCTGGAAGCTGATGTCCTCATCGAGGAAACCCTTCATGGCCGATCCGCTGGCGATGAAGGCGCTCGTGCCCGTCGTGAAGAAACCGGCCACGGGGATGAACGCGACCGCCGCGACGACGCCGCCGGTGCCGGTGACGCCCTTGTCGTCAAAGGTTCCGGTCAGGCGGACGTGACGATCCCCCAGCCGAAGCGAGACGATGCGGGCGCCGATATAGCCGGATTTGCCCCACATGCCCTTGTTCCGCACCTCGGTGATCTCTCCGACGGCAGGCGTTCCCGCGGGGATCACGACGACACCGCCGTGCATGACATTGGCGGAGACCTCCATCTGAATGCGCTGGCCGACGCGCAGCTGCTTCTTCTTGGTTGTCAGTTCCTCGCGGGTGATGAGCGGGATTTCCGTTCCCGCACGCAAGACCTGCTCCATCGAAGCGGGCTGAATGACCGCGACTGGTTGCGCAGGCGCGGCCACGGGTGCAGCGGCAGGCGCCGGAGTGGAAGAGGCAGGCAGACCATTCGCATGCGCCGTGCCAACGCCAGCCGCGACAAGCGCGCTGAACGCCAATAGATTTTTCATAAGCAAAGCCCCGTTTGAAGTTCTTGTGTTTCTTATGGAGCGACCCGCGAGCGATATCCTTGCAACCGGCTTGTCCGGTCAACATGAGGTCGTGATTAACGGGCGTCCCTTATCGAGACGATCGCCGTCACGCTGAGGGCCGTATGTGCGGCACGGAGAGGAGCGCGAGCGGGCCGGGGTGCCCAGCCCCTTACGGATATTGTCGTCGTGCGTGTACCACGGCCAGTATCTCGACTGCCTCGATTACGCGATAGATGATGATATAGTTGGGATGGACAATGGCTTCGCGTGTGCCCGGCACTCTACCGGGCGGTGGATATAAGGGTGGTCAGGCAGCCGATCGGCGGTGTGCTGAATTGCTGCGTTGAGGCGTTCCGATGCCGCCGAATTGCGCGCGGCGATATAATCGAGAATATCGAGCAGATCGGTGGTCGCCTCGTCCGACCAGACGAGGGGGAGAGTCACTTGCTCTTATGCTTTTCGATGACGGCGCGCGCCATCGCCATGACCTGATCGTGAGGCACGCCCGGCTTTGTGGATGCCATCGCCTTTTCGACCTTGGCGCGCACCCACGCGTCATGCGCCGCAGCCTCTTCAGACGTGTCGAATTCAGATTCGATGGGCGTCAACTTGTTCATTGCGGCGAGTATAGAGCATCTCCCGATGATCGACAAACAGGTTCGAGGCCAATGATCCTTGGCTCAACCTGCCCGGCGGGATGACGATCACCGTCACGCTGAAGGCGGTGTCGTGCGGCACGGAGAGGACCGTCGAGCGGGCCGAGGTGCCCGACATGATCCCGCTGGAGAGCTGCTATCTCGGCTGGCCGGAGAGGTTGCGGAACTGGCTGCAGCTGGTGGAGACCGAGATCAATCAGTGACGCAATGGCCCGTTCGGGCTGAGCCTGTCGAAGCCCTGCCTTTCTTTTCGTGCAGGAGGGCACTTCGACAGGCTCAGTGCGAACGATGCTCTCTAGAAATGGGTCGCTTTTGTGCGGGGCATCAAGGGGTCGCGCGTTTGACCGGCTTTATTGGCTTGGTCGATTTCATCGGCTTCACGACGTTCACCCGCGCCAGTTCGTCGGCGGTGATCGTCCAGGGGGTCTTTGGAGCGCGCCGGAAGGTGTCGCAGGTGCCCTTGAGGCCGGGATCCTTCTGAACCGCCTTGTCGACGCCGCCGCAGACGATGCCGTGGCCGTTGCCGGCGATGCAGCTGGTCATGCCTTCGCTTTCGATCGTGACCGCGCCCTGATCCCCGCACGCCTCGAAGGCCGCGTTCGCTTTCGCGCTGTTCTGCTTGACCCGCTCGGCGGACGCTTGACTGACCGGGGCTGCCATCGTGCCCGCGAACACAAGGGCGGTGAGGATATGTCTGTTGTTCATGCTGTCGTCTCCCACAACAGCCCCCCGGCGGGGCTGATACCATGGCGCGGGGACGCGGCATAGGCGGGTAAGATTGGTTAACTTGCGCGCCTGCCCGTCGAGATCGCGATCATCGTCACGCTGAAGGCTGTGTCGAGCGGCCGGCGTCCCGCTCGACGGCTGCTACTTCGGCTGACTGGAGAGCCTACGGAAGCTGGCGAAGCTGGTGCATGAAATTAGCGATAAGTTGAGTGAAGAGTTACTTTCCTCAAATCTTCCAAATCTTGGAAAAGCCAATTTCTGCAAGCGTAACTCCACGGTTAGCTATCGATTCCTGCGTCCATTTTGCTGCATTTCTTAACTGATCATCAATATAAATTGATTTGTCTTGTTGCAGTATCTTCTTCTTTTCGGAAAAGTCCTTATTATCCAATTTCCCATTGATTGTCTCATTGACCAAAAATAGATTCCCGATTGCACCTACATCGTAAGCATCCTCTGTTTCTTCACCCTTAGATTGAGGAAGAATATGCTCAATAGTAAGCATTGATAAGTCTATTTCTTCCGGCATGCCGAACTCTCTCGCGAGTTTTGTTAAACGTACCTCACCAGATTTCTGTCTCTAGTATAAGTAGAACGAAACGTAAGGCGCACGAACGGAACGGTGAATTCAGATTCATCTGGCGTTCGTTCTCTAAATTTTTCTCTCATTTCTGTCGCAACATTAGAAAATTGCTGTGCTGTCGTGCACGCTGTGGTGGATTGGGCAAGTTTTGCGTACATATTCGAAACGCCGCCGCCGCCGCGTGATTGCGTGAGAGCGTTGAATTGAAATGTGAATTTTTCGATCAGCTCGTAAGCGCTTTTCGTAGATTTTAACGAGATCACACCACTTTCGTAAAGCCGCATAATTGCCAACATCAGTGGTGCCGCCTGCGCCACTCCAAAAATCCTCAACGCCTGCAGTGATTCCTGCAGAGACCGTTGTTCCTTTTTCCAAATTACCTCACTTGGAGCCATACATTGAACATAGGTTGAGGCTGCTGACCTAAGATCATCCAAACATGATTTAGCATTGCTCTTTTTAATCTTGCTTTTGTAATGTATAAATAGACTAGCTTTTGAAACAGATGCTTCCTGCGCAAGCCAATAATGAAGCAAAAATGAGTCAGGGTCGATGGAAGTTGATTGCGAGGTCAGAGTTGAAATAAGATCAGTCCATATATTCTTAGCTTGGTCCGCCCCCTTCACGCGAGAAGGCAAGAGGCGCATAAAATGATTTTTCAAAAGATCAGAGACACGAAGATCTTTTCCTCTCGTATTCAGCGTCTCGAATATCAGATAAGCATCATCTTCGTTATCAAGCTCGATAGAAACAAAATGCATTTGCAATATGCAATCTCGCAAATGCTTTAGGTAGACGACAGATTTATTCTTATCGCCTTTCAGGTCATTCTTTATATAATTTCGTAATGCAC
>CAYLIK010000124.1:0-9403 GCA_964383565.1 uncultured Sphingomonadaceae bacterium
GGCCGCGTCTGAGGCCTTGCGGGCGCGCTCCGGCGCGCCCATTTCTCCTGTAAGAATGGGAGAATGGAAATGGCTGAAGAAATCGCGACGCTGGCCGGCGGGTGCTTCTGGTGCACCGAGGCGGTGTTCAAGGATGTGATCGGCGTCAGCCTGGTCGAGAGCGGTTATATCGGCGGCAGCGTGCCCAACCCGACCTATCGTCAGGTGTGCGGCGGCGATACTGGTCATGCCGAGGCGATCCGCGTCCATTTCGATCCGTCGGTGGTCAGCTACGCCGCAATCCTCGACATCTTCTTCGCAACGCATGATCCGACGACGCTCAATCGCCAGGGCAACGATGTCGGCACCCAGTATCGCTCGGCAATATTCCCGCATTCGGCCGAGCAGGAGGCCGAAGCAAAAGCCGCTATCGCACGGGCTTCAGCCGATTGGCCAAAACCGATCGTTACGACGATCGAGCCGCTGTCCGAATGGTATCCCGCAGAGGATTATCATCAGGATTATTGGGAAGGCGAAGGCCAGCGGAACCCCTATTGCCTCGCTGTCATTCCCCCCAAGCTCCAGAAGCTTCGCAAGAGCTTTGCCGAGCGCTTGAAGGCGAATGCCTGACGGGAGACGTTATTCCCGGGGAGCCGCCGCACGTCGCAATCGGTCGTTGATTGCGACGCCCAGCCCCGTATCCGGGATCGGCGCCATTGCGATGTGGGGCAGGGGTTGGTCATCCGCTTCGTGCAACAGGTCGAACAGCCGCGCCGCCGCCTCGATCAGATCGCCGCCGGGTGAAAGACTCGCTTGTCCGCTGATCGATCCGAAACCGATCAGCCATTCCCCATTATCTGCTTCGGCAGCGTTCAGTCGTAGTGGTTTGGACGGCGCATAGTGGCTCGCGAGCTGACCAGGGGCGGAAATCGTCTCCTTCTCACTGCGTGCGGAAACAATGCCTATAATCCGGGCGATCGCGTCCGGCCCGATCGGACCCGGTCTCAAGAGTCGCGCCGGCCCACCGTCTATACCGATGATTGTCGATTCAAGCCCGAGGCTCGTTGCTCCATCATCGATGATCAGCGGGATGCGTCCGCCCAGCGTGCGCGCGACATGCTCGGCGCGGGTCGGGCTGATCGATCCGCTGGCGTTGGCCGAGGGAGCCGCCAGCGGTAGCTCGGTCGCGTCAAGCAACGCCCGCATCGCCCGATGTGCCGGCATACGCAGCGCCACCGTGTCCAGGCCGGCGGTCGTGAGACCTGCCAGCGGTGCGTCGCTTTGCAACGGCAGCACGAGCGTCAGCGGTCCCGGCCAGAAAGCCTCGACGAGCTGGTGCGCACGATCATCGAAAATACCCAGCGTTTCCGCTTGCGCCACGCTCGCCACATGAACGATCAGCGGGTTGAAAGATGGTCGTCCCTTGGCCGCGTAGATGCGCGCAACGGCTTCCCCCGAATCGGCGCGGCCGGCGAGTCCGTAAACGGTTTCCGTCGGCACGGCGACCAGTTGACCGGCGCGGATCAGCGCAGCGGCATCTTCGATCGCGGCCTTGCCGTAGCGTCCGATTCGGGTCTCTATCCGGTGGTCTTGCGCAGTCACGCGCTCGGGCTATAGCGCGCTGAATCGCTAAGCAAGCTGGGAGTTGACGATGCCGTATACACCGCCCGTTGAGGAGCAGCGCTTCGTCCTCGATCATGTGGTGGGCATAGGCGAGTTGGCGGATCACTATCCGTCGGCGGACAGGGATACCGTTGACGCTGTCGTTGAAGCGCTGGCTGCATTCGCTGTGGGTGAGATCGTGCCTATCGGCCCCGCCGCCGATCGCCAGGGATCGCGCTGGACGCCTGAAGGCGTGATCACGGCCGACGGTTATAAAGAAGCGTATCGCTCGCTTGTCGAAGGCGGCTGGATGTCGTTGACAGGTGCGGAGGAATTTGGCGGGCAGAACATGCCGCTCATCATGGCGACCCTCCTAATGGAGGATATGTGCTCCGCCGACATGGCATTTTCGCTCTGCTCGATGCTGAGCTTCGGGGCGATCGACGCGCTTGAGGTGCACGGCTCCGAGGAACAGAAGACGGTCTGGCTGGGCAAGCTGATCAGCGGCGAATGGACTGGCACGATGAACCTGACCGAGCCGCAGGCGGGCTCGGACGTGGGCGCGCTCAAGCCCAGCGCGGTGCGCCAGCCGGATGGCCTCTACAAGATCAAGGGTCAGAAGATCTTCATCACCTATGGCGAGCACGACATGGCGGACAATATCGTCCACACAGTGCTTGCCCGCACGCCCGATGCTCCGCCCGGAACCAAGGGCATCTCGCTGTTCCTGGTCCCGCGATACCGCCTCGACGCCGATGGCCGCCCTGGCGAGCCCAACGATGTCCGCGCAGGTTCGGTCGAACACAAGATGGGCATCCACGGCTCCCCGACATGCGTGATGCTCTACGGCGAGAATGACGATTGTTACGGCGAGCTGATTGGCGCCGAAGGTGGCGGCATGCGCGCCATGTTCACGATGATGAATGCCGCCCGGCTGCAGGTTGGCCTCCAGGGCGTTGCCGTCGCCGAAGCGGCGACTCAGCATGCCGCCGCTTATGCGATGGAACGGGTGCAATCGGTTCGTGCCGGCTCGCCGTCACGCGAGGCGGTGCCGATCATTCAGCATCCCGATGTTCGCCGGATGCTGCTTCGGATGAAGGCGCTCACAATGGGCGCCCGCGCATTGATCTATCAGGCCGTCGGCATGGCCGATCGCGCCAAGGCCGGAATCGAAGGCGCCCAAGCCCGCGTCGATGTGCTCACCCCGCTCGCAAAAGCCTGGGGTACGGACGTCGGCTGCGAAGTGGCCAGCCTCGGCATTCAGGTTCATGGCGGAATGGGCTTCATCGAAGAAACAGGCGCCGCGCGTTTCTATCGTGATGCGCGGATCGCACCGATCTACGAGGGGACCAACGGCATTCAGGCGGCTGATCTGGTCAACCGCAAGCTGGGGCTGGAAGGCGGGACGGCGGTCGCTTCCCTGCTTGCCGATCTGCGCACGGATGGGGCGGGCGAGGAGAAACTGCTCGATCTCATCGATCGCGTCGAGAAGATCATTGCAGGCTATGCGGATGCGTCCATCGACGACCGTCTTGCTGGCAGCTATCCACTGCTCACGATGCTTGCGGTCGCGACCGGCGGCGGGCTGATGGCGCGGCAGCTTCGCGCAGCAGGGGACGGCAATTCTGATTTTCTGGCGATGAAACGGGCGGCCGCGCGCTATTTTCTGGACGTAATCGTTTCGGAGGCTGCGGGATTGGCGGCGTCCGCTACAGCGGGCGCTGAGCTGCTTTATTCATGCGGCGACGGATGCTTCGTTAGCGCATGAGGATTTGCGCGGGTCGTTGAGCAGCGCCTCGCGATCAAGGCCCAGTCGGTCAATCATCGCATTGATTTTGGGCCAGTATATGTTGAGGAAATGTTCGCGCTCGGTAATGAGCAGCCGCTCGGTCGCGCCTTCCGCAAGGAACAGGCCGATGCCGCGCTTGACTATGACAAGGCCATCTTCCTGGAAAACCTGATAGGCTTTCGCAACGGTAAGCGGATTGGCGCCATGCGCGTGCGCGAAGCTGCGCAGCGAGGGCAGCATGTCGCCGTCCTTGTAGTTGCCGTTGAGAATCATGCCCGCGATCATCGCGCGGAGCTTCAGATATGCCGGAACGGCTTCTCCATCCATGGCGCTATAGTAACATAAGACACCTACCGATCAAGCGGCCGGCACAGTCCATGTGCTGACCACTGAATCGAAGGTCGGACGCGGGCGTTCATCCAGTGGCCGGGAAGGAGTTCCGATGAAGATGAAGCCGGCAATTCGGCAATCCGGCGTGCCGAACAGGTCGCGCACGCGATCCGAAAAGGCAGCCCATCCCGTCAGCCAGCTGGCCACGAAGCCCGCCGCATGGGCGGCCGTCAGCAGGTTCATGCACGCAGCGCCGGCGGACAGTTCCTGCTCCCAAAGTGGGATTTTCCCTGCAACCGGGCACGATAGCGCCACGATCAGGACCGGCGCTTCGCGGGCGAAAGCCTCCACCGCCTCGATTTCAATCCGGCCTGCCTCGGGCTTGTCGGCGAGATAGGCGGAGCGCAACGCCGCGGCGAAATCGTCCCGGTGATCCGGCGCGACGATCACGAATCGCCAGGGGGCGAGCTTGCCATGATCCGGCGTTCGGATAGCAATGGAAAGGATCTGACGGAGTTGCGCTTCGTCCGGACCCGGCGCTACCATGTCGCGCGCCTTCCCGGAACGTCGTGTGGCCAGCAGGGACAGTGGCGATGAAAGGTCGTTGAACATGTCGCGCGCGCTATCACGATGCGGCCAGCGCAACAATCTTCCGTCGAACGAACAATGGCGGTAATGTACTGACATTGATGACAGCATGAGTGTTGTGCAAATGAGAATGGCGGGGAGGCGTGATCTGCAATGGCGATGACCGGTGATATTTATGCAGCGGAGGCGCAGCGCACGTTGCTCGGCCATCCGCGTGGTCTGTTCGTGCTGTTCTTCGCTGAGATGTGGGAGCGCTTTTCCTATTACGGGATGCGCGCCCTGCTTATCTTCTACCTCACCAAGCACTGGCTGTTCGATGACGGCAAGGCGAACCTGATCTACGGCGCCTATACCTCGCTCGTTTACATCACCCCCGTTCTGGGCGGCTATCTCGCGGACCGCTATCTCGGCCAGCGCAAGGCGGTCACCTTTGGCGCGCTCCTGCTGACCTTCGGCCACTGCCTGATGGCGGTGGAAGGTGATGGCGGGCAGAGCGACGGCGCGATCAACGTCTTCTGGCTCGCGCTTGCCTTCATCATCGTCGGCTCGGGCTTCCTGAAAGCCAACATTTCAGTGATCGTCGGTCAGTTGTACGGCATCACCGATCCGCGCCGCGATGGCGCCTATACGATCTTCTACATTGGCATCAACGTCGGCGCGACGATCGGCACACTGATCGCCGGCTATCTCGGTGAAACCTATGGCTGGTCCTACGGATTTGGTGCGGCGGGTATCGGCATGCTGCTGGGCCTGATCGTGTTCATGTGGGGCAAGCCGCTGCTGATGGGTCGCGGCGAGGCGCCCGACGCCGCGCGGCTCCAGACTTCTGTTGCGGGGGTCAAGTTCGAATGGCTGCTCTATGCGATCGGCCTGGCCTCAGTTTTCGTGATCTGGGGCCTCATTCAGTATCAGGACGTGATACAGAGTCTGCTCACCGTCTCGGGCATCGCGCTGCTGGGCTATGTCCTCTATTCGGCCTTCAAGCTCGATCCGCACGCGCGTGACAGGATGTTGGTCATCCTGTTCCTGATCGCGCTCAATCCGGTCTTCTGGGGCTTGTTCGAACAGGCGGGCGGCTCGCTCAATCTCTACACCGATCGCTTCGTGGACCGGCAGGGTGTGCCCGCCTCGATCTTCCAGTCGATTAACCCGATCTACATCGTGCTGCTCGGGCCGTTGTTTGCGATGCTCTGGGTCTGGCTCGGCAAACGCGGACTTGAACCGAGCGCGCCGGCGAAATTCGGCCTGGCGCTGCTCCAGGTCGGTATTTCCTTCATCGTCTTCGTCTGGGGTGCGGCGACGGTCGGGCCGGAGGTGGCGACGCCTGTTCTGTTTGTCTTCCTGATCTATCTGTTCCAGACGACCGGCGAACTCTGCCTGTCGCCAGTCGGCTTGAGCGCAATGAACCGCCTTGCTCCCAAGCATCTCGCCAGCCTGATCATGGGCGCGTGGTTCTACATGACGGCGGTCGGCCAGTTCGTCGCCGGCAAGATTGGCGAGGCGACTGGCGGCGGCGAGGGTGGCGAGATGACCAAGCAGGGTACGTTGGACATCTACCAGACCATTGGATGGTGGACGATCGGCATCGGCGTGGCCGTGCTGCTGGTCTCCCCGCTGATCAAGCGCATGATGCACCTCGACACGCTTCGTGAGGACACGCTGGCGGGGCAGGAAGAGATTGGCGAGCCGCAGGCGGCGGGAACGCGCCTCAAAGGTGAACAGGCGGGGTGATCGGCTCGCTTGCCGGAATCTGGCGCTTGATCGGTTGACGCGCTAAGGGCGAGCCATGACTCGCAGCTATTTCGGCACCGACGGTATCCGTGGGCGCACCAATGAGGCGCCGATGACGCCCGAGATCGCCATGTGCGTGGGCCAGGCCGCCGGCGCGCATTTCCTGCGCGGCACCCATCGCCATCGCGTTGTGATCGGCAAGGATACGCGGCTTTCCGGCTATATGATGGAATCGGCGCTCGTCGCCGGCTTCACCAGCGTCGGCATGGATGTGGTGATGGTGGGGCCGATGCCGACACCCGCCATCGCGATGCTCGCCCGATCGATGCGCGCCGATATCGGCGTGATGATCTCCGCCAGCCACAATCCCTTCGCCGACAACGGCATCAAGCTGTTCGGCCCGGATGGTTACAAGCTTTCCGATGCCGACGAGATGGCGATCGAAGCGTTGATGACGAAGAGTCAGCCGAAGCTCGCCGCCGCGCCCGACATCGGCCGCGCTCGCCGGATCGAGGATGCACGCGGGCGTTACATCCATTTCGTCAAATCCACATTTCCCGAGCATCTCCGCCTCGACGGCCTCAAGATCGTCGTCGATTGCGCGAACGGCGCTGCCTATCAGGTCGCCCCCTCCGCACTGTGGGAACTGGGCGCTGAGATCGTCGCGATCGGCGTCTCCCCCAACGGCACCAATATCAACGATCAATGCGGCTCGACCGCCCCCGCCGCTGTGCAGGCCAAGGTCCTCGAGACGGGCGCCGACCTGGGCATCGCGCTTGACGGCGACGCGGACCGCCTGATCGTCGTCGACGACAGGGGCAAGATCATCGATGGCGACCAGCTTATGGCCTTGATCGGTCGTTCCTGGGCCAAGCGCGGCGAATTGAAGGGAGGGGCGGTTGTCTCCACCGTCATGTCCAACCTAGGTCTCGAACGCTGCCTCGCCGCACAGGATATCGGCCTGATCCGCACGCAGGTGGGCGACCGTTACGTTGTCGAGGAGATGCGCGCCAAGGGCTACAATGTCGGCGGTGAGCAGTCCGGACACATCATCCTGATGGACCATGGCACGACGGGCGACGGGGTGGTCGCCGCGCTCCAGATCCTTGCCGAGCTGGTCGAAAGTGGCGAGAAGGCCAGCACATTGCTCAACCAGTTCGAGCCGCTGCCCCAGTTCCTCAAGAATGTCCGTTTCGCCGCCGGTCAGCCGCTGGAGGCCGCGAGCGTCAAGACCGCGATTGCCGACGCTGAAGCCAAGCTCAACGGCAAGAGGCGCCTCCTGATCCGAAAATCAGGCACCGAGCCGCTGATCCGGGTGATGGCCGAAGGTGAGGATTCTGTTCTTGTCGAGACGCTTGTCGATCAGATTTGCGAGGCAGTGCGAGCAGTGGCGTGATCCCGCGCGTGCTCATCATCGCCGGCTCCGATTCAGGCGGCGGCGCGGGCATCCAGGCGGATCTCAAGACGGTCGCCATGATGGGCGGCCACGGCATGACGGCGATCACGGCGATCACTGCACAGAACACGCTCGGCGTCACGGCGGTCGAGCTGGTCTCGTCCGGCATGGTGCTTGCGCAGATCGATGCCGTGCTCAGCGATATCGGGGTTGATGCAATCAAGATCGGCATGATCGGATCGTCCGAGACTGCCCATGCCGTCGCTGATCGATTGGAAACGCTGCAAGACGTGCCGATCGTCTTCGATCCCGTGATGGTTGCGACCAGCGGCTCGGTTTTGGCCGATGCGGCGACGATTGCTGCGTTCGACCGCCTGATGCGCGTAGCGCGGATCGTCACGCCGAACCTGCCCGAGATGCAGGCGCTCGGCGGCGATCCCTTCGAACTCGCCCGACGCACTGGCGCGGCGGTCCTGCTCAAGGGCGGGCATACCGAAGGCGCCACCATCGTCGATCAGCTGATCGATCCGGACGGCGGCGAATTTCAATGGCGCGATACCCGCATCGAAACGCGACACAGCCATGGCACCGGCTGTACACTTGCGAGCGCCATAGCGACCGGCCTTGGCGCGGGAATGCCGCTTGGCGACGCGATCACCCGCGCTCGCGCTTATGTCAGAAAGGCACTGGCGAACGCCCCCGAACTAGGCCGGGGCCACGGGCCGATGGGATTTCTCCCGGAAATCTAGCGGACGCGAGGCCCGCCATAGGGAAGCGGCGGCGGCGGGCGGCGGTCGCGGCGGGGCAGTTGCGCCTGATAGGCGACCGAGCAATGATCCAGGCAATAGGGAAAGCCGGGGTTGATCGGCTTGCCGCAGAAATGGAAATCCGGTTCGCCGGGATGGCCGAGGGGCCATTTGCAGATTTTGTCGGTCAATTCGAGCAGGCTGGTCTTGTCCGCGAACTCAGCTGCGGGCTTGGCGGGCACCAGCCGCCGTGGCGGGGCAGGGGACGAGGGAGCCTGTTGCTCGCCCGGCATGGCGCGCTGGAAACCACCTGGCCCGATCGAGCGGATGAGCGGCTGCGGCGCGGCCGGAGGCTGGGTTGCGGTTGCAGCGGGTGCGGCTGGTTCCGGTGCTGCTGTGGCAACGGGTTGCGGTCGCACGGGGCGGGGCGCTGGGGCTGCTGCGACCGGCTTCGGCGTATCGGCGCGCTCCGTCCCTTCATTGCCTTCGCCTGCCTTCACCGGCGAAGGTCGCGATTGCAGGCCAAGCCGGTGCGCCTTGCCGATTACGGCATTTCGGCTCACCCCGCCGAGCTCCTCGGCGATCTGGCTTGCGGTCATGCCGCCTTCCCACATTTTCCTGAGCTGCTCGATGCGCTCGTCTGTCCAGGACATTTAAACTCCTTGAGTGGCGTCCGCCAATTGATCCCGCTTGCGGACGCAATCGACGGCTCCTAATCGACTGACGCATGAGCGACCAGTCAAAAATGCAGCTTCCCCCACCCGGTGTCCCGGTGATCCCTTTGGTCAACTGGGGGGGATTGTATGGCCTCTATATCAAGGAGGTGCGGCGTTTCTTCAAGGTCCAGCTTCAAACGATCTGGGCGCCGGCCATCACGACCCTTCTTTTTCTCGTGATTTTCACGGTCGCGCTGGGCGGCAGCGGCAAGACGATCATGGGTTATCATTACGCCACCTTCATCGCGCCGGGCCTGATCGTGATGGGCATGATGCAGAACAGCTTCGCCAACGCCAGCTTCTCGCTGCTTGTCGGCAAGATGCAGGGGACGATCGTCGATTATCTGATGCCGCCGATCGCGACCGCCGAGCTGCTGATTGCGTTGATCGGCGCGGCCGTCACGCGCGCGATTCTGGTCGGCATCGCCGTTTGGGCGGTCATGTCGTTCTGGCGCGATTTGCAGGTAGTCCCCGAGCATTTCTGGGCAGTGGCCTGGTTCGGGCTGATGGGCTCGATGCGCGGCGG
>CAYLIK010000125.1:0-9353 GCA_964383565.1 uncultured Sphingomonadaceae bacterium
AAGCCATACAATGGAGAACATGAAGGCCGATTGCTCGCGGTTGATGTTGAACTTCCGCAATAGGTCGGCACACGAAGTAAGGCCCGTGCCGACTTCCGGACGTTACCCTAGAGCGCTACGCAGCCAGCGCTGGCTCGGCGCCGGACCGCCAGTTCCACGGCAGCCGCTCCTCGTCGCTCCAGCGTCGACGCCGCTCCGGCCCGGAAAACACCGTGATCTGCCCCATCGACCGCTCCTAAGTGCACTCTTAAGAGCACGCTTAAGACCGGTCGCTCACCTCATCGACAAGGCGGGACCCGCCGGATGGGTACAAAAGAACATCGGGAGACGCCGCACACCGCGCATCTCCTGAAACGTCCGGAGGTTATCGCTGAACGGCAGTTACGATGATTTCAATTTTATATTCAGGCCCGGCCAGTTTAACCTCACCCGTCGCGCGGGTGGGTGCCGTGACGTCCTTCAGCCACTCCTCCCAAATCTCGTTCATGCTCGAAAAGTCTGTCATGTCCGCGAGCCAGATCGTTGCCTGGAGCAAATGACCGCGGTCCGAGCCGGCCTCCTCCAGCAGGCTGTCGATCGCTGTCAGAACCGCTCGGGTTTGTGCCGCGATATCCTTGCCAGGTGCGCCGATCTGGCCCGAAAGATACACGACGCCGGCATGGATGGTGGCCTGGCTCATGCGTGGGTTGGTGCTCAAATAGCTGATGGTCATGATAAACTCCTTGTCGTTCAGGACTGGTGATACCGGGACAGGGCAAGATCACGGGCTTCGATGGCTGGCGCTTCACCGCCTATGAGGCTGCCGATCAAATGGCCCGAACCACAGGCCATGGTCCATCCAAGCGTACCGTGACCCACGTTGAGAAAGAGATTGGGGAACTGGGTCGGTCCGATGATCGGCGGACCGTCTGGTGTCATGGGACGCAAGCCTGACCAAAAGGATAGATCGTCAAGCCGCGCGGCTCCCGGAAACAGGTCGGACAGACAATGGACCAACGTAGTGCGACGGCGCTCGGGCAGGTCATGCGAGAAGCCGGAGATTTCGGCCATTCCGCCCACCCGGATGCGATCGCCCAACCGGGTGATCGCAACCTTATAGGTTTCGTCGAGGAGCGTGGACACAGGCGCGCGAAAGCTGTCGGCGATGGCCGCCGTGATCGAATAGCCCTTGACCGGATAGATGGGGAGACGAATGCCAAGAGGCCGAAGCAGGGCTGGAGCGTAGGCCGCCAGTGCGACGACATAGCGATCGGCGGTGATAGGACCTTGATCCGACACCACTTGAGCAATGCGCCCGCGCTCGACATGCAGTTTGTGTATCGTTGTATTGTAGCGGAACTCGACCCCTTGACGCGCGAGGAGTTCGGCTAGTCTGGTCGTGAAAAGATGGCAGTCGCCGGTTTCATCGCTTGGCAACCGTAGTCCGCCGACGAAGCGGTCGCGCGATGCGCTAAGACCGGGCTCGAAATCAACGCAACCATCACTGTCCAGGCATTGATAAGGGATGCCATAGCGTTTGAGAACCTCCACGTCCTTCGAGCTGGCCTCTACCTGATGCTGAGATCGGAATAGCTGCAGGGTGCCTTGAGTGCGGTGGTCGTAAGAAAGAGCGAGTGCTGTTCGCAGGTCGGCGAGCTGATCCCGACTGAATTCAGCAAGCCGTACCATGCGCGCCTTGTTCACGGCGTAGCTGCGGGCGTTACAGTTGCGCAGCATGGCAAAGAGCCAGCGCGCCATTGCCGGGTCGAAGCGTGGACGCAGGACGAGCGGCGCATGGCGCATCAGCAGCCAGCGCATCGCCTTCAAAGGGATGCCCGGGGCCGCCCACGGTGATGCATAGCCAGGCGACACCTCGCCGGCGTTGGCGAAACTCGTCTCCAGAGCGGGGCCGGGTTGTCGATCGATGACGACGACCTCATGCCCCGCTCGATGCAGATAGTAGGCGGAGGTGACGCCGATGACCCCCGAGCCCAGGACGGCGACCTTCATGACCATGCTCCCGCGCCATAACGTTCCATGTGATTGTTCTCGAGATAGAGGCGTTCATGCCGCCGGCCGAAGCCGGTGAGAATTTCATAGGGAATGGTATCCGCAGACTCGGCGATGACTTCGATCGGCTGGGCTGACCCGATAAATTCGACAAACGCCCCGTCATGCAGGAGGTCGTCGGGCAGATTTGAGGCATCGAGCGTCAAGCTGTCCATCGAGATCCGCCCCACGATGGGAAGCCAGTGATTTTGATACCATGCGCCACCCCGCTCCGAGAATCTGCGAGGCACGCCATCGGCATAGCCGATGCCGATGGTAGCGATCCGCATCGGCCGTCGAGCGACATGATCCAGACCGTAACCAATGCCGCTGCCGGCATCGATCAAACGGATCTGAACGACGCGGGCATCGAGCCGGACGACCGATCGGAGCACACATGACTGTGACGAAGAGGTGGCTATTCCGAAGAGCGCAATTCCGCATCGAACGATGTCCATGTGAAAATCGCGCGTCAGGAATACGCCGCCGCTATTGGCAATGGAGGCCGCGACGCCCGGGAATCGGCGCGCAATTCCTTCAAAGCGCTCGAGCTGCCCTCTATTTTCGCTCCGGTCCGGCTCGTCGGCACAGGCGAGATGGGTCATTATCAGGCGTAGATCGACATCATCGCGCACCGAAGTTTCGCTCAGCGTCGCGGCCTCAATGGGGCTAAGTCCGAGCCGTGACATACCGCTATCGACCTGCAAAGCCGCTGGAAGGCGCCGTCGCTGAGCGATAGCGAGCGCCCGCCACCGCTCGACCTGCGCAAGGGAATTTAGGACCGGCAAGAAACCATGCTCAGCGCAGAGCGGTTCGCAATCCGGATCAAGTCCATTGAGAATGAAGACATGGCATGTCGGATCAAGCGCGGGAGCAAGGTCGAGTGCTTCTGCCAAATGGGCGGTGAAAAACCGGGTGCAGCCGGCACGGCGCAGGGCGCCCACAACCGGCAAGGCACCCAATCCATAAGCATTGGCCTTGACGACCGCACCGCACATCGCTGGCGCAATCCTGTGCGACACCGTCGCATAATTCTCGCGCAAAGCGTCCAGGTCGATCGTCAATCGACTGCCGGCGCTTGGACATGTCCTCCGAGCCATTTGCGCTCCTCTCTGGAAGAGCATATCGTTCAAATCGACGAATTAATGATCAAACCGTGCGCGAACCTGGCGTTTTTAGTGATTTAATAGCGGATTCGGTGAAGGAGTGATGGAAACGTGATGGCTGGTCTGGACGAGTTCGATAGGAAGATTCTTACACAACTCCGGTTGAATGCCCGGATCACCAATCATGCTTTAGGAGAGGTCGTCGGGCTATCGCCATCTGCCTGTCTCCGGCGTGTGCGTATCCTCGAGCAGAACGGGACGATCCGCGGATATACCGCCCTTTTGGGAGGCTCGATGCCCGAAGAGGGAACGACGGCTATGGTCCAGGTCGTTTTGGTGCAACAGACCAAGGAATGCCTTACTCGGTTTGAAGCGGCGCTGCACGATCATCCTGAAATCCGAGAGTGGTACCTCATGACGGGAGAGGGGGATTATTTTCTGCGAATTCAGATCTCCGGCATCGATGATTATGAGCGATTTCACCGAGAAGTACTTTCGCTGCTACCCGGTGTTTCACGGATAACCTCCAGTTTCGCTATCTGTCGACCGTGCTCGACGACTTCTCGCGCTACATCATCGCCTGGAAGCTGTGCACCAACATGCGAGCCGAGGACGTCACCGACACGCTGGACCTCGCCCTGGCGGCTTCTGGTTGCGACAGCGCCACGGTGCTGCACAAACCCCGGCTACTCAGCGATAATGGCCCCAGCTACATCGCGGGTGAGCTGGCGGAATACATCGAGGCCCGGAAAATGAGCCATGTCCGCGGCGCCCCGTGTCATCCCCAAACCCAGGGCAAGATCGAGCGCTGGCACCAGACCCTGAAAAACCGCATCTTGCTGGAAAACTACTTCCTGCCCGGCGACCTCGAAGCCCACATCGAGGCCTTCGTCGAGCACTACAATCACCAGCGATACCACGAGAGCCTGGCCAACGTGACGCCTGCCGACGCCTACTTCGGCAGGGCTCCGGCAATCATCAAACTGCGCGAAAGGATCAAGCGACAGACCATCGAACATCGGCGCTTGCAGCACCGCAAATTCGCCGCCTAACATCAACCCCCTGACGAGGTCCGCACTCCGCTAATCTACGCCGCGAGTTGTGCCGAATGTTCTGACGACGGACAGTCCGGACCGTCAGCTATCGCCTCGTTCGTCAGGGTGACCGACGCCTCAAGCGTCAACCCTACCTTCGGGATCTCTACGATTCTCCGTCCGTCTGACCGGAGCTTCTCCAAGAACGCCAGCTCGTGCGCGTCGCCCTGCCGCTGAAGCAGCTTGGCCTCGTCGCCGTCGGTGCACGGTACGATGTCGCGCCGCTCGAGCAGCCGCAGATCGAGCGCCGTCGCATCTGGCACGACAGCGCTTACTGGATACCACTTCTTCTGGTTTACACTGGCTGCCGACGCGAGGAGGTCGCAAAGGCGATG
Source organism: uncultured Sphingomonadaceae bacterium (assembly GCA_964383565.1). Classification (GTDB taxonomy): domain Bacteria; phylum Pseudomonadota; class Alphaproteobacteria; order Sphingomonadales; family Sphingomonadaceae; genus CANJQJ01. The sequence continues at coordinate 4,564 of CAYLIK010000125.1, forward strand.
GTCTCGGACATAGAGCTGATCGACGGCATTTGGGTGCTGCGTGTCCGGAGAACCGAGGCCGGGCGCGTAAAAACCGAGTCGTCGGTGCGCGACGTGCCGCTGGCCGACGAGGCCCTCCGACTGGGATTCCTGAGCTATGTCGACCACCTGCGTAGCGCGGGAGCGGCCGCCCTTTTTCCGGAGCTGGGAGCGCAGCCCGGCAAATTCGGCGACATCTTCTACAAAAAGTGGTGGCGAGGGTTCGAGAGAGCAGGCCTCGTGCCTGAAGGCAAAGACATGCACTCCATCCGCCACTTCGTAGCGACCGAGCTTGCCGTTGCAGGTGTATCCGAGGAACGTCGGGCTGACCTGCTCGGCCATACGGTCACATCAAGTGAAACGGCGAGGACCTACACAAAGCGTACCCCGCTTGTGATCCTCCAGCAGATTGTGAATATGATACCCGTGGTGACGTCTGCTATCATGCCGCTTCGTTGAACATTTTGTCAGAGTGACGAGCGGGCGACACATGGTGCCCGCTCGCGCGGCGGAGAAGCGCGAGCCTAGAGCAACCGGTCCTCTCGCCTTCAGAATGCGAGCACTGCTTCTAGACGGCGGACTTAGAGGACCTTACCAAGAAAGCTGTGGCTTGCAGACCGCTGATGACCTTGACCTGACTGGCAGTCACAGGGGCCTCCTGGCGTCTTTTTAGCGTGCGATGACGCGCTGCTAAACTTAAAATCAGCATCTTAGGAAGAGCCCGGCCGGCACGTCTCGCCGCGCGTTGCCCTGTGCTGGGAATTCGCACTTCCTCGACGCCCGGGGCGTCCGGGCCGGCTTTTCTTCGAAGCCTTGGCTGCTCTACCGTCCCGATCGTCATCACGAGCGCTCCTCGTTCGCGTAGTTGACGAAGGTCGCGCCGCTTGAACGCTGGCGCTTCTCCAGAATGGCGGTGAGCTTGGGGATGTTGTGCTCGATGGTGGCGTCGCATGGAGCCCGCTCATACCGGTCTGCGCCCGGCCGGGATCGACCCCCAGCCATGTCCGTCTTTCGACGCGTCGCGCCGCAATGCTGCCCAACCCCATGTTGAGCTTGGCCTTGCTGGTTTGATACGCCTCGTAGCCCCTCCGCCTTGAAGGGTGATGCTTCCAAGGCTGGACGACATCAAAGCCACCATGCCAGTCGGCTTCACCAGATCGGCATAGCGGTCTGAGATCCGCAGCGGCGGGAGCGCGTTGACGAGCAGAATTTCGGCCAAGGCGGCGGGTTCTACCTCAGCTGTTGCCCTTTCGGCTGCCACCGCTCCGCTATGCTCCAAACTCTCTCGAGGAAATGTCATATCTCGAGATAAGCGTTGACACGCGCCGATGATGCACTTAACTTGAGCAAGTGGCGCCGATTCTTTTGAGCGCCTTAATCAGATCCCGGAAACTCGGGCCACGGAGAATCGATGATGGGCGTCCTGGAAAGACTAGAACTACCGCCGATGGGGAGCCACGAGCTTGGCACCGAGAAGACTCCTGTAGATCATTATATCTCGCCGGAGTTTTTCGAGCTCGAGAAGAGGCATATCTTCGCCAAAAGCTGGCTGATGGTAGGTCGCGAGAGTGACGTTCGAAACCCGGGCGACTATGTGCTCCATCAGGTTGAGCCGCTGAGCGCGTCGGTCATCATCGTGCGCGGCAAAGACGCTGTACTACGCGCCTTTCACAATGCCTGCTCGCACCGAGGTGCGCGGATCGTCAACGCCCCGTGCGGCAAGGCTCGCGGCGGACTGGTCTGCCCTTTTCACGGCTGGGCCTATGGCTTCGACGGCAAGCTGCTCAACGTCCCGGCTCAGGAGACGTTCGGGTCCCTGAATCTTGATGATGAGAAGCTCCGTCCAGTATCGGTTGACGTCTGGGGGGGGTTCGTCTTCATCAATCTGGATCCTAGCCCGGTCCATTCGTTGCACGAGTATTTCGCGCAGCTTGGCGACGCATTCGATAGATATCTCGCTAACCCGAAGTGGTCTTGGAGTTATGGGTGGAGCTCTAGTTTTAAGGCCAACTGGAAGTTTCACATCGATGCGCAGGTTGAGGGCTATCATGTTGACCAAAACCATCGCAATACCATCGGAGGCAGCATTCCCTCCGACTGCTGTCGGCCGTATGCGTTTCCGGACAGTGTCGGCGTGCCTGGTGGCGTGGGCGTCTATCTAGGGCCGGACCCCACCGCGGGCCTGCATACGCCTGTCGCAACGCTATCAGCCAGATTCGGCGCGACGTCGCCCTACACTAAGCCCGAAAAGCGATTTGAAGCCGACGGTGGCGAAGGAGTGCTACGGACGGAACATCCGCTCTGGGTGTTCGACAACTACTTGCTGTTCCCCAACGTTGTCATGTTCGTGCAGAAGGGGCAGCTTTACATTCAGCGCACCACGCCAATATCAGCCGATGAATGTATCTGGGAGGTCGATTTCTACCATACTAACAAGATCACCAATTTTGGGGAGATGTTCAGCTCGGAACAAGGCCGTATCCAGATGCGCGACGTGGTCAGTGAAGATCTGTCCACCGCCGAGGGCATTCACGCCAATTTCAAGTCGGGCGCGATCACTGAGATCAACTTTAGCGCGCAGGAGGTGGCGCTGCGTGCCTTCACCAAAGCTCTGATGCGGGCAACGGGGCAAAAGGCCGAGGCGGAGGTGGCAGCGTGAGCAGCAGCATTTCCCGTCCTTTGACAACCGACATCGATCCGTTCTTGCCTGCCTGGGGGCTGCCGACGTCGCATGAGCGAATGGTCAAGCGCGCGAACAGCACTATGGACGAGATTCAAGCATTTTACGATGCGATGATGCCGCGCCTCGAAGAGATTATCGAATATCTCAACCAGTTCCCGATCGCGGAGATACCTGAGGCCGATCAGCCACTAGCAAACGCCGCGCTCGCGATGTGCGAAGTCGACAACGCCGTTAACAAATGGAAAAGTCCGACCCTCGAAAGCGGAATTGATATCCGCCGCATGCCTGAGAAGGCCCATTTGTACGACAGTCCCAGGTCATGAGCGGCCGCCTGGCGGGGAAGGTAGCGCTCATTACTGGCACCGGAGGCGGACAGGGCCGTGCCGCTGCAGTGCTCTTCGCAAAGGAGGGTGCACGTATCGTCGGTTGTGACCTGAAGGCGGAGGCCGATCAGGAAACTGTTGAAATGGTGCGGGCCGCAGGCGGTGACATGGTCACTGCGGTCTGTCCGCCGTCAGCGCCAATGGCACAGATTTGAGGTTGTGATGTAAGGAGGATTTGGGCTTCGTCGTAGTGACGAAGGAACGAAGATGAAGCCCAAATCCTCAAGCGTAAAATCGGCCCGCAAACCCAAGGCGTCGGCCGAACAGGTGGTGAAGGATATCCGGCGCGCGACACGCCGGCATTTCTCGGCGGAGGACAAGATCCGCGTGGTTCTGGAGGGCTTGCGCGGCGATGACAGCATCGCGGAGCTGTGCCGCAAGGAGGGCATTGCCCAGGGCTTGTATTATACTTGGTCAAAGGAGTTCATGGAGGCCGGGAAGCGTCGGCTGGCGGGCGACACCGCCCGTGCCGCGACGAGCGGCGAGGTACAGGATCTGCGCCGTGAGGCGCGTGCCCTGAAGGAGGCCGTCGCCGACCTCACGCTCGAAAACCGGCTGCTGAAAAAAAGCATGATCGCGGATGGGGGAGACCCCGAATGAGGTATCCGGGATCCGAGAAGCTGGAGATCATCCGCATCGTCGAGCAGTCGCACCTGCCGGCGAAGCGGACCCTCGACCAGTTGGGCGTCGCGCGGCGGACCTTCTACCGATGGTATGATCGCTATCTCGAAGGCGGCCCCGAGGCGCTGGAGGATCGTCCTTCCGCGCCGAGCCGGGTCTGGAACCGCCTCCCCGGCGCCATTCAGGACCAGATCGTCGAGATGGCACTGGAGCAGTCCGATCTGTCGCCCCGCGAACTGGCGGTGCGCTTCACCGATGAGAAGGACTATTTCGTCTCGGAATCAACGGTCTACCGCCTGCTCAAGGCGCATGACCTGATCACCAGCCCGGCCTTCGTCGTGGTCAAGGCGGCCGACGAGTTCCATCGCAAGACCAGCCGCCCGAACGAGATGTGGCAGACCGATTTCACCTACTTCAAGATCATCGGCTGGGGATGGATGTACCTCTCCACCGTGCTCGACGATTTCTCGCGCTACATCATCGCCTGGAAGCTGTGCACCACGATGCGGGCCGAGGACGTGATCGACACGCTGCAACTCGCGCTCGAAGCCTCAGGCTGCGACCACGCCACCGTCAGGCACAAACCAAAGCTGCTCAGCGACAACGGACCGAGCTACATCGCCGGCGAACTCGCCGACTGGATCAAAGCCCATGACATGAGCCATGTTCGCGGCGCTCCGCTACATCCCCAGACCCAGGGCAAGATCGAGCGCTGGCACCAGACCCTGAAAAACCGCATCCTGCTGGAGCACTACTTCCTGCCTGGCGATCTCGAACGGCAGGTCGAGGCCTTCGTCGAGCATTATAACCATCGCCGCTATCACGAGAGCCTCGACAACGTGACACCGGCCGACGCCTATTTCGGCAGGGCCGCCGCCATTATCGAACGGAGGAAACGCATCAAGCGAAAGACCATCGAACAGCGACGCTTGCTTCACCGCAAGCTCGCCGCCTAAACATCAACCCCAGACGAGGCCCGATCTCCTCTTCTCTGCGCAACCATCTGCGCCAAATGTCCCGACGACGGACAGACAGCTCGTCATGATCCGCGCCGCCGCACGCCGGCAGTCGGAACCTACACCCAT
>CAYLIK010000126.1:0-9349 GCA_964383565.1 uncultured Sphingomonadaceae bacterium
CGTCTAGATACGTCTCATCAGTTGATCCCATGGCTTCCACGATGATCGACCTGATCTCGCCGGTTTCGCGAGAGCGCAGTTCCAGGATGAAGTCAGGCCGGCAGGCGCCGATCGGCGTAAGTGTGTCGAAAACCGGTTTCTCAATGGTGAGGTCGATTCCGATGCGATCGAACGTCCATTGGAGTTTGATCAATTCGCGGAGCACTGCGCGTTCAAATTCGGAATCTACCGGAACGAAGCGTTTCCCTGAGAAAATAGGCTGGGCGTAGGCACGGAGCGGCGCATACCCATGGGCTTCAGGATATTCCCCAGCAACGACGATCGTCAGGTAAGGCCCCTTGATCTGGTTTCCACGGATCGACGGCGATTGGACGCGATTGGCGAGGACAACCGGATCGCTTCCCGGCACATATATGGTGGAGCCGCGGACATCCTGAGCAAATAGGGCCAGGAACGCCTGCGGAGCATGGCCGCGGGGCCAGCCTCGGGCAAGTTCACGCAGACGCGCGTACATGCGTCGGCTGTGTAGCGCCTGAGCATGCGTCCAGAACGCGCGACCCAGTTCAATGCCTGGCGCGATTTCGACTTTTCCGGCCGCAACGGAGAGCACGCGGAATTCGGTTTTGATGGAACGCTCGGCCGTATCGAACGATGGAGGCAGGCAACGATTCAAGCCGGAAAGAGCAAGAAGCCGCCAAAGCAACCGCGCCAGGCGCGGGATCGATGCCTGACGGGTACGATCATCGGTGCTGTCCTCCTCGGGACGTTGGGCAAGCTTCTCGGGCGCGGGGCGCAGAACCTCGAAATAGCCGGCGGGCGGTTCCGCAGGGCTTTCCTGTGTCCACACTTCGGTGATGCGGTTTGTTGCCTGTTCGCGGAAAAACGGGCAATCGGGTTGATGCTCGGGCCGATCAGTGCTCGTAAGACGCCGCAGGTAGTAGGTTTCAGCTTCCGAGAGGAAGGCGGGAGTCAGGATGGGCGGCGGTTCACCTGGCGGCAAGCAGTCACAGGCGATCCACTTTTCGCCGATGCGCGCTTGCTGGACGAGCATGATCCCCGCTTCTTCATCGGCCCGGGCACCTTGGCCGATGTACCAGCGAACCAGGGCATTCCGAACGGCCTCTGGAAGAGGAATTCGGCCCTTTCCGCAGCCATTGCTGTATCGCGCGATCAGCCACATTTCGCTCTCGCAAGAGCTGTGCGGCCGGCCGTCAGAGTGTCTCGGGGCGGATTGACAAGATGGACTCGGCTGGCGTCCATTTTCCTCGGTTCAAGAATGGGGAGGTCGTCATGCGTGCTTTTTTCTTGGGTGTCGCCACCGTCGGCCTGATCTGTTCCGTCGAAGCGCCCGCCGTCTCGAGGCCTGAACACGCGGTCCGAAGCGTCCAGCTCATCGCGATGGGCGCCCCGGTGAAGCAAGACGTCGCGGCGCCGGCTGCGCCAGTTCGGGATCTGCCAGATGCGACACTGTTGCCGCCGGTTGGGGACTTTCGGGTGCATGACCTCAGTCGGCAATGGGTGGAATTCCAGATGGCGAACAATTTCATGGACACAAATCCCCGGTCGGCGCCTGCCGATGCCGAAGATCCGTTCGCCCATGTGGGCGTCGCGCAGTTGGGCGCGATGGCGGTCGAAGCACAGCTCCCGCCTGCATCCAGCGTGCCTGTCCCGCTCTGGATGCGAGGCGGCGCCATGTTCGCGTCGGCGGCTTATCATTATGTGCCTGGCTGCTCTTCGCCGGGTTACCGGCCGACCGGATTTCTGACGTCCGATGCCGAGATGCGCCGGGCTAGTTACTACGACATGATGAGCAACATCGCATGCCAATATGGCATTCCGGTTGGCCTGTTCGATGCCATGATCATCCGGGAAAGCCGGTATCGGCCCGACGCTTTCTCGCGCAAGAACGCATTCGGGCTCACACAGTTGATGCCCGACACGGCAGTTGCACTGGGCGTCAACCGTTACAGCATCAATGAGAACCTGCGCGGGGGCGCGAAATATCTGCGCCAGCAGCTCGACCGTTTCGGCCACTATCATCTCGCGCTCGCCGCCTACAATGCAGGACCGGGGCGGATTCGGAATGGCCTGGTCCCGCAGATCCCTGAAACGCAAGCCTATGTGGACAATGTTCTGCTCAACTGGTCGCGATTGAGCGGGATCGGGCGCCAGGCGACAATCATTTCGACGACAGCCGGCCCTAACACGCAGCTGCGCCCAACAATCGGAAGGAAGGCGTCCGTCTCGACATTCTAGCCGCATGGTTTGCTGATCCATGTCCACGAACAGTTCGGCTAGAGGTCGAAATCGTCGCCATGGGTGAGGCGATTTCTGCGCTCATGAATAGCTTGGACCTCCTCGGTCACCTTCTTGATCAATGCGTTTTGGAGCGACGGGCTCCAGGCCAGCCTGATCTCGGTTCCATCGAAGCCACCCAATTCCTCGAGCACATCAATCATTCGCTCAGGCGCGCGCACGCATATGTCGCAGAGCATGAAGACAGCCGTCGAATAACATTTCTGATAATATTCATCGAGACCTTTGAAGGTTTTCAGGCACACATATGCGTGCACTAGATTCATGCCGAGCGCGTGCAATATTGTTTCAAATTCAGGAAGCGTCATGGTGACGCGTTTTTCGGGCTTGCTGTGCAGCAAAACGCCCAGCCTCGATTTGCTGATACCGGTCAGGTGGGCGAGTTTGCGTTGAGTTGCTTTCTTGCAAGCCATCGCCCGCAGGATCAGAGGCACATAGTCCCTCTGCAGCTCGTCGCCTTGGGCGAGCTCCACAACTTACGCCCCTAACTTGGCAAGAGATGTCATATCGATCCCCCAATGCCGTTCGGATGGGGAAGACAATCATAGCAGAAAAGCCAATGCAAGCGTGGTTTCGACCAGATTTGTCCGAACCGAAAGGCTAACGCATTGGTGACCGCGCTTGTTAGTGCCGGGACCCCTTGAATGGGCCGGTCTCGCGAGGTTGATCGAACTCGTCCAACTGGAGCTTGGAAATCACGCGAGCTGCCCGCTGCTCGACTATATAGTTGAATAAAAGGGCAGAAAGAGCGTCCCCAACAGAAATGTTGGTTTCGAGTCTTGTTTCGAGCAATTCTTTTATTCTCTCAAGATTTTTGGCACTCGTCTCCGTAATCTCTAAATGGATCTGAATGCTTCCGCCTGTAGGGACAGCCACCAGATGGCGCTTTAGGTTCTCCGCATCCTCATCATCTATCTTTTCTATTCCTGGAACGCGGCTGTTCACGAGATTTTCGAGCGTCTGATAGCACTTAGTACTATTAGAATGAAGGCGAAGGCTCTCAGTCGTGAGATGAAAGAAGCGTTCGGAGATATCCAGTGTAAAGTCTCGTGAGTCAGCGCCCATAGTGCCCACGTCCTGAACTGCCCTCATCCATTAGAGCCCGATCGATGGTCGGTTGCCTTGCCGGGATTATGAACAGGCAATGGTTAATATCTGACGAGTCTTGCGCCGCGAATCTACCGCGAATGAAGCCTGTCCGCAATTGCAGGGCATAACGCCCCGTCAACCCGGCCAATTTGCCCCATATGACGGGGCAGGATGCCCTGATCACCGGGACACGGTGCCCCATTTTCATCACCGACATCGAACATGATCGAAAATTTTCCCGATTCGGGAGGGGGCTGATCCCATACGTCGTTGCGGTGCGGCGATGTGATTGGCCAGCTTTGTTTGGGCGCGGTTCCGTCGCGTCTCCAATCGAAGGAAATCCACATGCAGTCTGTCCTCCAAAAGAGCGGACACGCGGAGCTGGCGATCCTCGCCCTCGCCGTACTCCTGTTCGCTTTTCTCTTCTTCGCCGGTCCCGCCTTCGCCGGCGCCGACACGACGTTCAACACCGCGCTCACTAAGTTCACCGACTTCCTCGAGGGATCCGGCGGCAAGATCATCACGGTGCTCAGCCTCGCCGGCGGCGTGGTCGCCCTCGCTTCGGGTCGCTTCTCGATGGGGCAGATCGCGATCCCGGTCGGCGTCGGCGTCGGTGCCGGAACCGGCGTGCCGATCGTCACGTCCACCGTGACCGCGACGATCTGAACCGATCCCAGGCCTGTGCGGAGTAGCAGCTCCGCCCAGGTCCAGGAGGGGGTGGTGCAATGGCCGCAGACAAGTACGTCATTCCAACTCATCTCGACGATCCCGAGCTGATCGGGCTGTGGACGCTGGATGAGTTCCTGGCGATGGTTATCCCATTCGTCTGGGGGATCCTGTCTCAGCACATCCTTATCGGCATGCTTCTTTCGGGGGCGGGCTGGTGGGGTCTCAGAAAAGCTAAGGCAGGCCGGGCGACGTCCTGGCTGCTTCACCTGGCCTATTGGCATCTTCCGGCCGGCTTCACCGGCCTGAGAGCCACGCCACCCTCATATCTTCGACTGATGGCGGGGTGATATGGAACTTTCCTACAGCCATACGAACAGCCAGCGGATCCTGCGCCAGCGCAACATTCTGGCCGTCGCCGCGGTGGCGCTCGCCGTGATCACCCTGCTGCTCTGCACGGTCAGCCTGTCGCGCGACCGCGAGGTGGTGCTGCAACCAGTGCTGCGTTCTCCGCTGACGGTCAGCTCTGCCGGCGTCAGCCGCGAATATCTGGAGATGATCACGCGCGACACGGTCGTGCTGACGCTCGATCGCAGCCCGCAGAACCTCGAATACTGGATGAATGCGGTGCTCGACATTGCGAGCCCGCGCACGCAGGGCAAGATCAAGGCCGACCTGCTCAAGATCGTCAGCGAGCAGCGCGGCTCCTCGATCTCGCAGTTCTTCACCATCCAGAAGATGGAGATCGACACCAGGAACCTCCGCTCGGAGGTGACCGGCGAACTGCACACGATCGTCGGCAACAAGGTCATCTCCAGCGAGAACCGCACCTTCCGCTACGACTGGGAATATTCCGGCCTGTCGCTGAAGCTGGTGGGCTTCGGGATGGTGAAGACCGGCTCCGCGAAAGACCAACAGGGGAGCTCATCATGATGCCGGTCTATGCTATCGGGAGTGCCGCGCTCGGCACTGCCTTCCTCTCGCGCGTGACTTGCCACGCGAGCCGCTTCATCGGCGCAAGCCTCGTCGCCCTGGCGGTCTTCCTCATCGCCGAGCCGGCCTTCGCCGATCAGACGATCATGGCGAGCGACAGCGCGCAGGTTGATTGCACCGCGTCGGCCAAGGATCTGACCCGCATCAGCCTCGTCGAGGACGAGTTCGCGAGCGTGTCGAAGATCTCGACCGGCAATCCGCAGGACGACTTCTCGGTCGTTAACGAGCCGGTCCGCGGTGACATCTACCTGTCTGTGCCAGACGGGTTTGGCCGACCCGCGCTTTCCTTCTTCGCGACCAGCAAGCGCGGCTACGTCTACAAGTTCGTGTGCCGAATCAGCGGGGACCAGGCCGCCCAGGTCTTTGTTTCGAACCCTGCGATCGCCAACGAAAAGGCGGCCGAGAATGGTCCCGCCAATCAGCTGGGACCCCAGGATGCCGCCGTCGAGCTTGTCCAGGCCATGTATTCGAATGCCGTCGCCGATGGCTACGAGATGCGCCAGCGCACCCTGCGCCCCGTCTATGTTGGCACTCTCAAGGTCCAGATGATCGCCGAATATCGGGGTTCCGAGCTGACCGGCCGGGTGCTTCGGATCGAGAACAAGGGTGACCAGAGCGTCGAGCTTACCACAAGCATGGTCGCTCCTTCGAGCGCGCTCGCCGTCTCGATCGCCGACACCAAGCTCGCACCGGGCAAGGTCACCACGGCCTACCTCGTCTCGCAAAATGGTCCGAGCCCCTTGGCTGGCCAAAATACTCCTACGGGAAGGTGAGGATATGGCTCTTTCCGATTTCCTGAAGCGCAGTCGCCGTCCTCTCGACGGCGGCAGCGAGGGCGGCACCGAAGAGGGAGTTTCCCCGCTGTCGGGCGATCTCGGTGCCAATGACGCAGTCCGCCGCCGCCAGCGTCTGCTCCTCGCCGGCGTCGCGGGCGTGGGCCTGGTCCTTTCGTCCTTCTGGATCTTCGGCGGCGACGGCGACAAATCGAAGGAGACCGACGACGGCGTCAGCGAGGTCGACGTCTCCACCAAGGATCTCGTCAACCGCAACCTCTCCCAGCAGGAATGGATGGCGCTTTCGGAGAACCGCTTTCAGTCGACAGAAAACCAACTCAAGTCGATCGACGGGCAGAATAGCCGGCTCGAGGCGCTGACCGCGCAGGTCGAGGCGCTGAAGGGCCAGAATCAGGCGATGCAGGCCGATGGCCAGCGGGTCCTGTCCGCCTACCAGGCCGAAAACGAGCAACTTCGCCGGCAGGTCGCTGATCGCCGGACTGCCGCAGCACCGGCGCCCGGCCCGGCCGCAATGTACGGGCCCTATGGTCCGCAGGCCTATCAGCGACCGGGCGCGCAGGGCGGAACGCAAGCGGCGGCTCCGATCGCTTCGGCCGCGGAAGTGAAGCTCGTCAACTTCACGACGACGGATAGCGGCAACGCCTCCCGCATTGCCAAGGGCAACACGGTCTATACCGACAGCGTCAACTATCTGCCGCCCAACAGCTTCGCGCGTGCGAAGGTGATCGTGGGCGTGGATGCGAGCGCGGGGGTCAACAGCCAGAGCGATCCCTTGCCCGTCGTGCTGCGTGTGACGGGTCCGGCGCGCTCGGTCTACCAGAACGGCCGCCTGCTCACGACCAAGATAGAGGGCTGCCTCATCAACGGCGCGGCGCGCGGCGACCTCTCGAGCGAGAAGGTCTACGTCAAGCTTCAGAAGATGACCTGCCCGCAGCCCGGCGGCCGCTACGCGGTCTCCGAGGTCAAGGGCTTCATCGCCTTCGGGGGTAAGACGGGCGTGCGTGGCCGGGTGGTGTCCCGCGAAGGCTCGCTCGTGACCCAGGCCTTCCTGGCGGGCCTTGCTGGCGGCTTCGGCCGTGGCTTCTCGGCGAATGCCAACTCGGTCTTCCAGGGCACCAACATCACGACCAACGGCCAGCGCCAGAAGCTCTCGACGGGCGACATCCTCGAGGGCGGTTTCGGCGAGGGCGTCGCCCAGACTGGCGACATGGTCTCCAAATATCTGATCGAACGCGCCGAGCAATACCAGCCCGTGATTGAGATGCCGACCGGCATCGATGTTGAGATTGTCTTCCTGGAGGGTGTCTATGTTCGCAATTGATCGTCTGCGCGCGCTGGGCCGCCCGTCGCGCCTCGTCCTCACCACGCTCCTCGGGCTGAGCGTCGCCGGCATCGCGCTCGCGGCCGACACGAACAGCCCGGAAGACCGGGTCCGGTTGCTCCTAAAGACGCGGCTGCCCAAGACACCGGTCACCGCTATCGATTGCGGCAAGATCAGCGGCCTTTGCGAGATTACCGCGGGCGCCAACCTGTTCTACGTCGATACGGGCGCGCGTTTCCTCGTCATCGGCCGCGTCTATGACATGCAGACCCGGCAGGACATCACGGCCGCCCGTCTGCTCGAGATGAACCCCGACATGCTCGTCGGCGCAGCCGCGAAGGCCAATGCGGCGGCAAATGCGGGCGGCGAAGACGATACTTCACAGCTCGCTGCGGCAACGCCGGGCCGGGTGGAGAAGCCAGTCCGCCCTGCGACGCCGCAGAAGCTCTCGCTCGCCGAGCTGCCCCGAGACGGTGCGATCGTCTGGGGCAATCCTTCGGGCCAGACGATCACGGTCTTCACCGATTTCCGCTGTGGCTATTGCCGGGCGCTCACCAGTGTCCTGAAGGACATGAACGTGCGGGTCGTCGAACGGCCGATCTCGGTGCTCGGAAGCCGCGATGTCGCCGACCGCGTCTACTGCGCCAGGAACCGGGAGGCCGCGCTGCATGCAGCCTATGCCGGAGAGGAAATCAAGGCAGGACCTTCCTGCAACACCTCGGGGCTCGATGCGAACGAGGCCTTCGCCCACCGCCATGGTCTCAGCGGCACGCCGGTCATCGTGCGCGGCGACGGTGCGGTGATCGAGGGCTACCGGCCGCGCGCCTTCCTCGAGAATTGGCTCAAGGGAGGCCAGTCGTGATCCGGCGGTCCTTGGTTGGGCATGGCGGCGGCCGCCGTCGTCTGTGGCTGCCGGGTGTGCTCGGGTTGACCAGTCTCCTGGCGCTCAATGGCTGCGCCAGTTTCGGCGGCAATGTGCGCGGCAGCTTTTCCTGCGCGGCGCCCGACGGCATCTGCGCGCCGAGTTCGACGATCGACGACAGGGCGCTTGCGCTCATCTCGGCGGACCCTTCGGACGGCGATGCTCTGCCCACCGGCAATATGCGGCAGCCGATGCGCGGGAAAACCAATCGCGTGGCGATGGGCCAATCCGCGCGCCTTGCCTCGACCGATGCCGGACGCAGCCAAGAGAAGGTGCTGCGGATCGTCTTTCAGCCCTATATCGACGTGCGTGGCCGGCTCCACGAGGCCAGTGCGGTCCATGCGGTCGTCGCGAGCGGGGAATGGCGGCAGCAGGCTCTGATGCAGGCGTCCATGCCGGCGCGGGCGTCGGCGGTGGCACCAGACATCCAGGAATCGCTTGGTGATGCGGTCGACCGCATCGATCCGCCGCTGACAGGCTTCGCCGACAGCGATCCGAACGGACCGGACCCGGCGGCCGTTGCGGCTGCCCGGGCGCGCAAGCCTGATCCGGCCCCCGATCCGGTCAGTGCGATCAAAGCGGATGTCAGGGCGCGTCTCGCTCCCAGGGCGCCAGCGACATCCGGTTCGGGAACGGCGGCGGCTTTGAGCCATACTCCGCCGGCTGCCGCTTCGACGGTGCCTCATCCCCCCTCTGATGCACCGGCGAGCGGCAGTCCCGAAGCCAAGGCGGCCTCGGCACCCGCTCCGCAGCCTATGAGCGCGACCGGCGCGGCGGCGGTCGCGCGCGTGAAGGCCGATCCCCACTATCAGGAGGTCGCCAATGGCGCGGCTAAGGATGCCCGGGATGCCGGCGTTGCGCAGACCGGAGCGGCAGCCGCGCCGGCGGCGATCGGCGCGACGGTGAAGGCCGCGAACTTCCCTGCTGCCGTGCCGGAGGACAAGTGAGATGGCGGGGAGCTTCTTCGAGAGCCTGCTGTCCGGGATCCTGGGCGACGCCAAGCGGCCCGACGCCGAGCGGCCGGAGTTTGGCGTGCCGATGCTGGCGCATTGGCTGCCCTATCGCAGCTATGATCCCAAGACCGGGATATTCTACAACAGCGCATCGCGCGGCTTCGTGATCGAAGCAGCGCCGCTCGTCGGCGCGGACGAACGCACGGGCGAGATCCTGACCCAGTTTCTCTCGGAGGCGATTCCTGCCCCCGGCTGTCTGCAGTGCCACCAATGGATGAGTCCGCGGATCGGCGAG
>CAYLIK010000127.1:0-9322 GCA_964383565.1 uncultured Sphingomonadaceae bacterium
TCACCTTCCATATCGTCGTGCTCGGCTGGATCTTCTTCCGCGCGGAGACCTTCGACGGTGCGATCGCCTTCATCGAAGGAATCGGAGTGTGGCGCGGCGCGGCGTCGATGATCACACCGCTCGGCGTCGGATTGGTGCTGTTCGGAATGTCGATGCACTTCGGCCCGCCACGCCTGATGCAGGGCATGGCGATGCGTCTGCGCGCCGTGCCGGCGCCCCTGCTGGGGCTGATGGCCGGCGCGGCGATCCTGATTGTCGACGGCATGCGCTATGAAGGGGTCGCGCCCTTCATCTATTACCAGTTTTGAGGATCGCGATGGCCGGGCATGGAGAGTTTGAATCGCCGATGGACCTGCCCAGGGATGGGGCGGGCAAGCGTCCGCTGGGCTGGACCACGTTGATGATCTTCATCGCCAGCCTGTTCCTGCTCGTGACCAACGCTTTTTCGATCAAGTCCTGGGTGGACGAACAACCTGCCGGCGCGACACAGGCACGGCTTGCCGGGTGGGCGGCCGAATGGCAGTCGGCGACCGACGCGCTAGGGCTCGGCACGCCACGGGCCGAAGTACATTCCTTATGGAAAAAGGCCGAGGCAGTGCGCTTCGATGGGCTGCCGGCCGAAAATCAGCGGTAGAAAATGTGGTCGCCCATCGCCATCACTGGCTGGCGGGTGCGGAAGAAGCGGGTCGGGGATTGATAGGACGCGTGGTAGAAAAGCGCGCCGTTGGTTACATTCTCACCATCGTTGCCCAGCACTTCGCGCGAAACCTCGACCGCTGTCCGCCACTGCTTGGTATCCCGGCTTGGATTGTAGCTGGCGGTATCGAAGAACTGGCCCCGCTGATTGACGACGGCGCAAACCGAATCAGGGAACAGGTTTGAGCGGACGCGATTCATGATGATTTCGGCGACGGCCCGCTGGCCCGTGCGGGACTGGTTGGCCGCTTCATGGCGAACGACTTTCGCCATGCATTCCAATTCGGGATCGAGCGTGGCCGAACGAATATTCGCTTCGGTCGTCTGGATGGCGTCAGGGGAGAAAGTAACAATATCGTCCGATAGTAGCGTTTGATCAGCGGCGATCGCCGGATCGGCGACCCATGCCGCAGTGATCAAAGCCGGTGCGATCTCAACCGGTGCGCCCGGTTCGGCTACAAGGCCGGAACCCGATGGACCCACCGCTGCGAGCGCGGCAAAAACCGCACACCCGCCGATCGACAGCTTCCGAAACGAACGATTCACTCATTGCTCCACCACGTGCGCAAACGCCCAGTCCGTGCCGAATAATCTTCAACGGCGGCACGGCTGGTCGGTCACGTCTTGTCGGTGCGGGGCAGTCGAAACAAAACCAGGCGCCCCGAAGCGACCTGTTAATCTCAAAATCCGCATGTCTGGCGGAGGCGTTGCGGAGTCAATGAATCAACGGCGAAGTGGTGGCGTGACGGGGTGAATCGAATGATTATTACGATTTTGCGACGGAACCGGAACCTAATCCTCTCAACATGATATGGCCCGAGGTCGCTCGCACGGACACCATATCTTGTCTTCGAAACGGTGACATAACGACTGAAATCCAAGCGCAAATCCGCCATCTCCATGCTAGATGTCCCGATATGGGAGACGAATCGCTGAGAACTTCGAACCAGGCGGACCTGAGGGATCAAGTCGCTGAGGTCATGGTGCCTATCGCCTATCGGCGCGAGCGGCTCATGGCGGCTATCGCGCTGATGCTCGGCATCGCCCTCATGCTTGGCCTGCCGTTCGCGCTGCAGGCCGGCGCCGCCTTCTTCCTGCCGGTGACGGCCGCTCTGGTGATCGCGATCGCCCTGGTGCCCCTGCTGGAATGGCTTGAGCGTCGGCGCGTCCCATCGCAGCTCGCGTCGCTGATCTGCGTCTTCGCCTTTCTTGCCGGTGCGAACATCGCGATCGCCGCGATCATCGTCCCGGCGACCGATTGGCTCGCGCTGTTGCCCGAGAGGATTTCACGGGTGCGAACCAATCTCGGCCCGATCCTGGAAATCTATTCGACGCTTGAGCGGTTCATCAACGATACGGTGGCAGCGATCCAGCGGACATCGTCCAGCAATTCTGCGCGGGTGACGGTGGAATCGCCGAATTCCCTCCTTGATCTGGTCACCACATCGGCGCCCTTCGCCATCATCCAGATGTTCTTCGCTGTGCTGGTGATCTATTTCTTCCTGTCCGGCTGGACGCGGATGCGGCGTCGGACGATCACCAGCCGGCACAGCTTCTCGAGCGCGATGGCCACTGCCCGGGTCATCCAGGAAATGGTGGACGCAACCTCGGCCTATCTGGCGACGATCACCGCGATCAATCTCGGCATGGGCTTCCTCGTCGCGCTTGCGCTCTGGTGGGTGGACATGCCCAGCCCGATCATGTGGGGCGGCCTTGTCGCGATCCTCAATTACATCCCCTATCTGGGGCCGATGGCGGCGGCGGTGCTGCTCGCGCTCGGCGGGCTCATGACCTTCGCTGATCCCTGGTATGCGATGGTGCCGGCCGTGATCTTCGTGGCGATCCATCTGATCGAGGCTAACGTGCTCACGCCTCTGATGGTGGGGCGGCGGCTGACGATCAACCCGCTGCTGATCCTTGTTTCGCTCAGCTATTGGGGCTGGGTGTGGGGCACGACCGGCGCGCTTCTGGCCGTCCCGATCCTGATCATCGTGAAGACCATCATCGACGCCGCCGGCAAGCCGGACATTGCCGGTTTCCTGTTCGAGGAAGGCACCTTTACGCAAACGCCTGGCGACGAGGAGCCGATCGGCCTCTGAGCGGCCAGACGGTTGTTGACAGGGCATCGGGCCTCCACTAGGTCCCGCCTCCGCAACGCAATGCGGGTGTAGCTCAGTTGGTTAGAGCGCCGGCCTGTCACGCCGGAGGTCGCGGGTTCGAGCCCCGTCACTCGCGCCATTTCTTACATGCACAAGCATGTCTGCGAACCGTCGCTCCCTGACGGCCCTGCGCCGGAATTTCGCACGGCGCAACGACTCCCTATTAGGCTCGAAATCGCCAAATTTTCTGATAAGGTGCGCGCCGGGGAGTCTGCGTGAGGGGGGAAGCGTGGCGATGCATTTTACAGTGAGCGAGAAGGCACGGTTCTCCTTCATTTCGCTGGTCATCATTGGCGTGCTCGGCGCGCAGACATTCTCGGGATTCAGGAGAACGCAGCGATGGTGGCCGTTCCTCGCTTATCCGATGTATGCCGAGACTCATTTCGAGGGCGAGCGGATCGCGGTCAATCATCGCATCTATGCGGTCACCCCTGATGGCGTGCGCCATTATCTTCATCCCGAAAACGATCTGAAGCTCTATTTCTGGCGGCATGAAGGGCTGGCGCGGGGCGCGGTGGAGGACAATTTCCAGCACAATCCGTTGCTGCGCCTGGTGAAGGATCTCTATCCAACCGTCGAGAGAATCGAAATCGAAGATTATCCGATGATCATCACCCATGACGGGCCGGCGCCTGCGCCCACCAGAATCGTCAAGACGATCCCGCGTGCAACGATCGACAGGTGGTCAAAATGAGCACAGCCAGCCAAAATCCCGCGATCCGCGCCTGGAATAACTACTGGTTCCCGGATGCGCCGCTCCTCGATCTCGCCATACTCCGGATCATTGCGATCGGCACCCAGCTGGGGTTGATGCTGTTCGATCCACGCTATGGCCTGGCGCATCTCGCAAAGATGGCGACTGTGCCCGACGCCTTCTATCGGCCGCTGAATTTCTTCCAGCCGGTGATCATGCTGCTCGGCGGGCACAGGATCACGGTTTCGGAAATGCAGACGGTGCAGGTCGTCACCATCGTCATCGGCATTTTCGCGCTGATTGGCCTTTTCAGCCGCGTGAGCATATTTTTGTTCGCGCTGGGTTGCGCCATCATCCAGCTGTGGGTCCTCTCCCACGGCGACATCCATCATCCGGAAGCTGCGATGATTATCTCGCTGGCGCTTCTCGCGCTTGCGCCTTCTGGCGCGGTGCTGTCGGTGGACGCTTTTCTGAAGCGTGAAACGCGGGAAATGGGTTTCCGTCGGCAGTTGCTGTTGACCAGTCGAGAAGCCAAATGGCCGGTGCTGATGGTTCAGTGGTTCTTTGGCCTGATGTATCTCTCCGCCTTCTGGGCAAAGCTTTCGATTGGCGACCTCCAATGGGCCAATGGGTACACGTTGCAATATTATATGGCGCAGGATGGAGCGCGCTGGGATTCCCTGCTTGGCACGTGGATGAGCCAGTTCCATTGGCTGAATTTTCTAGGGCAATGGGGTATCCTGTTGTTTCAAGGCACATTTTTTATCTCACTGCTGATCCCCATCCTCAAATGGATATATGTCCCGGCGGGCATGTTAATGCACGTCGGCATCTACCTGACGTTGGAAGCCCCTTTTTTTCAGTGGTCGGCGCTCTATTTTGTATTCGTACCGTGGACCGCGATGCTGATCCTTATGAAGTGGCTACCGACTGATGAAGCGCAGGGTGTCAAACTTTCCAGAGCGAGCGCTGGATGAGCGTGTCTGCTGATCCTGTAGCTGTGCAGGCGGACGGGAACACGCTCGACAGCACCTATCTGATCTATGACGGTGAATGCCCCTTCTGCGCCGCTTACGTAAAGTTCATGCGCCTGCGTCAAAGCGTCGGTCCCGTGCGGCTCATCGATGCGCGTGAGGGTGGCCCCGAAGTTCAGCGCGTGCGCAGCGAAGGCTTCGATCTCGA
Source organism: uncultured Sphingomonadaceae bacterium (assembly GCA_964383565.1). Lineage (GTDB taxonomy): Bacteria > Pseudomonadota > Alphaproteobacteria > Sphingomonadales > Sphingomonadaceae > CANJQJ01. Next base: position 4,732 of record CAYLIK010000127.1, read on the forward strand.
TGACGGCATGATTTTTCACTATGGCGCGCGCGATTATCATGGCGCCGACGCGCTCAACATCATGGCGCTGCTAAGCAGCGAAAATGCCTGGTTTTCCAAGCTGAATGGTGCACTCTTCAAGTCGCCCAAGGTCGCCGCCGTTGCCTATCCCGTCCTGCGGGCCGGACGAAATACCGCGCTGAGGCTGCTGGGCAGGAAAAAGATCGGCGCCTGATTCCGCCGTGTTGGCGTTTACCAACCTATTCTCGTAACGCCACGGATACGAAGCCCCGCTGACACGTTATCGCTCGGCCAGCAGGGGAACTATCATGTCGCGTGCTTTGGTCGATGAGCGGGCATTCGAATTACCCCGAATGAAAGAGATGGGCTTTCGCCCGCTTTATTACCGCAATTCCGTCAACCATTGCCCCGGTTGCGGACAGGCCCAGTGGTATGTGGGCCGTGTCTCGGCGGAATGCGCCTTTTGCGGGACGTCCCTGCCGCTGCAGGAGATCGTCAGCCGGGAAAGCCGGCCGCTACGTCATCTTGAATTGGGATCGCGCGATGAGCCGCGAAGTCAGCCGGTCTGATGCTGAGGGGGGCGTCATTTGCGCCATTGGCCTGTTTCCATCCAGCGCAGCAGCGCCTTCATCGGGAAAATCCAGATCCAGACGATCCCCGTTGCGATATAGACGAGCGGATGGTTGAGCGCGGGATATTGCTCGATCGCGCGCGCGGCAGCCACCGCCCAGACCATGATCAGCGCAAGCAGCAGGAATGTTCCGAATGGCTTGCGCCAGCTGGGCTTCATCAAAAATCGATCCGTTCGCGGTCAGTGATGATCGCATGGAGCGGCTCGTCCCAGGAATCAACCGGAAGCACATCGGCTTCCTGCACTGACCAGGCCAATCCGATCCGCGCCGCTGCGGAATGACGCATGAAAGCCCGATCGTAAAACCCGCCACCCTGGCCCAGCCGATTCCCCTTCCGATCGAAACCGAGCAGCGGAGCGATGATCGCTTCAGGCTCGATCTCGGGCGCATCCTGCTTGGGCTGAGGAATTCCGAATGGACCGGTGACAAGCTTATCTTCAGGCCGCCAGCGCAGGAACCGCATCGGCTCGTCGCGCGCGACGATATAGGGCAGGGCGGTCTCGATCCCGCGCGCGCAGGCCAGCTGCATGATCGGCATGGCGTCAACTTCGAACGGGTTCGCCAGATAGCAGGCGATGCTGTTTGCCTTGTCCGCAGCCTCGATCGCGAGTCGCGCCATGACAATCGTGTGGACGCGCAGCTGGCAGACATCGCTTGAAACGACGAAATCGCGACGTCGCTGTCTCAGTTCGCGCCGCAGTTCGTCCTTGTCCTCAGGCATCGCGACCCGCTGCTTGGAAATGGTAGTGTGGCGGGACCACCATGACCGTTTGCCTGAATATCCTCTGACGCCCTAACGTCAGGTGGGAGCCATTTAGAACAGACCAGGATCTGCCCAGGGACAGCCCCCTAGGATGATGGATAGCCTCAGGGATGTTCGCGAGGCTCGTATCGGGCAGTACCCGCCAACCCCTACTTAGGCGTTCGGGCCGCCAGTCTCAAGCATTGCCGCAAGTCTTTCCATCCGCTCGGCCAGACGCTCGATCGCTTCGGCCGCCGTATCGTCGTCCTGCGTCAAGGCTGCCGGCGCGGAAACGCCATTCGTCGGCTTCTCGTTGATCGCGTCGGCGAGCAGAAGGGCCGTTACCAGCAACTGCCTGCTTTCGGTCATCGAGCCCATTGCGCGGCCCGCATCCTGCGCCTTGGAGTCGACCAGCTTGCCGAGACCGATAAGGTGAGCCTCCTCGCCATCGCGGCAGGCGACTTCGTAGGACCGGCCCCCGATCTCAAGCGTGACCTCCGCCATCCCCCTAGCGTCCCGACGACGCGATCAGCGAGTCGATCCGCCCGATCGCGGTACGGACATGCTGGCGAAGCTGCTCGTGCTGCTCGACAAGCCGAAGATCAGGGACGGCGGGGGAAGGCGCTGTCTGCCCCTCCGACATCAAACGCTCGACACGCGCCGCTGCGCGCTCCAGACGTCCTATTGCGAATTTAAGGCGATCGTTGGCCATCATAGTTACCATAGCATGTGAACTGCAGACGGCAAATGCGGTTAACCAATTCTCCGCCCGGCGGTTGACGCTGGGGGTATCGGGCGACAAATGGCCCGGCGCGTCCGGCCGATCGAATCGACGGGCGATTCGCTTCTTTGCCTCATGCCCATCAGAAGGCCTTCGATGACCGCCAGCCACAAGGAACTCGCCAACGCCATCCGGGCGCTCTCCATGGACGCCGTAGAGGCAGCGAATTCCGGGCATCCCGGCATGCCGATGGGCATGGCCGATGTCGCCACGGTCTTGTTCACGCAATATCTGAAATATGATCCATCCGCGCCGAAATGGGCCGATCGCGACCGATTCGTGCTATCGGCGGGCCATGGCTCGATGCTGATCTACAGCCTGCTCCACCTGACCGGCTATGCCCGCCCGACGATGGAAGATATCCGCAACTTCCGCCAGATCGGCAGCCCCTGCGCCGGACATCCCGAGAATTTCGAGCTTGCTGGCGTCGAAGCGACCACCGGCCCGCTCGGCAGCGGTCTCGCTACGGCGGTAGGCATGGCGATCGCCGAGCGGCATCTCAACGCGGTGTTCGGCGACGATCTCGTCGATCATCGCACCTGGGTGCTGGCCGGCGACGGCTGCCTCATGGAAGGCATCAATCATGAGGCCGTTGGCTTGGCGGGACACCTCAAGCTCGGCCGGATGATTGTCCTGTGGGACGACAACCGCATCACCATCGACGGCAAGGTCGATCTCTCCTCCAGCGAGAATGTTCTGGGCCGCTATGACGCAGGCGGCTGGCACACGGTCTCCTGCGATGGCCACGATCCCGCAGACATTGCCCGCGCGATCGACGCCGCTTTGGCTGATCCCAGGCCGTCGCTGGTGGCGTGCCGGACAGTGATCGGTAAAGGCGCACCGAACAAGCAGGGCAGCTCGGCCACTCACGGCTCGCCACTTGGCAAGGACGAGGTCGCCGCCGCGCGGGTCGAGCTTGGCTGGGATTATCCGCCTTTTGAGATACCGTCTGAAGTGAAAAATGCTTGGGCGGAGGCTGGAAGGCGCGGCGAGCCCGCCCGCGAAAAATGGCAAGCCAGACTTTCAAATCATTCAGAAAGAACGGAATTTGAACGACGTGCCGAGGGTCGGCTGCCCGACGGATTCTCGCTCACATCTTATCTGAACAACCTGCTCGCCAATCCCCAAAAGGTCGCGACTCGCAAGGCGTCCGAACTGGCGCTCGGCGCGATCAACGTCCAGTTGCCCGAGACTATCGGCGGCTCGGCCGATCTCACCGGATCGAACAACACCAAGACCAAGGATCAGGCGCCGCTCACCGCCGACAATTATGGCGGCCGCTATATCTATTATGGCATCCGCGAATTCGGCATGGCGGCGGCGATGAACGGCATGGCGCTGCATGGCGGCGTCATTCCTTATGGCGGAACTTTCCTTGTCTTTTCAGACTATTGCCGTCCGGCGATCAGACTGGCCGCGCTCCAGGAAATCCGCTCGATCTTCGTCATGACCCATGATTCGATCGGTCTTGGCGAGGATGGCCCGACCCATCAGCCGGTCGAGCATATGATGGCGCTGCGCGTGATCCCCAATCTGGACGATTATCGCCCCGCCGATACGATCGAGACCGCCGAATGCTGGCAGCTGTCGCTTGAGCGCACCGACGGCCCGTCATTGCTTGCGCTGAGCCGCCAGAATCTACCGCAACTTCGCACCAGCTCTGAGGAAAATCTCTCGGCGAAAGGCGCTTACCGTCTCCGCGCGGCCAAGGCTGCTCGCAAGGTCGTCCTTATCGCCAGCGGTTCCGAAGTCGAAATCGCGCTTGGCGTGGCGGACAAGCTCGAGGCCGAGGGCGTCGGCGCCGATGTCGTCTCGATGCCCAGCTGGTCGCGTTTCGATGCGCAACCCTCCGCCTATAAAAAGGATGTCCTTCCGTCGGACACGCTCCGTGTCTCGATCGAGGCTGGCACAACCATCGGCTGGGAGCGTTATGTCGGTCTCGACGGCTTGCGCTTCGGCATCGACAGCTTCGGCGCGTCGGGACCGGGAGACAAACTTTACCATCATTTCGGGTTGACGGCCGAGGCTATCGCGCCACAGGTCCTCGCCGCATTGCAGTAACAAGGAGATAGACATGGCGACGAAAGTTGCGATCAACGGGTTCGGGCGTATCGGACGCCTTGTCGCACGTGCGATATTGCAGCGCACCGATCACGATCTGGAGCTGGTCGCGATCAATGATCTGGGCGACACCAAATCGAATGCGCTGCTCTTCAAGCGCGACAGCGTCCATGGCAATTTCGCTGGCGACGTGTCGGTCGACGGGGATTACCTCGTAGTTGACGGCAAGCGTATCAAGGTGACGGCGGAACGCGATCCCGCCAACCTGCCGCACAAGGACCTCGGCGTCGTTATCGCTCTCGAGTGCACCGGCATCTTCGCTGACAAGGCCAAGGCGAGCGCGCACCTTACCGCCGGCGCAAAGCGCGTCGTCAT
>CAYLIK010000128.1:0-9321 GCA_964383565.1 uncultured Sphingomonadaceae bacterium
CAAGAAGACGGCCTGATCCGATTGAAACACCGTGCTCCTGCGAAGGCAGGAGCCCAGTCCGACACATGCGCTGGGCTCCTGCCTTCGCAGGAGCACGGTGCCATTTTGACTGGACAGGCGCTAAGGGGATCGGATGACTGACGAAGACGATCTCCAGCTCGACCCCCATTTCGCCGATCGCTTCGAAGCGGACGAGCGGCGGCTACCCTGCCAGCTCTACCTGATCTCCCCGCCAACGATCGACGCAACCTTTGCCGATCGTCTGGCGGCGGCACTCGATGCTGGCCCCGTCGCCGCCTTCCAGCTCCGCCTGAAGGGCATCGACGATCACGAGATCGCCGAACTCGCGCCGCCCTTGCAGAAGATCTGCGCTGACCGCGACGTCGCCTTCATTGTCAACGACAGCATCGGCCTCGCCAAGCGCCTCGGCGCCGACGGCGTCCACCTCGGCCAGGACGACGGCTCGGTGCAAGAGGCCCGCGATGCGCTGGGCAAGGATGCCCAGATCGGCGTCACCTGCCACGACAGCCGCCACCTCGCCATGGATGCCGCCGAGGACGGCGCCGACTATGTCGCCTTCGGCGCCTTTTTCCCGACGACCACCAAGGAAACGAAACACCTCGCCGATCCCGCCCTGCTCGGCTGGTGGCGCACCATCACCGGCATCCCCTGCGTCGCGATCGGCGGGATAACGGTTGAGAATGCGAAGCCGCTGATCGATGCGGGCGCGGATTTTCTGGCGGTGTCGGGCGCGGTGTGGAATGACCCGGAAGGCGAGGCGGCAGCAGTCAAGAAATTCGCAACTTTGTTCGAGCCGTGAATGCGTGGAGTTCGGCCACCGTGGACATCACGTAACACGAGCGAAAGGTTTGCAAGATATCTCAGTTGATATGCTTGGTTTTGATCAGCGATTGCAGCCGATCTGGTTTGTAATATCAATTACCGCAGCAATGCTTGTGAGCGGATGCAATCGCTCGGCAGAAGTGCGCTATCGCGTAACCGTGGAAGTGAATGATCGAGGTGTAGTTCGGTCTGGCTCTAGCGTTTGGGCGTTTACCTTAAGCAAATCAGTTCTTCCGCTGGCTAGTGCGTATAATCCTCGCTTCCGTGGTGAAGCAGTGGCGGTCGATCTGCCGGGTCGGGGCACGCTTTTCGCATTGTTGAGTGAAACAGGCAAAATGTATCCTGAAAATCTTTTCGGTGATTTTCGCAGACCACGATCCGGTCCGCCTCGTTTTGCAAGTCGTGTTGAGGATCTACGCCACGTCGCCGGTTTGATAGGTACGAGCGCCGACCTCAATTGCACCAACCCACCTTGGCTAGGGGTTCAGTGTCCGCAAATGGTTCGCTTTCGTGACATTGCCAAGCCAAATACGGTTGAAGAAGTAAAATTCAACGATCTACCGAGCGCATTTGGTAGGGGTGTTTCACTGAAAAGAGTGAGGATTGAAATAACCGATGCAGATGTCACCACGGGAATTGGAAGACGTCTTGGTTGGTTGCCGTTATATTATGACAGGCGATTGGATGGTGAGCGTTATGGTAAGGGCACCAGCGTTGCTAATGGCTTAAGCTCTGGAACATTCAGTACGGAAGTCTCGAAATAGCATCATGGTCTGCCGCCGTTTCTGAGCCAGAACGCGCCCCCAATTTTCCATTTTCCTACAGCCCACCTAATCCGATAAATAGCATGCCCCCAGACGAATGGAGGCATTGCATGACCCAATCTTCCCCCGAAACCCAGCGCCATGACGGCTTCACGACCGAGCGGCAGGCGGCATTCCTCGATGCGCTTGCCGGGAGCGGTAGCGTGTCGGCGGCGGCGCAGGCGGTCGGCCTGTCGCGCACCGCGATCTACAATCTGCGCAACCGCGACGACGAGGCCGGGGCGGCATTCCGCGCCGCCTGGGACGCGCGGCTGAAACAGGCGGTCGCGGTGCTCGCCGAGACCGCCTTCGATCGCGCGATCAATGGCGTCGAGGAGCCGGTATTCCACAAGGGCGAGCAGGTCGGCACCCGCGTCCGCCACAATGACCGGCTGCTGATGTTCCTGCTGAAATCGCTCGATCCCGAAAATTACGCGAACAAGCCTGCGATCCCGGCCTATCCGCGCCCGCACCCCTCGGGCAGCCGCCTTCGCGGGACGCCGTATCCCGTGTCAACTTCGTCAACCGCGCCCGATCCTGTCGCGAGCTGCGATTCCGCGTCAACATTGTCAACTTCGGCGATCGACCCGGAGACCGGTTTCGCGATGGAGCCGACCGCGCTACGCGACGATCCCGCCTTCATGTCCGCCTTGCGCGATCTGCGCCATCCGCCGGCCGAACAGAGTTTCGGCAAGCGCGCCGCCCGCCGCCGCGCGGCACGGGAGAAGCGGGCGGACCTTGCCGTGGGGTAGTTGGAGACCGCAAATCCTCGTTCGTCATCCCGGACTTGATCCGGGATCCCGCTTCTTCTGGCGCGCTCCAAGGCAGCGGGATGCCGGATCAAGTCCGGCATGACGTAGAAGGGCTGGACATCCACCCCCCGGCTTGCCGGGCCGGGCGGCGCGCGCTAAAGGCCGCACCGGCTCTTTCTCCATCATCCCAAGGTGACCCATGAAGATCAGCGGCGTGGACATTCGTCCCGGCAACATCATTGAATATGAAGGCGGCATCTGGCGCGCTGTGAAGATCCAGCACACCCAGCCCGGCAAGGGCGGCGCCTATATGCAGGTCGAGCTCAAGAATCTGCGCGACGGCCGCAAGAACAATGTCCGCTTCCGCTCCGCCGAAACGGTGGAGAAGGTCCGCCTCGACACCAAGGATTTCCAGTTTCTGTTCGCGGACGGCGACACCCTGACCTTCATGGACAAGGAAACCTACGATCAGACCACGCTGCCGCGCGACCTGCTCGGCGATGCCGCCGCTTTCCTGCAGGACGGCATGGACGTGGTGATGGAGCTTTATGACGAGGACCCCATCAGCGTCCAGCTGCCGGACACGATCGAAGCCCTGATCGTGGAAGCCGATGCCGTGGTGAAGGGGCAGACCGCCTCTTCCAGCTATAAGCCGGCTGTCCTTGAAAACGGCGTCCGCGTGATGGTGCCGCCGCATATCGGCGCGGGCACCCGCATCGTCGTCGATGTGTACGAACAGGCCTATGTAAAACGGGCGGATTGATAGCGTCCCCTTAAGCCCTCTCCCGCAAGCGGGAGAGGGTTGGGTGAGGGTCTTCTTCTTTTCCAACGTCGAAAAGACCCTCACCGACTTCGACTAGGCAGCCCGCTGCCAAGTCTCCGTAGCCTCTCCCGCGTGCGGGAGAGGGCAGTTTGGAGCATCGCCTTGGTATCCCATTCCGGCCTCATCACTGTCATGGAACGCGCCGCCCGCAAGGCCGCGCCGCGCCTGCGCCGTGACTTTAACGAGGTTCAGCAGCTCCAGGTGAGCCGCAAAGGCCCGGCCGACTTCGTCTCGATGGCCGACAAGCGCGCCGAGCAGACTCTGTTCGAGGAACTCCAGAAGGCGCGTCCCGACTGGGGCTTCCTGATGGAGGAGGGCGGCGAGATCGCCGGCAATCCGGAAAAGCCCCGCTGGATCATCGATCCGCTCGACGGCACGTCCAACTTTCTCCACGGTATCCCGCATTTCTCCATTTCGCTTGCCGTGCAGACCCCGGAAGGCGAGATCACCCATGGCCTCGTCTATCAGCCGCTGACCGATGAGAGCTTCTGGGCTGAAAAGGGCAGGGGCAGCTGGCAGCAGGATCGCCGCCTCCGCGTTTCCGCCCGCCGCGATCTCGCTGATGCGCTCGTCGCCACTGGCGTACCTTTTCTTGGTCATGGCGACTCAAAGGAGTGGACTGCGATCTTCGGGGCGATCGGCCCGCAGGTTGCCGGCATCCGCCGTTTCGGTTCAGCCGCTCTTGATCTCGCCTGGGTCGCCGCGGGGCGTTTCGACGCCTTCTGGGAAAGCGGCCTCAAGCCGTGGGACGTCGCTGCTGGGATCCTGCTCGTCCGCGAAGCCGGCGGTTTCGTGACTGACTTCCGCGGCGGTGACGCTCCTATCGAACGCGCGCAGGTGCTCGCCGCTAATGACGCGCTGCAATCCAAGCTGCACAAATTGCTGGCGACCGCGTTACGGAACGCCTGATCTGGAAAAACCGTGCTCCTGCGAAGGCAGGAGCACTGTCAGGAACAGATGCCAACGCTCCTGCCTTCGCAGGAGCACGTGAGGGGGTAGCTTGGTCAGCGCTATTTCGTACCGAAGCCATATTTGTGGAAGATCGCCTTCCCGACGCCTGAAAGCAGGAATGCGCGGAAGCTGACGGCTTCGGGATTTCGCGAACTCGCCAGGATCGCCAACGGATAAGTGATCGGCGGATGCGAGCTCTCGGGGAATATGCCCGCGACAACCACATCCTTCGAGGCCTTGGCGTCAGTCTTATAGACGATCCCCGCACGGGCTTCGCCCCGGCCCACGAGCTGGAGCGCCGCTCGGACATTCTCGGCGCCGGCCACCTTGGCCCCGACCTGGCTCCAAACGCCAAGCCTGGTCAGCGCCGCCTTGCCATATTTGCCGGCGGGCACCGAACTCGGCTCGCCCATCGCCAGCCGACTGTCGCCAAGCGCCTTGGCGAGCGGGAAGCCGGGCGCGATCCTGATCTTGAGCGGATTGCTCGCAGGGGCGACCAGCACGAGCCGGTTCGACAGGAACGACTTGCGGCTGTTCGTCCGGATCAGTTTCTTCTCGGCAAGCGCATCCATCCATGGCTCATCGGCTGAAAGGAAGAGATCGGCGGGTGCGCCGGCCTCAACCTGCTTCGCGAGCGCTGATGAAGACGCGAAGGAGATTACCGGCCTGGGATGCCCGCGCTTGGCATAGGCATCGGCCGCCTCGGTCAGCGATTCCTGTAAACTCGCGGCGGCCAGCACGACCGTGGCAGTTGGCGCCGCGAAGGCGATTCCGCCCTGCGCCAGCGGTAACAAAGCGAAGCAGAAGAGAGACAGGCGCTGCGCAATCACGAGCGAAACCTCCGATGGATGTATTGAGCGATATATAGCGTTCGGACCCCATGCAAGGTCCGCGGGTCGCGCCTTATTGCGAGCCATTTTCAGCAAGATCATTTGTAGTCCGATACCCTTGCGGGACTCGCCTCACGCTCCTACAAGCCGGTCAAATCCTGTCCTTTCGCAACTGCGAGATAAACTTGGTCGATCTGTCGCAATATCTGCCGATCCTGCTGTTTCTGGGCGTCGCGCTGATCCTGTCGGGCGCGTTCGTGGTGCTACCGATGGTCGCTGCGAAGTTCACCGGCGCCAGTCAGCCCAATCCGGAAAAGCTTGCCGAATATGAATGCGGCTTCCCGGCGTTCGAGGACAGCCGGGCGCAGTTCGATGTTCGTTTTTACCTGGTGGCCATTCTCTTCATCATCTTCGATCTCGAAGCGGCGTTTCTTTTTCCCTGGGCCGTGGCGCTCGGCGGGATCGGCTTTGCTGGCTGGGCAGCGATGATGATCTTTCTGGTCGAGCTCGGCATCGGCTTTGCCTATGCGTGGAAGAAGGGAGCGCTTGAATGGGAGTAGAGCTCGCCACCAATGCGCCGCCGCAGGGCACTCTGCCGGAACGCGCTTTCTTCGACGATCTAAGCGCAGAGGTTCAGGACAAGGGCTTCCTCGTCACCTCGACCGAGGATCTGTTCCAGTGGGCGCGCACTGGTTCGCTCTGGTGGATGACCTTCGGGCTGGCCTGCTGCGCGGTCGAAATGATTCACGTCAACATGCCGCGTTATGATCTGGAGCGCTTCGGTGCCGCGCCCCGCGCGAGCCCGCGTCAGTCGGACGTGATGATCGTCGCGGGCACACTCTGCAACAAGATGGCTCCCGCATTGCGCCGCGTCTACGATCAGATGTCCGAGCCGAAATACGTCATTTCGATGGGCAGCTGCGCCAATGGCGGCGGCTATTATCATTACAGCTATTCGGTGGTGCGGGGCTGCGACCGGATCGTGCCGATCGACATTTACGTGCCGGGCTGCCCGCCGACAGCCGAGGCTTTGCTCTACGGCATCATGCAGCTCCAGCGGAAGATCCGTAGGATCGGGACGGTCGAGCGCTGATGCTGGCTCCCGCGCCACGCTACGCCTCGAACGACGGCGTGATCGATGCCGTGCGTGCGGCCCTCGGCTCGCGCCTGATCGATGCGTACGATCAGGTCGGCGAAGTCGCGCTCGTTGTGAAGCGCGAGGCGATCGTCGAGGTCATGACGATCCTGCGCGATGAGCTTGCGTATCAGCAGCTGATGGAGATTGCGGGCGTCGACTGGCCGGATCGGCCCGAGCGGTTCGAGGTGGTCTATTGCCTGCTCTCGCTGACGAAGAACCATCGCATCCGCGTCCATGTCTGGACTGACGAGCGGACGCCGGTCCCGTCGATCACGGGCATTTGGCCGGTCGCGGGCTGGCTGGAGCGCGAAGTCTATGACATGTACGGTGTACTGTTCGCCGGCAATCAGGACCTTCGCCGCATCCTGACCGACTATGGCTTTCAGGGCCATCCGCAGCGCAAGGATTTCCCGCTCACCGGCTTTGTCGAGCTGCGCTATTCGGAAGAGCATAAGCGGGTCGTGTACGAACCCGTCCAGCTTGCGCAGGATTTCCGCAGTTTCGATTTCATGAGCCCGTGGGAAGGCGCCGAATATATCCTGCCCGGCGATGAGAAGGCCCAACCGACCGAGGCGGGCGCACCGAGCCCGACGACGGCCCCGACAGCAAAGCCCGAGATCAAGGGCGAATCCCCGCCGCCAACGCCGAAGACGACCGAGTCCACGGCTCAGACCGGGGCCGGGCAACCGCATCCCGGTGGCGATGGAGGGAAGAAATAATGGCCTCCACGTACGAAAGCATCACGCCCGACGAAGCCAAGGGCGCGGGCGATATCGCGATCGCCAACTACACGATCAACTTCGGCCCGCAGCATCCCGCCGCGCACGGCGTGCTGCGCCTCGTCATGGAGCTTGACGGCGAGATCGTCGAGCGCGTCGATCCGCATATCGGCCTGCTCCATCGCGGCACCGAGAAGTTGATCGAATACAAGACCTATCTGCAGGCGCTGCCCTATTTCGATCGGCTGGATTATTGCTCGCCGCTCTGCATGGAGCACAGCTATGTGCTGGCGATCGAGAAGTTGCTCGATCTCGAAGTGCCGCTGCGCGCCCAGTATCTGCGCGTGCTGTTCGCCGAGCTGACCCGCATCTGCAATCACATGCTCAACCTCGGCAGCCATGTGATGGACGTCGGCGCGATGACGCCGAACCTCTGGTTCTTCGAGCTGCGCGAGGATTGCCTCAACTTTTTCGAGCGCATGTCCGGTGCGCGCATGCACCACGCCTATCTGCGTCCCGGCGGTGTGCATCAGGACGTGCCGCTGAAGCTTCTGACCGATATTGCCGACTGGCTCGATAACCGGTTCTACCTGTTCGAGGATGCGCTGAGCCTCGTGGCCGACAACCGCATCTTCAAGCAGCGCAATGTCGATATCGCGATCGTCTCGAAGGAAGACGCGATCGCCTGGGGCTTCTCCGGCCCGATGATCCGCGGCTCGGGCATCCCATGGGATCTGCGCAAGTCGCAGCCCTATGACGTTTACGACCGCATGGACTTCGACGTCCCCGTCGGCACGCGCGGCGATTGCTATGATCGCTTCATGGTCCGCTGTGAGGAGGTCCGCCAGTCGGTCCGGATCATGCGGCAGTGCCTGCGCGACATGCCCGAAGGCCCGATCGCGAGCGACGACCGCAAGGTCGTCCCGCCCAAGCGCGGCGAGATGAAGCAGTCGATGGAAGCGCTGATCCATCACTTCAAGCTCTACACCGAGGGTTTTCACGTCCCCGCTGGATCGGTCTATGTCGCGACCGAAAGCCCCAAGGGCGAGTTCGGCGTCTATCTGGTCGCCGACGGCACCAACAAACCCTATCGCTGCAAGATCCGCCCGACCGCGTTCAGCCACCTCCAGGCGATGGACTTCATGATGAAGGGCCACATGCTGGCGGACACCACTGCCGTACTGGGCGCGATGGACATCGTGTTCGGGGAGTGCGACCGGTGAAGAAGCTCCTTCTCATGATCGCGGCCCTGTCCGCGACGCCTGCGATGGCCGAGGGTTTCAATCTCACCCAGCTCATCATGGCTGATTTCGAATTGAAGGCGGCTACAATCGTCCCCTCGACGGGCGGGCGGGGCACCGAGGTGCTCTACCTTCAGGGCAAGCTGCCCGGCGGCACCTATGAGGTCATCATGCGCTGCACGGCGCGGCCCGATCCCGAAGAAGGTGCAAGCAATTGCGAGCAGGTTTACTGATGGGTTCGACTGGTTTCTTTCCCGTCATCCCAGCGAAGGCTGGGATCCATGTCTGTCCCGGCAGGCGGTGGACTATGTCGATAGAGACATGGGCCCCAGCCTTCGCTGGGATGACGGTTGTGTTTGGTGACAAGCAAAATGGCTGACGCTGCCCACATCCCCGACGAGGTCGAGACCCGGGCGCGCTGGGGCGCGTTTGCGTGGATCGATGCCAATGCCGCCAAGCAGGTCGAGATTATCGGCCGCTATCCGCCGGGCCGCCAGCATTCGGCGATCCTGCCGCTCCTTGATCTCGCCCAGCGCCAGGTCGGTGCCGAGACGCAGACTCAAGGCTGGCTGCCGATCCCGGTGATCGAATATGTCGCCCGCCAGATCGACATGCCGTATATCCGCGCGCTTGAGGTCGCGTCCTTCTACACGATGTTCAACCTCGCACCGGTCGGCCGCTATCATGTGCAGGTGTGCGGCACCACGCCCTGCATGCTGGCAGGTTCCGACGACGTGTTCCGCGCCTGCAAGGACAAGGGGCTAAGCAAGGGCCACACCACGGCGGACGGCCTGTTCACGCTCACTGAGGTCGAGTGCATGGGTACTTGCGCCAACGCACCGATGGTCCAGATCAACGACGATAATTTCGAAGACCTGACCTACGAGAGCACGGCCAAGATCCTCGAAGCGCTGGCCAAGGGCGAGACGCCCAAGTCCGGCCCGCAAGTCGAGCGCCAGACCTGCGCGCCAATCGGCGGGCCGAGCACGCTCAAGGAAATGGTGACCGAGAACCACGATTACCGGGGGCAGTGGTAATGATTTGCACACCTCTCCCGTTCGCCCTGAGCCTGTCGAAGGGCTTCACTTCCTTCTCCGCCGAAAAAGGGGAAGGGAAGGGCTTCGACAAGCTCAGCCCGAACGGGTTTGGGTCTGGGTTTGATGTTGGGGGGCAAGGCTGATGGCGCTCGCCGACAAGGACCGCATCTTCACCAACCTCTAC
>CAYLIK010000129.1:0-9205 GCA_964383565.1 uncultured Sphingomonadaceae bacterium
CGCATCGGAATCGGGCGCGCCGCGCGGCACCAGCCACGATCCGCCGACACACAGCACCGGATCGAGCGCCAGCCAATCCGGCGCGGTCTTCTGAGTCACGCCCCCGGTCGGGCAAAAACGGCACTGATGAAACGGCGCGATCAGCGCCTTGAGCGCCGGAATGCCGCCCGACGCCTCAGCCGGAAAGAATTTGAAATGGCTGAGCCCTAGATCGAGGCCGCGCATGATATCGCCTGCTGTCGAAATGCCCGGCAACAATGCGATCCTGCGGTCCAGCGCGTTTCTGGCGAGCCGTTCGGTTAAGCCGGGACTGACGATGAACTCCGCCCCCGCCATCACCGCGCGGTCGAGGTCATGCTCGTTGAGCACCGTCCCCGCACCGACCACCGCCCCTTCGACCTGCGCCATCTCGGCAATCACATCAAAGGCGGCAGGCGTCCGCAACGTCACCTCAAGCGCCGGCAACCCGCCCGCCACCAGCGCCTCCGCGATGACGCGTGCATGGCTGGCGTCGTCGATCACCAGCACTGGAATGACCGGCGCCAGCCGCATCACGCGCTCAACATCATTCACAGCGCATACTCAAAATCCATTGCCGCCAGCATGGCCGACCCACCCTTTTCGGCCTCGTCGGCCCCGTGCCGCATGAAGGCGAACAATTCCCGTCCCGTCCCGGCAGCGGGCGGCGGCGTGGAAGCATCCTCCCGCGCATGCCATTCGGCCTGATCGACCAGCGCGACGATCTCGCCACGATTGGCGCATAGCCGCACAATATCGCCATCGCGCAGCTTCGCAATTGGGCCCCCGCCCAACGCCTCAGGCGTAAGATGGATCGCCGCCGGCACCTTGCCCGACGCGCCCGACATACGGCCATCGGTCAGCAACGCCACCTTGAACCCCTTGTCCTGCAAAACGCCAAGCGACGGCGTCAGCTTGTGTAGTTCGGGCATGCCGTTGGCGCGCGGCCCCTGAAAGCGCACGACCACGATCACGTCGCGATCAAGCTCCCCGGCCTTGAACGCCGCAATCACCTGATCCTGATCGAAAAATACCCGCGCGGGCGCCTCGATCGTCCACCGCGCCGGATCGACCGCGCTCGTCTTGAAGATCGCCCGGCCGAGATTGCCCTGCACGAGCCGCATCCCGCCGTCAGCGCTGAACGGCGCATCGATGGGCCGCAGCATCGCATCGTCGCGGCTTTGCTCGGGCGCATCCTTCCAGACCAGCGTTTCGCCCTCAAGCGCAGGCTCGCGCGCATATTCGCCGAGATCGCCGCCGGACACGGTCATGATATCCTGGTGTAGCAGGCCGCCGCCGAGCAGCTCCCGGATCACATAACCCATGCCGCCCGCGGCGTGGAAATGGTTCACGTCGCCCGATCCGTTTGGATAGACCCGCGCCATCAGCGGCACCGCAGACGAGAGCCGGTCAAGATCCTCCCAGTCGATCACGATCCCCGCCGCACGCGCAATCGCCGGGATATGGATCGCATGGTTGGTCGACCCGCCCGTCGCGAGCAAGCCCACCGCTGCATTCACGATCGCTTTCTCGTCAATGCAGCGCCCGAGCGGCCGGTAATCATTCCCATCCCACCCGATCTCTGCAACCCGATGCACCGCCGCGCGCGTCAATTCCTGCCGCAGCTTCGTCCCCGGATTGACGAACGCCGCGCCAGGCACATGCAGGCCCATCACCTCCATCATCATCTGGTTCGAATTGGCGGTGCCGTAGAAAGTGCAGGTCCCCGCGCCATGATAGCTCGCCGCCTCGGCCTCAAGCAGTTCGGCCCGACCGACCTTACCCTCGGCGTATAGCTGGCGAACCCGCTGCTTCTCCTTGTTGGCGAGGCCCGACGGCATCGGCCCCGCCGGGATCAGGATCGTCGGCAGATGTCCGAACCGCAACGCCCCGATCAGCAGCCCCGGCACGATCTTGTCGCAGATGCCGAGCAGCAACGATCCCTCGAACATGCCGTGCGACAGCGCCACCACCGTGGAAAGCGCGATCGTGTCCCGGCTGAACAGCGACAGCTCCATGCCGCGCTGCCCCTGAGTCACCCCGTCGCACATCGCGGGCACCCCGCCCGCAACCTGCGCCGTCGCGCCCGCCTCGCGCGCGAAGAGTTTGATCTGCTCGGGGTAGCGCCCATAGGGCTGATGCGCGGACAACATGTCGTTATACGCGGTGACGATGCCGATATTCATCACCCGCCCCTCGCGGATGACGGCCTTGTCCTCGCCCGCCGCCGCAAAGCCATGCGCGAGATTGCCGCAGGAAAGATTAGGCCGATCGACGCCATTCTCCCGTTAGCGATCGATCAGGTCGAGATAGGCGGCGCGAGCGGGACGCGAGCGTTCGATGATGCGGTCCGTGACCGAAGCGATGGTGGGATTGAGATTGGTCATTTTCCAGCTTCCCCAAAAGAGATCCCCCTCCCTTTCAAGGGAGGGGAGTAGGGGTGGGTGCGCGCGTCTGCGCGCCAAAAGACTCTATTATCACCGGATCGAGATAGCCGCTCAGGGGCATCGAGCCCCTTCGTGGCTGCCCCACCCTTACATCCCTCCCCTGAAGGGGAGGGAGAATATGTGTTTTCACCCCGCATGCTCATACCAGCTATGCCCATGCCGCTCGGTCAGGGCGATCGCCGCCGCCGGTCCCCAGCTTCCCGCCGGATACGACCTTGGCTTCATCCCGGTCTGCCTGATGCCCTCGTGTATCCCGTCGATCCATTTCCACGCCGCCTCGATCTCATCGCGCCGCACGAACAGCGTCGAATTGCCCTTGAGCACGTCGAGGATCAGCCGCTCATAGGCGATCCGCCGCCGATAGCTTCCGAACGCATCAGTCAGCGAAAGGTTGAGCGCGAGCGGATGCAGTCGCATCCCGTCCAGCCCCGGCTCCTTGTTCATGACGTGGAGCGTCACCGTCTCCTGCGGCTGGAGCTGGATCACCATCCGGTTGGGCTGGAGGATCGATCCGACCCCGGCGAAGATATTGTGCGGCACGGGCTTCAGCTGGATGACGATCTCGGTCTGCCGCGCCGCCAGCCTTTTGCCGGTGCGCAGATAGAAGGGCACGCCCGCCCAGCGCCAATTGTCGATCTCCGCCCGGATCGCCACGAACGTCTCGGTATCGCTCGCCGTCGCCGCGCCCTCTTCCTGCCGGTAGCCGGGCACGGGCGCGCCATTCGCGGTGCCCGCCGCATATTGCCCGGTCACGATATTGCCCATCACCTCGGCCGCGCCGATCGGCCGCAGGCTTTCGAGCACCTTGACCTTCTCGTTCCGCACCGCCGCCGGATCCATGCTGTAAGGCGCTTCCATCGCAAGCAACGCGAGCAGCTGGAGCATATGGTTCTGCACCATGTCGCGCAGCGATCCGGCTGAATCGAAATAGCCCCAGCGCCCCTCGATCCCGACAGTCTCGCCAACCGTGATCTGCACATGATCGATCGCCGACGCATTCCACAGCGGCTCGAACAGCGCATTGCCGAAGCGCAGCGCCAGCAGGTTCTGCACCGTCTCCTTGCCCAGATAATGGTCGATCCGGAAAATCTGATGCTCGTCGAAAGCCAGCGCAACCGCCTCGTTCACTTCCCGGCTTGAGGCGAGGCTGACCCCGATCGGCTTCTCGATCACGATCCGCGAGCGATGATCGACCATGCCAGTGTCCTTCAGCGCAAGGCAGAAGGGCCGGAACTGGTCGGGCGGGGTCGACAGGAAAAACACGAGTTCAGCGCTCGCCCCGGCGGCCTCGCGCAGATTGGCGAAGGTCGCCGGATCGTCATTGTCGACCCGGACGTAGCGCACGGCCTTGATGAAATCGTCGTGCGGGACGCCCTCCGGCAGATTGGGCGATTTATCGAGCGACGCGGCGATCAGCTGTTGCAGGCCGGCATCGTCAAGCTCGGATCGCCCGATCCCGATGATCCGCATTCCGGCGGGCAGCAGGCCCTCGGCATGGAGCGCGAACAGCGAAGGCCACAGCATCCGCCGCGCCAGATCGCCAGCCGCCCCCGCCAGGATGAAGGTCATCATCAGCCCCGTCTCCTTCAATTCACCCTTATGCTGCAATTGCGAAACCGATCAAGCGTGGGGGGATGCAAAGTCGCTTGAGGAAGCAGATCAGTTCCCCGGCGCAGGCCGGGGTCCAGCATCGGGCCGCTCGTAACTGGACCCCGGCCTGCGCCGGGGAACTACTGTTCAACGCGTTCCGATCCCACTCTGGCGCCCGTCCCCGCGACCTGCCAATCTGCGTCCGAGTCAGCCATGCAGGAAACACCCCAACCCGCGCTGCGCAAGATCATTCATGTCGACATGGATGCCTTCTATGCCTCGGTCGAGCAGCGCGACGATCCCAGCTTGCGCGGGCGCCCCGTCGCCGTGGGCGGGTCCAGCGCGCGCGGCGTCGTCGCCGCCGCAAGCTATGAAGCGCGCAAATATGGCGTCCGTTCCGCCATGCCCTCGGTCAGCGCGATCCGCCGCTGCCCCGATCTAGTCTTCGTCAAGCCGCGCTTCGAGGTCTACAGCGCCGTGTCCCGCCAGATCCGCGCGATCTTCGCCGAGTTTACCGACCTGATCGAGCCCCTTTCGTTGGACGAAGCCTATCTCGACGTGACCGAGGACCGCCCCGGCCTCGGCTCGGCCCGGGCAATCGCCGAGGCCATCCGCGCCCGCATCAAAACGGAAACCAGCCTCACCGCGTCAGCCGGCGTCTCCTACAACAAGTTCATCGCCAAGCTCGCATCCGACCAGAACAAACCCGACGGCCTCTGCGTCATCCCGCCCAGCAAAGGCCCCGCCTTCGTCGCGAGCCTCCCCGTCAGCCGCTTCCACGGCGTCGGCCCCGTCACGGCGGCGAAGATGGAACGCCTCGGCATCATCACCGGCGCCGACCTGCGCGAACGCCCGCTCGAATATCTGCAAGCGCATTTCGGCAAATACGCCGCCTACCTCCACGGCGCCGCACGCGGCGAGGACCACCGCCCGGTTCGTTCGAACCGCGAGACGAAATCGGTCGGGGCTGAACGCACCTTCGGCCAGGATGTGACCGAACATGCCGCCATCTTCGAAGCGCTGGAACGTGTCGCCGACGCTGCGTGGGAACGAATAGCGCGACATGCAGTAAGGGGGCGCACCGTCACCCTAAAGGTCCGCTACGCCGATTTCCGGACGATCACGCGGGCGAGATCAGTGGCTGGTTGGTACGGCGACCGGGATGCATTTCTGTCTGCAGGCCAGGACATGCTGGAAGCCCTGCTCCCGCTCCCTATGGGGATCAGGCTGCTCGGGATGACATTGTCTGCAATATTGCAGAATGAGGAGAAGAAAATAGAGATTCAGCCTTCACTTCCCCTCCCCGCTGTTCGCGCTAAGTAGCCACATCGAAATAGGGCGACGAAGCACCCTTCAACATTGTTATGGTATGTCTCGAATCTTTAACAAGTCGCTGATATTCGTAGCGGCCGTTTTGTCAGGTAATTTTCCTGCGCATAGGTCGAGAATATAGCCATTCTTGGATGGAAGAAGCGCGGGATCTGGAGGAAATGGAACGCCCACTGGTTTTCCAAAAGCATTGTATGTCTGCCCCCCAGTAATGCGAGCCGAGTTACTGGAGCAGTCGGCCTCCATACCCATCACGATGTAAATGGGGAATCCGGGTATGGCGATCTGATTTGCCGGGATCATGATAAATGTCGCAGAGAACATTGTGTCCTTACGCATGATACTCTGCATACCAATAAATATAGATCCCTTCTGTGATTGAGAGACTTTCCTCCAATCTTCCGCAGTCTGCTCTGGCTTAGTATCAGCGGGGGACCCCGCGAGCAGCAAAGCTAATAGCAATTGGATCATGAACATTCTTCCGTCGTCTAATTTCAACAAACAGCGCGACACTTATCACTAAGATGCCCCTTATCGAACCAGCACCCAATCAATAATGATACCGACACTGCGCCACCTGCAGCGTCTGCTCCTTCCCGGTTCCCGTCACGCGGTACACCAGCCGGTGCTCCAGATTGATCCGCCGCGACCACCAGCCCGGCAGATTGCCGCCCAGCGGCTCGGGCTTGCCGGTTCCCTTGAACGGACTGCGTCGGCATTCCTCGATCAGCGCATTGAGTTTTTCGAGCATTTTCGCGTCATGCGCTTGCCAGTGGCGGTAATCTTCACGCCGTCGGCAGAACGTGACGTTCACTTGAAGGGCACGGCCTCTTCTTCGCCCGCCTCGAACCCGCGCACCGCTTCGAGAAGACGCTCGGCATTCCGTGGCGAGCGCAGCAGGTACAGCGTCTCCTCGATCGACGCCCATTCGCTTTCGGAAACCAGCACCGCGCCTTCACCACGCTGGCGCGTGATGGCTATGGGCGTCCGATCGGCGACGACCTTGTCGATCATCGCCTTCAGTTTCTCGCACGCTTCGGAGTAGCTAACCGTTTGCATTGTCGAAATACGGACAAAAGAATGTCCAATGTCAATGCCAGCTGCTCAGGCAATCCCACACTGAAAGACCTGCAGCCCTGCAGCCCTTCAGTTGACATCCTCCCGAACCAGCTTCGGCACGCGATAGGCGAATATGCCGCAAATGCCGAGGCAGATCAGTGGCACGATCATGGCGTGCTGCAGCCCCAGCACATGCTCCGACACAGCGCCCGTGAGCAGCGGGATCAGCGCGCCGCCGATGATCGCCATGATGAGGAACGACGCACCCAGCTCGGTCTCATGCCCAAGCTTCGCCACGCCAAGCGCAAAGATTGTCGGGAACATGATCGACATGAAGAAACTCGTCAGCCACAGCGCCCCGATCGCCAGCGATCCGCTCGCAAGGATCGCGACGGCGCATAACGACACGGCGGCGATGCTATAGATCAGCAGCATCCGCGGGGCGGGCATGCGGGTCTGCACCCACACGCCGGTCAGCCGCCCGATCGCCATCAGCGCAAGGCTGCCGGACAGCAGATAGGCGGCGGTCCGCTCGGGCACCGTCGGGTCCATCGTCTTCGTGAAATCGATGAAGAAGCTCCAGATCGAAACCTGCCCGCCGACATAGAAGAATTGCGTAATCACCGCATGCCGCAACTGGCGATGCCGCAGCACAGCGAACACCGATCCGCCCCGCGCCGCGCTGGACGCGCCGCTGTCGAGAGGCAGCGTCGGAAAGGGAATCAGCTTGATGACGATCGCGAGCAGCACGACGAACCCGGCGATCACCAGATAGGGTATCTGCACCATATGCGCCTCGGACGTGCGGTACGCCGTAAGCTCGGCCGCCGGCATCGCGGCGAGATCGGCGGCGCTGTGCTCGATGCCCGAGAAAATGAACATGCCCCCGATCAGCGGCCCCAGCGTCGCCCCGATCCCGAAGAAGGCCTGCGCGAAATTGAGCCGCGCGGACGCCGTCTCCTGCGAACCGAGGATGGCGATGTAGGGATTGGCCGAGGTCTCGAGAAAGGCGAGCCCGAACGCGATGATATAGAGCGCCCCGAGGAAGTAGATGAAGCGTTCGGCCTCCGCTGCCGGATAGAAGAGCAGCGCGCCGATCGCATAGAGGCTGAGCCCGAACAGGATCGCCGCCTTGTATCCATATTTGCGGATGAACAACCCCGCCGGGATCGCCGCGCAGAAATAGCCGACGAAGAAGGCGAACTGGATGAAGCTGCTTTCGGTTCGGCTCAGTGCGAGCGCCTTCTGGAAATGCCGGATCAGCACGTCATTGAGCGCGCCCGCCACACCCCAGTACAAAAACAGCGTCGTGACCATGACGAACGGCAGCATATATCTGCGCTCGATGATCGTGCGCGAACCGCCGCTTTTGTCATCCATGCCGGCATCCTCCCTGCCCGCCGCGCCTTGGGACCGGCGCGATCATCTCGGAAAGACTGTATCCACTTTTAAGATAGCGGCACAACAAATATCGCCGCGCCACTCGGTGGAGCGACGCGACGGCTACTGTCGGAAAAGGACGCTTGACCGCCGGGCGGTTTATTTGGGCGCGAGCACCATCAGCATCTGGCGGCCTTCCATACGGGGATATTGCTCGACCTTCGCGGTTTCGGCCATATCCACCTGCACGCGCTGGAGCACCTGCATGCCAAGCTGACCATGCGCCAATTCGCGCCCACGGAAGCGCAGCGTGACCTTTACCTTGTCGCCTTCCTCGATGAACTCATGGACCTTCTTCATCTTGGTCTCATAGTCATGATCATCGATGTTCGGACGCATCTTGATCTCCTTGATCTCCTGCGTCTTCTGGCTCTTGCGGGCGAGGTTGGCCTTTTTCTGGGCCTCATATTTGAACTTGCCGACATCGAGGAATTTCGCGACGGGCGGGTCCGCGTTGGGCGACACCTCGACCAGATCGAGCCCAAGCCCATTGGCCTGCTCCATCGCTTCCCGCGTATACATCACACCCAGATTCTCACCGTTTTCATCGATCACCCGCACCTTTTGGGACTGGATGAATTCGTTGAAGCGGGGGCCATTCAGCGGCATTGGCGGCTGCCCGAGCGGGCGCCTAGGCGACATTGGGGGACGTATCGGGTCTTCTCCTATGGTTGTTCAGATGGGTGCCATGTAATGCGGGCGCGACGATATTGAAAGACACTCCGGCGCGATCGCCGCCAGATTCCTTGCAGCTGTGACGTTTTCGCAGCGTGGCGCTAAAAAAGGGTAACGGCATTTCATCGGCCGCACCTAAGAGAAGGCATGCAGGCACCAAAGGCTGACCAACAGGATAGCGCACCGGCAAGCCATGCCCACCGCATCTGGACGCTCGCCGCGCTGCTGCTCCTGCTGGTAATCGCGCAGTCGCTATATGTCAGCCTGCGCGACGGCACGCCGATCGATTTCGCCTCCTATTGGGCGGCAGCCAGGCTCACCCTCGCCGGCAACGCCGCCGGCGCCTATGATCTGGCCGCGCACCGCGCAGTCGAAAGCCAGGCCATCGCGATCGGCGAGGCTTTCTTGCCCTTCGCCTATCCGCCTTCCTATCTGTTGCTGATCCTGCCGTTCGGCGCTCTGCCCTTCGCCCCTGCGGTCATTGCCTGGGTGGCCGCTACACTTGGCCTTTACGCAGCCGCCGCGCGCAAGCTTATGCCCGGCGCGCTTGCACTGGCGCTCGCCTTTCCGCCCGCCCTGGACAGTGGCATGGTCGGGCAGCACGGCTTCCTACACGCAGCGGTCTGAATCGCAGACCCCCGCCTCTA
>CAYLIK010000130.1:0-9020 GCA_964383565.1 uncultured Sphingomonadaceae bacterium
GGATGTCACGCAAGCCAACCTCGCTGACGAGCTTGGCCCGATACTCCAGGCTTTCGGGATAGAGGTTCGGTACGTGGCAAAACACGATTGGCGTGGACGGGTCGATCTCCGAAATCAACTTCAGCACCACGACGCTGCGACCTCTGAGCGAGCAGGTGACCACCGTCTTTTGCGGAAACTTTTCCGTAATCAGGAATCGCAGGAACGCGGATGTATCCATCTTTCTGGTGGTATTGAGTATCTCCTCAGCGCGCGCCATCGCAACCTCTCTGGGGTTACCGACGTCATCGGATATGCTGCCGACGAAGAGCATTCGTTTTTCTTGTTATTATACTCGCTTTCAAGCCTTCGTCCATTGTCAAACTGTGCAGGGCTCTTAGAGTCTGACTCGAAATGACTGCAAGCGTTTTAGGCTGTTACGAGGCGTCGAGCGAGGAGGCGAATGCTGGCGATGTAGAGTCAGGCGAGTGCGCTGGCAATGGAAGCCTCGAAGTCCTTGGCGAGGCGTCGATCGTGGTTGAGCCAAGCGAAGGTTCGCTCGACGACCCATCGGCGCGGCAGCTGTCTGTACCGAGAATTGCCTCCGGGCATAGACGTGATGAAGGCCGCCGAGAATTGGTGACGTCTTGATCGCGCCGATTGCCCGTACGGGGCGGTGGATCGGGCAATTCTTGCGCAATGACCAGTGGGTTCGAGCTGGGTTGTGCGTTGTAATAAGCAGCGTAGGATTTCAGGATTTGGTACAAATGGCCTTCACCCAAGACCATCATATGGTCCAGGCACTCGCGCCGGATCGAGCCAATCAGCCGTTCGGCGAATGGATTCTGCCAGGGCGATCTCGGCGCGGTTGGATGGTCACGTATCCCATCGCGTAGATCCGTCTCTTGAATGCCGCGCCATAAACGCCATCACAATCTCGGACGAGATGTCGTGGGACTTCTTCCCATGGAAATGCCTCGGCCACCTGCCGTGCCACCCACTCGGCGGTGGGGTTGGACATCACGTTGATCCAAACCAGATAGCGTCGGGCCAAGCCGACGATGACCAAGCCGTACAGCAGGCCAAGACCGATGGTCGGAACCACGAGCAGATCGAGTGCTGCAATGTCCGGCGCATGATTGCGAAGGAATGCCCGCCAACCCTGTGGTGGAGGGCGGCGGCGCTTGACTATGTATTCGGCGACGTTGACTGCGCCATCTCGAACCCCAGCTTGAGCAACTCGCCATGAATGCGGGGCGCGCGCCACGAGGGGTTCTCGCGGCTCATCCGCCGGATTGACGCTCGAAGCTCCCCATCGACCGGCGGGCGGCCCAAGCGTCGGCGCGAATTCCAGCGCCAGTATCGACGGAAGCTCGCGCGGCGCCAGCGGACAATGGTCTCCGGCCGAACAATGAGCAGCGCCCGGAGGGACGACGGAGACAAGCGGAACAACCAGATGAAGAAGAACCGATCCCCATTGGAAAGTTTGACGCGTCTCGGCAGTTTATGGCGCAGCACGATGATCTGGTGTCGCGGCGCCACATTTTCAGCTTCAAGCCGCGCCTTTGATTTGAACGGGGAGACCAAGACGGCAGGAGCAGGCGGATCAACGCAAGCATCGCCGGCGACGCTAGCCGATTTGGTCACCGAGTCAACCGGACGCGATTTTCGGTACAGACAGGGGTCAATGCTGGGCGCATTTTCACAATCCTGCGCGCCACGCTCACGCCAGTAGGAATATCGCCAGCACGGCCAGGAACGCGGCGAATTCCGCGGCGGTGAAGATCGTCAGCATGAAGGCGATGCGCCTGGCCGGCGGCTTCATCGGCAGCCAGACGCGCGCCATGTAGCAGCGCCACGGCGCGCACCAGTTCCACCGACCCCAACGCATCAGGTACCGTTGCAGCTCGCGCCCCCACTGCGTCAGGCTGCGATCGACCTCGGCCAGGCGTTGGAGGCGCTCGGATTCGGGCAACGCGCGGTATTCGTCGGTGACAGTCAGCACCGCCCCAGCCGCGCTGGTCGCGACGCGAAATGTTGTCGAGGCCTTCAGGCCTTGCGCGTAGGCCACGCGCAGCCCGTCTCGCAGGGGCTCGATCGACAGCCGGGTCTCGATGATGCGGTCGTTGCCTAGGTTGCGAAGCACGATGTCCGCCGCGCCCGGCGCGGTGCGCCGCCAGCGGACGATCTGGTAGAACGGGTTTATGCGAAACAGGCGTTCCGCGTCCTCGGCGCAGAAGGCGACCGCCACGCCAGGCTCCATCGCCAAGCCCACTTCTACCCACGCATGGTCCGTCGGGGGCCGCTCGGGCATCGACGGTCCGGCCGCCAACACACGGCTCATCGCGCGGGATGCGGAACGATCAGCAGCGGCGCCTTCAGCCCGCGGACGAGTACGGCGACGTCCATGCGCGAGCGATAGCCGGGCGCGCGGGGCGGGCGGGGCGATCCGATCACCACCAGCGCGAAATCGGCGGCGCGGGCCGAGGCGAGCACGCAGTCCGCCGGCTTGCCGAGACGGAATTCATGCGAATAGGCCACGCCGCGCCGCGCGGCCTCGTCGGCGAGCCGCGCGGAGTCCTCGGCGATTTCTCTTTCGAGTTGGCATTCGACGTAGCGACCGAAGCGCGCCCGGGTCACGGCATTGTTCAGCCAGTCGTCACCCAGCATCCCCTTCCAGAACTCGGGCACGACGACCAGGTGATGCAGCACCCCACCCTTGCCGCAGCGGTCGAACGCCGCCTCCTCCGCCGCGCGCGCACCAGGCGTTCCATGGCTGGCGATAAGAAAGCGCTCCATGCCCGAGCGCCTTCTGCGGCCGCTTCGCGTCAACGCGTCCGCTTTTTGCCCGGTCAGATGAAAATGTAGACCAGCAGCGCGATCAACAACGCGAACCCCAGCGCCATGAAATCCTCGCGCCGATCGTTGGCGAAGATCGAGAGCGCCGAACCGCGATGATAGCGGAATCCCTGCTCCTCGCGGATGTCGATATTCTCGCTGTCCTTATTCGACATGGTATCCCTCCTATATCGTCTCGCGAACCAACAACAGCACGACGATCAACGAGAGAACCGCCTTAAGCGTGCCCACGATGCCGCCTACTATCAGCGGCTGGCCGCCCGCCTGTCTTATGGTCGCCATGGTTATCTGCATGCCCAGTCCAGTCAGGCCAAAGGCGAACAGCCACGTCAGCACATCGCGGAACATCGCGATCTTCGGCGCAGTGTGTCGTACGGCACGATGCGCAGCCCGCAGAACGGTACTCGCCTCGCGCGAAACGACCCCCGCGTTGACTACGCCGCGTAGGGTATCGTCGTCATTGATCGACATGATTTTCTTGTTCTCTATAAGTCGCTTCAACGCCGCCTTCTGTTCCTCGCCCGGCGGCTTTGCCGCCTCGGATTGCAGCCGCGCGACATCCTGGTCCTTCAGTAATCGCGCCGCCGGGATGTTGTTGTCGAAATAGCTGCCCTGATAATGCTGCGCCGGAGCGAACGCGCCGGTCGAGGAAAGGCCAAACATGAGAATGAACCCCAGCACGAAGACGGGGAACTTCTCGAATACCACGCGACCGACGTCGACCTTTTTCGCCCCCTCCACTTGCTTGACGTACCAGATCGCCAGCCACAGCACGATGATGGGCAGGAACAGCACGCGCGTGATGTTGAAGATCTCGGCCACTTTCAGCGTCTCGATGCCTCGCGGCTGGAAGGCGAGCGCCGCTCCCGCCACCTGGGCGGAGTTGAGGATGCCCGTGCCCGCCCACGCGCCGAATTGGACGTAGCCCATGCCGAATAACTGGCCGATTGCGGGAAACAGGAACATGCAGCCCATGCCCCACAGCAGGATCGTGCCGATCGTGTACGCGATTTCGATGGATTTCGCGTTCACCACCGGCGCGGCGGCGACGGCGGCCGATACGCCGCATACCCCGACACCGGCGGACAGTACGCCGGTCATTGAACTCTGCATCCCTTGGCGCTTGCCGTACCACAGCACCAACCCGACCGAGCCCAGAACGAACACGCCGATCATCGCCACCGACAGCTTGCCGAGATGGGCGAGTTCGGCCAGGCTATATAGCGCCCCCAAAAGGATGACTCCAGTCTTGAGGCCCAGCCGCGACAGGCGAACGCCGTTCTGCGCCCACTGGGGAATGCCGAACACGTTGACCACGATCAGGCCGGCGACGATGCCAAGAACCACATAGTTGAGGCCAAGCACGTCGTGCAGGAATTTGTCCGCCAGCACCGGCCCAAAGGACTTGCTCAGGACCGCGACCCAAGGGTCGAGCAGCCAGCGCACGATCATGGCGATGGCGAGGATGAACATCCCCCCGGCGACCGTAGACGCGTAGTAGTCCAGATTGCCTTCCTTGTGCGTGGCCCACAGATGCCACGCGCCCACCACGATGCCGATCGCGCCGAAGCTGTAGCATAGCGTCTTGATCTGGCCCGCCGCGCGGGCGTTACCCAAGTATTTCATCAGCTCGTCCAGCATGCCGTTGGCGACCAGCAGCGCCACCACGATCATGATGGCGCCGATGATCAGCAAGGCTGGATGCCGTTTCGTGTAAACCATGGTGTGACTTCCCCCCATTACCGAACGCTAGCGTCCGCCGCCGCGATCACGGCCAGGCTGTTGCCTGGGCGGGTGCGGAAGCGCCGGATGCTCCGTGGAAATTGATTTTGTCGTTGCGTCAGTGACCGCAGAGTGCGGCCGTTTCGACCAGCCCCCTTCCAGCTAAAGCCGGATTGCAACACTATATAGGGCAATCATATACTTGACGAATGGCGCGATTTGCCCCATTGTTAGATGCAGCGCGGGGTGAATCCACATGCAGGACATGAAGATACAGAGGACAAGCGTAACTGACGGCGCAAACGGCGCCTTCCTAGTTGAAATCGCCATTGCGCATAGCGCCGATATAACCACATGCCAGGAATACGTTTCGGCGCGCGCAGAAGTTGGGCCGTTCCCGACAAGCCTGCTGCTCGATGAAGTCCGGCAAGCTGCTCTTCGCCGAGTTCATCAGATAGTCGGTCAACATATCGACGCGCTGGCCCAAAGCACACAGAAAGCGCGCGGGTTAGGAAAGCCATGACCAATCTCTCCGATCCGATTTACCACGATGATGTGAAGGCCCGCGAATACCTCGAAAGTCTGCGCTGGGCCGATGGACGCTTCTGCCCGCATTGCGGCGAGACGGAGCGCACCAGCCCGATTGAGGGCGAGTCGAACCGCCCCGGCATGTACTACTGCCGCTCCTGCAAGGGGCAATTCACCGTCACCATCGGCACCGTGTACGAGCGCAGCCATATCCCGCTGCACAAATGGGTGATGGCCATGCATCTAATGTCGTCTTCTAAGAAGGGCATCAGCGCGCACCAGCTACATCGGATGCTCGGCATCACCTACAAGTCGGCTTGGTTCATGGCTCACCGTATCCGTGAGGCCATGCGCCCGCTATCGACCAAGGGCAGCGGCGGCCCGCTGGGCGGCAAGAACAAGGTCGTGGAAGCCGACGAAACCTATATCGGCGGCAAAGAGAGCAATAAACACGCGAGCAAGCGCGGGCACAAAGGGCGCGGCGCGGTCGGAAAGGAAGCCGCGTTCGCCCTTGTCGAGCGCGAGGGCAAGGTCCGTACCTTCCACGTCCCCGCCGTCAACGCCAAGACGCTGCGCCCCATCCTCGTTTCCCAGGTGTCTCGCAAGTCCTACCTAATGACGGACGAGTCCCGCGTGTATCCCAAGATAGGCGATGAGTTCGCCGGCCACGGCACGGTGAACCACAGCATCGAGGAATACGTGCGCGGCAATTTCTGGCACACCAACACGGTTGAGAACTATTTTAGCATTCTCAAGCGCGGGATCACCGGCACCTATCACCACGTCAGCCAGCAGCACCTAAAGCGTTACTTGGCCGAGTTCGACTTCCGCTACAATGAACGCGCGGGCCTGGGCGTCACCGACGATCAGCGCCGCGAAGCCGCGATCAGGGGCGCGGAAGGAAAGCGCCTCACCTATCGGCGGACTAACGAAGCGTTGTAACCTCAAGATGAAGGTTACGCACTTCATTCGATGGAGAAACCGCCGTGGACACCGATAACAACCTTAGGTTCGCGTTCGACCGCATTGCCGTCTTGGAACAACTGGTGGCCGCGCTGCTGCCGAAAGACCGGATTCCCGATAAGCTCATTCAGCCGTGGCAGGCTTACGTTGCGAATTGGCCGGAGAATGAGGGGTCGAACATGACAGAGGCAACGATCCGGCTCGTTGAAACGGCTCGATCCCTAAGGTGACGTAGGCGTGCAGTTCAACACCATCATAGCCGCGCTCGCGCGCAACGCGGCGGCGCTCGGCAAGTTCGCCTAAATATTGGTCGAACTTTCCGCTCATTGGGATTCCTTAAACCGAGAAACCCGGTTGGGTTGCCGGGCTCTGTCTAGCAGGTGGAGCCGGGCCTACCGGGACAGGGCGCTTCATCTTCATAGTCATGGCCTCGGTAAGAGCCCCGTAGATTTCCATTCACGAACAGCACCAGCATGGTCGCCAAGTAAGCGAACACCAGAAGCGCAAGAATTACCTTCGTGGGCGATGGAAAGCGGCGCAGCAGCCAATCGACGGTGAATGCGATGAGGCCAAGGCCGAACACAAAGGCCAGCAGCAGCAACAGCTCGGTCTTTAACCTGTCCATTTTTCGATAGTTCTTAGTTCTTTCCGCCTGCCCGCTTCGATTTGCCTTTGCTGGGCTTCTTCTGCTTCCCTATCGGCTTGTGCGGCGTGGGCGGGGTAGCCAGCATCCGGCGCGCGATATCGTCGCGGCGCTTGGCAGCATCTGCCTCGCTCAACTCATCATGACCAGCGGAATTTTTCATGAACCAAACAATTCCCTTGAGCGGCGCAGACCCACCGTTAGGCGCAGAAATTCTAGTCGAAATTGGACGCATACTCATTCGATGGTCGCGCACGGAAAATCTACTCGATCACGATATCCGCGAACTAGCAAATCTTGCTGGCGATGCGGCAAAAGTTAATGGCCTCGTCTCGTTCAAGCTGCGCCTTACAGCGTGGCGGGCGCTGAATCTGAAACTCTACCCCACCAGCACCGAATTTCTCGAATGGACAGCAGCCATTGCGCGCCAAGCCAAGAATGTCGGAAAGACGAGAAATACCCTGATTCACGGCCTTTGGGGAGGCGCCGGAAGCGACGGCAGCTTCATGCTGGTTGATCTCTCGCCGACCCGCAAAGGCGTAAAGCCAGCCCAACACCAGTTCGATATCAACCGCCTGCGATCGGTTTCACTCCAGATAGCGCAGCTAAATGAATCGCTGCACGGCTATATGGTATGCCGTCAATCACAGGGGCCAAGCCCAGCGCCTTAACTACTTCGCAGACAACAACCTCAAGCACCCACTCATCTTCAAACGGTTCATCGCCGAAGCTCCACGCGCTAATAACCCGCGCGGCTTTACTAAGCTGATCTCCGGTCAATGAAATCGGACCCGATTCTGGCACGGCGCGCCCTCAATTCGCTAAGTATATAATTGCCCTATATAGCGACAATATTACCCAATGATCGCCAAGAATGACAAGGGCGCAAAAGCGCACGGCGCCGAACCGGCGCTCCGTCGCGTCGCCCCGACGGACCTGCCCGGCCGACAGTTTACGCCGTGATCGCGAAGTTGCGGACGACGTAGTCGACGATCCCGGTCGCGCAATCGTCGACCGAGGCGGTGGTGTCGATCGTCAGGTCAGGCCGCGCGGGATCCTCGTATGGCGCGGATACGCCGGTGAAATCCGGGATTTCGCCCGCGTGCGCCCGCTTATAGAGGCCCTTCGGGTCGCGGCGTTCGCATACCACCAGATCCGCCTTGATATAAACCTCGTGGAACCCGGTGGTGCGCGCGGCGGCCCGGGCGCGGGCGCGGTCGGCGTGGTACGGCGATATCATGGCCGCGATCGCGATCAGGCCGGCGTCGGCCAGCAGTGCCGCTAGCTCACCCACGCGGCGGACGTTTTCGGCTCGATCCGCCTGCGAAAAGCCGAGATCGGCGCTCAGGCTGCGCCGGATATTGTCGCCGTCGAGGGCATAGACCTGATAGCCCATCTCGAACAGGTGCCGTTCGACCTCGATCGCGAGGGTCGACTTGCCAGCACCCGGTAGCCCGGTGAACCACAGCACGCCGCCGCGATGCTTGTTGCGCGCGCCGCGCGCCGCCATGTCGACGCGGTGTTCGACCGGCGTCAGGTTGTTCGATTTGGGGGTGGTCACGATGCATCCCTGATGCTGGTCGTGGAAAATCGGACAGGGCGGCAAGCTGTATTCCATCGGCTAGCGGAGGGATACGGCGAAGTGGACCCTATCTTCAGCCTGCCCGCGTTGTGCCGGCCTGGCTGTGAACCGGAGCCGAACCGGGACCACGCTGATGGGTGCCCTAATTGTTTGATCTGGAATGCGGAAATTGAATAATTTGCTCGCCCACGCTTCGATCGTCGCGCCGTCGACCGACAAGTGCCTCGAAGACAAAAGCCGCTTGATCCCGGGCCGCGCCAGAACCGCGGCGAGAAACTCGGCGGCGATCGCGCCTTCCAGCAAACGGTCCCGGTTCTTGGAAAACACCGAGTGATCCCAGGCCGGATCGTCCACCCCGAGCCCCACGAACCAGCGGAACAACAGGTCGAACTCCAACCGCTCCATCAACTGGCGCTCCGAGCGGATTGAATGGAAGGCTTGGAGCAAAAGCGCCCGCAGCAACTTCTCCGGCGGGATCGAGGACCGCCCCAGGGGGCATAAAGCGCCGTGAACTTCTCGCTTAATCCGCGCAACGCTTCGTTGGCGATTTCCCGGATCGAGCGAAGCGGGTGCCCCTTCGCCACCCGGATTTCCAGATCGACATAGAAAAACAGCGACCCAGAATCCGCGCATCACATTATCCCCCAGCGCAATCACGCCCTCGGGGAATCATGGCAACGCCAAATTTACCTAGGCTCAGGACTCATTGATCAGAGCCAGAAGATGACGGTTGCGGCGATGCAG
>CAYLIK010000131.1:0-9012 GCA_964383565.1 uncultured Sphingomonadaceae bacterium
TGGCGCGGGTGAGCTGGTCGGCGCGCAGATCAATCCCGATCGAGACAAGCCAGTCCCCCTGATCGACCGGCCCGCGCGTGCGGATGCCCTTGATCGATTGCGCAGTGCGCTTGAGTGCGGAGAAATCGACATGGGCGGTGAGGTCGCTGCGGCCGGGGCGGATGAATGGGTCGGCATAGGCATGGGCATGCACGGCCTGCAGCGTGTCGCCCGCAAAGCGGTCATGATAGCCATAATCGATCACGATCATGATCCCGCCCTGCTTTGCAAGCCGGCGCGCAAGGCTGCGCATCAGGCCGCGCGAGGCGGTGGATTGTTCGTAGACGCTGGCGGTATGGGCGTCGCGCAGATCGGCCGGGATCTTGTGTTCAGCCGGGGTCTGGCCGGGCACCGTCGCGAAGGCGTCAATATCGTCGTGCCGGATCATCAGCTCGCGCCAGCCGAGCATCGTCTTCACATATTGCTCGACCGGCATTGCGTCGAAAAATTCATTGGCGATGATCATAAGCGGCACGTCAGTCGGCAAGGTCGCGGTCGTGTCGTGCCAGATCGCATCGGGTATCATCTCGGCTTGGGAGACGCGCAGGAACGGGCTGGTCTCGACGAAATGGACCGGCGGCTCGAGATCGACCAGCGCCATCGAGCGCAGCGCATCGACCGCGAGCGTGCCGCGTCCCGGCCCAAGCTCGACATAGGCCGCCTCGCCGCCCGCTTGCCGCCAGCAATCAGCGAAGACGAGGCCGATCAGTTCGCCGAACATCTGGCTCACTTCCGGCGCGGTAATGAAGTCGCCCTTCACGCCGAACGGATCATGGTCCGAATAATAGGCGGCGTTGGCCAGGCCCATGAATCGCGAGATCGGGATCGGTCCCTCCTCCGCGATCAGCGCCTGCAGTTCATCCTCTACCGTGTGTTGCTCGGTCGGCATGCGCCGATTTAATACAGTGATTGTTACGGAATTGGAAAGAAGCTTCCCGATCAGTCGGTTGCCAGAGAATCAGGCGACGCTCTCGCTGCCTGCGATCGGCTCGACGCGCTGGCGGCGGCCCTTGGCGGTGAGGATCAGATAGAGGCCGCCCAACAGCATCGGCACGGTAAGCGTCTGCCCCATGGTCAGGCCCCAGGAGAGGACGCCAAGGCCCTCGTCGGGTTCGCGGAAGAATTCGACGATGAAGCGCGCGATCCCGTAGCCCACGAGGAACAGGCCGACGAGCTTGCCGGGCTCGTAGCGTGCCTTCGTTCTCCAGAAGGCGAACCAGAGGATGGCGAAGAGGACGATGCCCTCAAGCCCCGCTTCGTAGAGCTGACTCGGGTGGCGGGGCACCTCGCCGGCATAGCCGCCGGGGAAGACCATCGCCCAAGGTACATTGGTCGCGCGGCCCCACAGCTCGCCGTTGATGAAGTTGGCGATGCGGCCGAAGAACAGGCCGAAGGGCACGCAGCAGGCGATATAATCGTGGATGCGCAGCCAGTTCAGCTTGTTGCGCCAGGCAAGGTAGAAGATGCCGACGCTCATGCCGATTGCGCCGCCATGGAAGGACATGCCGCCTTCCCAAAGCTTCAGGACATCGATTGGATTCTGCCAGATCTCCGGTTTGTAGAAGATGGCGTAGCCAAGCCGTCCGCCGAGCAGGATGCCGAGCGTCGCGTAGAACACCATATCGTCGGCATGGCGTCGGGCCAACGGCGCGCCGGGCTGGGCGATCAGCTTGAGCATATACCACCAGCCGATCAGGATGCCGGCGATATAGGCCAGCGAATACCAGCGGATCTGCAGGAAGCCGAGATCGAGCGCGATCGGGGAGAGACCGAGATCGGTCCAGCGGATCGCTGCGGCGGCATCGGCGAACAGGGTGGTAATCAAGGCTCGTCCTCGCGTTTTGCGCGGTCATAAAGCCAAGTCCGTCAAAGCGAAAGGGCGGGTTCCGATTGACGGCCGATATCAGTGTCCGGCCTCGCCAGGGCGTTCCCGGTAGCCGGGAAGCGTCCAGCCGAAGCTGAGCGCAGCGGCGCGCAACGCGAAGCCCGCCAGCGCACCGATCAGGCCGGCGGCAAAGGTGCCGACGCCCAGCAGGGCAAGACCAACAAAGACGCTCGACCCGAGGATCGCCGCCGAAACATAGATTTCCCGGCCCAGCAGGATCGACGGCCGGTTCGCCAGAACGTCGCGGATGATGCCGCCGAAGGTCGCGGTCAGCGTTCCCATG
Source organism: uncultured Sphingomonadaceae bacterium (assembly GCA_964383565.1). Taxonomy (GTDB): domain Bacteria; phylum Pseudomonadota; class Alphaproteobacteria; order Sphingomonadales; family Sphingomonadaceae; genus CANJQJ01. The sequence goes on from CAYLIK010000131.1 coordinate 2,208, forward strand.
GCGATCGCGACCAGCGGCGGTACGCCGACGCTCAGCGCCTTGGCCGATCCGATCGCGGCGAAGGCGGCAAGCCCGATTGCGTCAAGCCAGAGCAGCGTCCGGAAATGCCAGACGCGTGCTCCGAGCAGCCAAGTTGCGATCGCCACCCCGGAGCAGACGGCGAGATAGGTGTTTTCATGCACCCAGAATACCGGAACGCCGAGCAGCAGGTCGCGCAGCGTCCCCCCGCCGATCCCGGTGATCGTCGCGAAAAAGATGAACTCGACGATCGTATGTTTCCGGTGCGCGGCAGCGATGGCGCCGGTGGCGGCGAACACCGCCACGCCGCCATAGGTCAGGATGAGATTCAGGATTTCCATTGCCTCTCCAGGCGGAGGGATCAGCCCTTGAAATTGTCCTTGGCCGCACGCCGCTCGGCAAGTTCTTCCACCGAGGCGGCGCGCATGAAGGGGTTGGTCGCCTGTTCGAGCGCGATCGTGGTGGGAACGGTGGCATCGCCCCGGGCGCGGGCGGCATCGACAGCTTTCATGCGATCGGCCAGCACCTGGTTGTCGGGCTCGGCGACCAGCGCGTAGCGGCCGTTGGACTGGGTATATTCGTGCGCGCAATAGGCGCGGGTCTCGGGCGGCAGCGCGGACAGGCGACGCATATTGTCGAACATCTGCGCCGCAGTGCCCTCGAACAATCGGCCGCAGCCCATGGCGAACAGCGTGTCGCCTACGAACACGGTTTCCTCGGCCGGGATATGATAGGCGATGTGGCCGGCAGTGTGGGCGGGCACCTCCATCACCGTCGCTGCGACGTCGCCGAGTTTGACCGTGTCGCCTTCGGCCACAGTGCGGTCGAGGGTCGGGATCTTGTCCTTCTCTGCGGCAGGGCCGGTGATGAAGGCGCCGGTGGCGGCCTTGATCTCGGCATTGCCGCCGGTGTGATCGGGGTGCCAGTGGGTGTTCCAGATCTGGGTGATCGTCCAGCCGCGCTTATCGGCTTCCGCCAGCACGGGCTCGGCGACGGCGGGATCGACAACCATCGTCTCGCCGCTCACGGGTTCGTGGACCAGCCAGATATAATTGTCGCTGAGTGCGGGGACGCGGACGATCTCGATCATGAGATGCCTATACCCTCAATCAGCGATCGCGTCATAGCCCGCGTCGGTGAACTGGATCAGGCAGAAGCCGTGGCCGAACGGATCGGCGAACATCGCGATGCTGCCCCAGTCGGCGTGGCGGGTCTCGCCTTCCCGCGCCGCGCCCGCCGCAAGCGCGCGCTCCACGGCGCTGGCGAGGTCATCGACCGCGATGTCGAGATGGACCGGAGTCCAGTGACGGCGATAGTCGCGGCTCTGGGGATTGCCGGGGGCGATGGAGTGATCCTCGTCCTTGAGCAGCAGCCAGATGGGGGCCGGCAGGCCGAGCAGCTCGACGCCGCTATAGCCGAAGCGGCGGCCGGGCTTCAGATCAAAGACGATGCGATAGAAAGCTTCCGCGCGTGGCAGATCGTCGACGTCGATATTGACTATCAGCCTGGCTTCGGCCGCCATGACGTCAGGCCGGCGCGGCGTCGCCGAGCAACGCCATCGTCTCGCGGGCGAGCCGTTCGGTCAGCGCCTGCGCGGGTTCGGCGCGGCCAAGCGGCGCGGCTTGTCCGGCCCAGAAGTTCGCATAATCAGCTTCCGAGACCTTGCGCAGTTCGGCGAGCGCAGCCGAGGCGTAAGGGAAAGGCGGCGCGGCGGAATTTATCGCGCCCAGTTCATTCATCAGGCGGTTGCGCATGCCGCGCGCGAGCCGACCGGTGAAGAGATTGGTGAAGGCGGTGTCCTCGGCCTCGCGCCCGGCGAGCCGCGCGCGGTGGGTAGCCGAGACCAGGCTTTCGGGTGTGTGGAGATAGGCGGTCCCGAGCTGGACCGCGGCTGCGCCAAGCATCAGCGCGGCGGCGATCCCGCGCGCATCGCCGATCCCGCCCGCCGCGATCACGGGGAGGTCAACCGCATCGGCAATCTGCGGCACCAGCGCCATGGTGCCGACCGGATGGTGTCCGGCAAGGAAATAGCCGGCATGGCCGCCCGCCTCGCCGCCCTGCGCGATGATCGCATCGACGCCTTGCGCGGCGAGCCAGCGGGCCTCCGCAACGGTGGTGGCGTTGCCGAACAGGAGCGCGCCGGTCGCGCGGACGCGTTCGAGCAGGCCGGTTTCCGGCAGGCCGAAGTGGAAGCTGACGATCTCGGGTTTTACCTCCTCGATCACCGCGCACATAGCCGCGTCGAAGGGCGCGCGGAGCGGCGGCGGCGTATCCGGCGGCCCTACCTCTTCCTCGGCGAAGAAGGGGGCGAGCGCCTGATGCCATGCCGACTCATCGGGTGCAGGGCCGATGACGTGGCAGAAGAAGTTGACGTTGAGCGGCCCCGCTGCGGCGGCGCGCACCTCGGCGACCTGAGCGCGGAGCTGGTCCGGCGTGATGAGCGCGCAGGGCAGCGAGCCGACCGCGCCCGCCTTCAATGCCGCCACGGCCATCGCGACGCCGCTCGATCCTGCCATCGGCGCCTGCACGATCGGGACGGCAGCGCCAGTCAGATCGCGGAAGCGCTGGCCCGGCATGACGCTTACCAGTGGCCGGTGTTGGGCATCGAGGCCCACGGCTCGGCGGCGGCGAGCGCCCCGCCCTCCTGCAGCAGCTCGACCGAGATATTGTCGGGGGTGCGGACGAACGCCATGTAGCCGTCGCGCGGCGGGCGATTGATCGTGTAGCCCGCGTCCGTCAGCCGCTGGCAGGTCTCGTATATATTCTCGACGCGATAGGCGAGGTGGCCGAAGTTGCGGCCTTCGCCATAGCCTTTCTCGTCCCAGTTATGCGTAAGCTCGACCTGCGCATCCTCGTCGCCGGGTGCTGCGAGGAAGATCAGGGTGAAGCGGCCCTGCTCATTATCGAAGCGGCGGATCTCGCGCAGGCCGAGATGTTCGAAGAAGCGGACGGTCTCGGACGGGTCCGAAACCCGGATCATGGTGTGAAGATATTTCATGGCGTCCCTATAGCGCGTTCAACGTGCCGGTGCAGCCTCGGTTTCCAGCTTGGCAATCGCCATGCGCTCGGCGTTGCCCGCATCGGCGCCGGTCTTGTCGAGCGAGATTGCGCGCTCCCAGGAGCCGCGCGCCACATCACGCTGGCCCTGCTCATAGGCGATGTTGCCTTGCTCATAGGCAATTGCGCTGGCGGTGGGGGCGAGGCGAGCGGCTTCGCGGATATCCTGCTCGGCGCGGGAAAAGTCCTTCTGGCGGCGGGCGAGCGTGGCGGACAGGAGCCAGCCCATCGGGTCTTCCGGCACCAGCTTGAGCGCGGCGTCGAGATCAGTGCGGGCAGCGGCGGGCTGATCCGCCGCGACCGACGCGCGGGCGCGATCCATCAGCGCCTCACCGCGCATGGGATCGCTGAGCACCGGCAGGGCGAGCGCGCGGTCGAACGCTTCCTTGGCCTTCACCGCCTCGTCATTGGCGAGCGACGCATTGCCCGATTGGACCCAGAGGTTCGCGGCGCGTCCGTCACGCTGAAGTTCAGCGTCGCGGGCGGCCTGTTCGAAGGCGGTGGCGGCTTCGGGCCAGCGCTCGGATGCGACATAGGCGAGGCCCGCGCATTGTTTGGCGAGCAGCCCGCCGCCGGCGGATCGCCATGCCTCGGCCTCCGCGACCGCCTTGTCGGGATTCAGGCTTGCGAGGGCGGCGCAATCCTTGAAGCGTTGCTGGTCGGCGGGCGGCAGGGGCGTTGCGGCGGCGGCAAGGAGGAGCGTGGCGAGCATGGGATGCCTCTGCGCGAAAAGAGCTGCACCGGCACTGAACGGCGCGAGGCCCGCCTTGTCCCACGGCGCGCGCCGGCGCAATATGGCGTCGAGAGGAACTGACAATGACTGGCATCACCGATGCGGAGCGCGAGGCGCGCCAGCAGCTTGCCGCCTGCTACCGCGTGTTCGACCATCTCGGCTGGACCGAGCTGATCTATAATCACATTACGCTGAAGGTGCCCGGCGAGGAAGGCGCGTTCCTCATCAACCCTTATGGCCTGCATTTCAGCGAGGTCTGCGCGTCGAACCTGGTCAAGATCGATATTGACGGAAACCGGCTGGACTCCAGCACCCATCCGATCAATCCAGCGGGTTTCGTGCAGCATGCAGCTTTCCACCGCGCGTTGCCCGAGGCGCATTGCGTAATGCACACGCACACAACCGCCGGGATGGCTGTCGCCTCGCTCAAGGAAGGGCTCGGCATCACCAATTTCTACAGCGCAGGGCTTGCTGGGCAGGTGGGGATGCACCCGTTCGAAGGCATCACGACTCGTCCCGATGAAGGCCCGCGCCTGATCGCATCGCTGGGGAGCAAGCGCGCGCTGATCCTTCGCAACCACGGCCTGTTAACAATAGGCCAAACGATCCCCGAAGCTTTTCTGCGGATGTGGGCGCTCCAGCGCGCCTGTGAAATCCAGCTTGCCGCAAACGGGCCAATGGAGTCGGTCGATCCGGCCATAATCGAAGAGCATCGCCGCAACCTCTCCCAGATGGTGAAGATCGGAAACATCGGCGACGCCGAGTTTGCGGCGATGGTGCGGCTGGTCGATCGGAAGGATCGGAGCTGGCGCGATTGATCCCGCGCCTTCTGCTGCGTAGACGGCGCCTATGACCAGTTTCACCGTCAACGGCCAGCCCGTCCACTACAAGATGGACCCGGAAACGCCGCTGCTCTGGGCGTTGCGCGACGCCTCCAACCTTACTGGCACCAAATATGGCTGCGGCGCGGGGCTTTGCGGCGCCTGCACCGTGCATATCGACGGGAAGGCGGTACGATCCTGCCAGATCACGATCGCGGCGGCGGAAGGCACGTTCGTCACGACGATCGAAGGGTTGTCGCGGGACCGCAGCCATCCGGTGCAGCAGGCCTGGGTCGCCGAGAATTTGCCGCAGTGCGGCTATTGCCAGCCGGGCATGATCATGGCGGCCGCCGCGCTGCTGGCTGAAACACCGCGCCCGACCGATGAAGATGTCGACGCCGCGATCACCAACATCTGCCGCTGCGGCACCTATCCGCGCATACGTCGCGCTATAAGCCGCGCGGCTCGGGTGCAGGCCGGCCGCGAACGGCTCGCCGCCGCTCCCCCCGGCGGCATCGATTTCGAAGACGCCGCCGGCGCCGTCCCGGCCTTGACCCCGCCCAAGCTCGCACCCGGTTCGAAAAAGCTTTCTGATCGCTGACAAGCGGGTTCAGGACTCGCTCAGGCCCGTGGATGCAGTTTATGCTGCAAGGACGGCCCTCGCCGTTCGTCGGAGAGTAAACCATGCGTAAGACAATCACGATGCTGCTCCTGGCGTCCGCGATCGCGGCCCCGGCGATGGCGCAGGAGGAGCGTGGCCGTTATCAGCGCGGCGATGCCGTGCAGCGTCAGCAGCGCCCGGATGTTGTGCAGAACCGTGCCGAGGTGCGGCAGAATCGGGCTGAAGTCCGCGCCGGCCGGGCCGAAGTGCAGCAAGGCCGGCAGGAGGTTCGCCAGCAGCGCGCCGAGGTGCAGCGCGATTTGCGTCAGGGCAATCGGGGCGAGGCCCGCCGGGATGCCAGAGAGCTGCGCCGCGATCGCGTTGAAGTCCGCAATGACCGGCGCGAGTTGAACAGCGACCGGCGCGAAGCCTGGCGTGACCGGCAGGCGATTGCCAACGGCACCGCCAATACGCCCGCCGAGCAGCGCCGCGACTGGCGTCAGGATCGTCGGGACGACCGGCGTGACGGGCGTGACGCTGTTCAGGACCGGCGCGACGATCGCCGCGATTGGCGGGATAATAATCGGGATGGGCGCGACGATCGCCGCTGGAGCGATAATCGCAATAGTCGCGACTGGCGCGCCAATAATCGAGACGGGCGCAACGACAATCGCTGGACGGACAATCGCGACTGGGGACGCCGCGACGGCGACTGGAATCGCAACTGGCGCAATGACAATCGCTATGATTGGCAGCGCTGGCGCAACCAGAACCGGGATCGTTACCGCATCGGCCGTTACCACGCGCCGCGCGGCTACAGCTATAATCGCTGGTATGTCGGTTCCCGGCTGGATCCCTGGTACTACGGTAGCAGCTACTGGATCAGCGATCCGTGGGATTACCGGCTTCCGGAAGCCTATGGATCGTATCGCTGGGTCCGCTATTTCGACGATGTGGTCCTCGTCGATATGCGCTCCGGCAGGATCGTGGACATCCTCTACGATTTCTTCTGGTAACGCCGGTATCCGCCAGGAAAGGCGCGGGCTTCGGCTCGCGCCTTTTTTATTTCGTTGATTTAACAAAGCTTTCCCAAAGCTGACCAATGCATTCCCGGCCCATTCAGGCGACTCGTGCGAAACCCCTCTTCGACATCGGCGTTCAATCGACGGCCGATGTGCCCAAAAGGAGGAATAGTTATGCGTAAGGCAATAATCCTGGGTCTGCTCGCCGCGACCATCGTACCCACTATGGCGTCGGCGCAGAATGCCGAGCTGCGGCGCGACCGCGAACAGATCCGCGAGGAGCGGGGCGAACTGCGCGATGCCCGCCGCTATGGCGACCGTCAGGATGTCCGCGAGGAGCGCCGTGACGTCCGTGAAGCCCGCCGCGAACATCGCGAGGACTGGCGCGACTATCGCCGCACGCATCGCGACGTCTATCGTCAGCCAGCCTATGTCGGGCCGCGTGGCTACCGCTATCGTCCGGTCGTGATCGGCCATCGTTTCCAGCCGATCTATTATGGCCGCCGCTACGTGATCGCCGATCCGTGGCGCTATCGCCTGCCCGCCGCGACCG
>CAYLIK010000132.1:0-8996 GCA_964383565.1 uncultured Sphingomonadaceae bacterium
GGCTTCACGCTGGGCGCTGCGCTCGCGGCGTTGCCGCCGGCCGCTTCGGTGGTTGTCGCGGAACTCGTGCCGAAGGTCGTGATGTGGGCGCGAGGACCATTGGCCCATATTTTCGGAGACCATCTCGCCGATCCCCGCGTGTCGGTTGAAATAGGTGATGTCCATGATGCGATCGTGGGCGCGCCGAACCGCTTCGATGCCATTCTGCTGGATGTCGACAATGGTCCGGACGGTCTGATCCAGCTCGCCAATGATCGTCTCTATTGCAATTGGGGGTTGCGGGCCGCCCATGCCGCGCTGCGGCCCAACGGGATCCTCGCCATATGGTCGGCCTATGCGGACGCGGAATTCGTGGCCCGGCTGGAAAGAGCCGGATTTGACGTGGACGAGGTCAGCATGCCGGCCAATCCCGGCGAAGAAGGCAGGGACAACACCATCTGGCTGGCTTCGCGATCGGCGTGACGTCTGCCTTCGTTTGGCTTGTCCTGTGCTTGACCGCGCCGCACAATACGCGCACACGACAGGTTAGGCACTTCGCAGCAGGAAGTGTCAGCCCGCAAATTGGCGGCGCCGGCCACCGCTTGTAAAAGCGACGATCCGTCGCGGCCATCTACCCTCGAAAAAATAAAAGGGGTAGCTCGCTGAATCTCGATCCTTTTTTGACGCATCAATGCTAGGAGCGACTATCTCCGCCGGCAATGGCGGAACAGGAGAATTTGAATGTCTAAGACCGCCGTTCGCCCGTATCTGGTTTCCAAGGATTCGGAAGGTCGCTTTCGCGTTACGATTCGCAGGACCCGGTACAATTCGCAAAATTATCCGCTCGTGACGTCGACGATGGTCGATGAAAGCTTCGACACGGCGACTGCGGCAAAAAAATATATCCGGGCTGAATATGACGTGGTGGCGGCGGATATCGCGACGGGTTGACGCTTGCGGCCCTGCCGTGAACGCCAACCGGCCTGATCTTCCGAAAGACGCCGCCCGATGTTTCTGAATCGCTATTTCAAGTTCCTCTCGAACGATCTTGCGATCGACCTGGGCACCGCCAACACGCTCGTCTATTTACGGGGCAGCGGCATCGTCCTGGATGAACCGTCCGTGGTCGCGCTCGAAACCCGCAACGGGGTGAAGCGCGTCAAGGCGATCGGCAACGATGCCAAGCTGATGATGGGCAAGACGCCGCACGATATCGAGACGATCCGGCCGCTGCGCGATGGCGTGATCGCAGACATCGATGTCGCCGAACAGATGATCAAGCACTTCATCCAGAAGGTGCATGGCGGCTCGAACCGCATACCGCGCTGGCCGGAAATCGTGATCTGCGTCCCCTCCCGGTCGACGATGGTGGAACGGCGCGCGATCCGGGATGCAGCGTCCAATGCCGGTGCGTCGCAGGTCTGGCTCATCGAAGAACCGATGGCGGCCGCAATTGGCGCGGGCATGCCGGTGACCGAGCCCTTGGGCGCGATGGTCGTGGATATCGGGGGTGGCACCACTGAAGTCGCCGTGCTTTCGCTTGGCGGACTGGCCTACAGCAATTCGGTGCGCGTTGGCGGTGACAAGATGGACGAAGCCATTTCCTCCTATGTCCGGCGTAACCATAATTTGCTGATCGGCGAAGCGACCGCCGAACGCATCAAGAAAGAGATCGGATCGGCGGTCAGGCCGAAGGACGGGCTCGGCAAGAAGGTCGCGATCAAGGGGCGGGATCTGGTCAACGGCGTACCGACCGGCGTCACCATCAGCGAAAAGGAAATCGCCGAGGCGATCAGCGAGCCTGTCGCCCGGATCGTCGATGCCGTCCGCAGCGCGCTTGAAAATATCCAGCCCGAACTCGCGGCCGATCTTGTCGATCAGGGGATCATGCTCACGGGCGGCGGGGCACTGCTCAATGGCCTCGACGAACTCCTCCGGCAATCCACTGGCCTGCCCGTGGCAATTGCGGAAAATCCGCTGATATGCGTTGCCCTCGGGGCAGGCATTGCGCTTGAGGATCCAGCCTATCGGGGCCTGCTGACGACAGCATAATGCCTCTGTTTGTGGGGCGAGAACAGGAGCACAGGGGGAAACAACTGTGGAGGATGCCATGCAGTTCGAGATTCACCAGGAAGGCGTCACACGCCTCACCTCGCTCAGGAATGCGGGGGGCGACTGGCGTTGGGAACTTGTAGATGACGATCATAATGTGATTGCCGCAGGGGCGGGCTATGCCAGCAAGGCCGCCTGTAGAGAGGTGGTCGAAGCTCTCAGGGCGACGGACTCGCACACGCTCGTCGTGAACCGCGCCTAAATACAGTGCGTGCCGTGTCGGGTCAGAATTGCCCTGCCGGTTCAAGCCCGAAACATTGTTGTCCCACCAGACCGTAGATTGCCTGCACGTCGAGGCTGGCATGGCGCGCGGCTGCGTTGATATCGCGCCAGTACCGCTGGATCGGCATGTCGCTCGCGGCTGACGCAGCGCCCGCACCCTCGAACAGCAGGTTCACCGCATCGGCTGCCTGACGCGCGGCGAAGCCGATGTCCCGGCGCACCCTTATGCGTTCGGCAACGGTAAGATCCTCGCCGGCGCGCACCTTCGCTTCAAGTGGGATCAGATCGGTCATCAACAAGGCCAGCGCCGCGTCGATCCTGACCTGTGCCTCTCCGGCCCTAGCCTGTGCCTGCGGGCTCTGGGCGACGCTGACCGGCGCGCCGGGCTTCATCGAACTTTTCACCTTGCCGCGCATCGTTTCCGAGAACCAGTCGAGCGCGGCCTGCGCGACGCCCAGCAGCGGCGCCACCAGCGTCACCGCGCCGAACGTCGCAAAGTTGAATCCCGCCATGGCATTGCCGTCGATGCTCCGGCCTGGCGTGGTGCCGCGCATGACATCGGCGAAGCGGATCATCCGATGGGACGGAACGAAAACCGGTTCGTCGGCGAACAGCGTCTTGCTGCCCGTGCCCTGCATGCCGGCGACGTGCCAGCTATCCTGATCGATATTCAGCGCCTCGCGCGGCACCATGAACCAGCCGACGCCGGGTGATTGACCATCGACTTCAGGAAGAAGCGCGGACACGAACAGCCAATCCGAATTGTCGCAATTGCTGGCGAACGGCCAGCGCCCCTGCACGAGAAACCCGCCGTCAGCTGCCGCACACTTGCCGGTAGGAACGAATGTCCCCATGACAAGATGGTCCGGATTGTCGCCCCATATCTCTTCCTGGGCCTGCAAGGGCCAATAGGCAGCCAGCCAGGCATTGACGTTTGCGATCATCGCGCACCAGCCGGTGCTGCCGCAGCCTCGTCCGATCTCGAAGCCAAGCTGGAGCAAGGCGCTGGGTCCATATTCGTAACCGCCGAAGCGCCGCGGCTGCCCAAGTCGATAAAGACCTGAGTCCACCAAGAGTTGGGTGATCTCGGCACTAACCCGGCGATCGGTTTCGGTCTGCGATGCCCGCTCAGCGAGCATGGGGCGCAATGCTTTCGCGCGATCCAACAATTCATCGAGGCTCACCGTCGCAGGTTCGATCTGTCCCATGACGTTCATGCCATCCTCCACCATTTTGATTTTCATGTTGGGCGAAGCGTACCGCAATCGCTGAACGTCTGAAAATCGGCGCGTCCAATGATATTATCGGAAAATCTGATATTATCCTAAGATTCATCGCAATATTCGATTCGAACCTCGATGAGGAGGCGTTTTGGCAGGATTTGATCTCAACCTTCTCGAACCGCTCGATGCGCTGCTGCAAACCTGCAGCGTGACGAAGGCCGCGCAACGCATGGGCGTTAGCCAGCCGACCATGAGCGGGATGCTGGCCCGGCTGCGCGACCAGCTTGGCGATCCGCTGCTGGTGAGGGTGGGGCGCGGAATGGAACTCACCCCGCGCGCGGCCGAACTGGCGCTCGAAGTGCGTCAAACGCTGCTGCGCGTGGAGCAACTGGTCCAGCCGATCACTGATTTCGATCCCGCCACGCTCAGGAAGAATTTCCGGATCATGGCCTCGGAATATGGGCTGATGCTGGTGCTGCCGTCGATCTTCCGCGCGACCGAGGCTTTGGCTCCGTTTGTCACATTCGAGACAGTGTCCATCGATCGGCCTGCGGCCAGCGTCTATTCGGGGCAAGTCGATCTCTGCCTCACCGGCGATATATTGGGGCAAGTGGCGGGCGACATGGCCGCGGTCGTCCGCACCCAAAAGCTGATGGAAGACAGCTTTGCGGGCATTGTCGACATATCGCACCCGCTGAAGGACAGGGTGACGCTGGCCGAATTGCTCGCCTTTCCGCATGTGGCGACCCAATTTCCCGGCAGCCCCTGGACCGTGGAGGATATCGGCTTGAGCGGCATGTCCGAACGCCACCCGCCTCGGGTTCGCGTCGCAAGCTTTCTCGCCATCGGCCGGATCGTCGCCGGGACGGACCCGATCGGCGTGGTTCCGATGCAGCTCGCCAAGCTGATCGCCGCCGATACGCAGTTGCGGATCATCTCGCTTCCCGCGGATTTCAGCGACATTGCGATAAGATTGCTATGGCACGGCCGTAACGATCAGGATCCCGCGCATCGCTGGCTGCGCGCTCTGATCGCGGATGCCTGCGCGGAATTGCAGGCGGCGAAAGGCTGAGGTCAAGGCCCGCGCGGCGTCAGTGCTTCGTCGCGGGTGCCGCGCCAAACCTTCAACGCCTGCACTGTCTCCGCCGTGTCGTGAACGCGAAAGAGCTGCACGCCCTGTTCGACGCCCTTCATCGCGATCGCGATCGATCCGCCGAGGCGGCGCTCGGCAGGCGCTTCATTGTCGAGCGCGCCGATGATCCGCTTCCGGCTCGCCCCCAGCACGATCGGGCAACCGAGGCCGTGGAGCAGCGACAGGCCGTTCAGCAGCGCGAGATTATGCGCGATCGTCTTGCCGAAGCCGATGCCCGGATCGATCAGGATCCGGTCGCGCGCGATGCCTGCCGCCTCGGCTGCGGTGATACGCGCTTCGAGCCAGTCATAGACCTCGATCAGCACGTCGCCATAATGCGGGTTTTTCTGCATGTCCTGCGGCGTGCCCTGATGATGCATCAGAACGACGGGACACCCCGCCGCCGCGACCACCGCCATCGCCTCGGGATCATAGGTCAGGGCGGATACATCGTTGATCAGCCCGGCCCCCGCACCGGTCGCCGCGCGCATAGTCGCCGCCTTTCGCGTGTCCGCCGAGACCGCGACGCCCGCGCGCGCCAGCCGCTCGATCACCGGCACGACCCGCGCAATCTCGTCGCCTTCCCAGACGGTGGCGGCGCCGGGGCGGGTGGATTCGCCTCCGACATCAACGATCGCCGCGCCCGCCTCGGCCATCGCCACGCCGGCTGCGGCCGCACCCTCGGGGTCGCCGACATGCCGTCCGCCGTCCGAAAAACTGTCGGGCGTCACGTTCAGGATCGCCATCACGGCGGGCTGATCGAACCGGATGACTCGCTCGCCCAGCGTGATTGGCGGGCGCGGCGCGGTGATCCGCGCGAGCATTGCCCGGTCCTGATCGTCGAGTACGTCGTCGAGCCGCTCCACGGGCACCAGCTGCTGCTCGACCCGGCGCCCGCCTTCGACGCGAATGATCTCGACACCCGAAAACCACACCAGCCCTCCCGCGAGCCGCAGCACCTGCCCGTCATAACCGAACGGCGCATCCACGAAGGCGGTAGGGCGAAGATAGGTGCGTTGGGTCATGGAGCGTCTTCCCTGCTGCGTTCGTATCGCGACAACTGCTCTCTAATCACCGACCATGTCATTCGTCGAACCTCTTGTGACGTTGGTCCCTGGCCGCCGCCGCTGGTGGAAACGGGGCATCTCCCGGTCGAAGCCGAAGTGCGGCCAGCGCGATGATCCCGTAATCCCTTCTCATCGGGGGCAAACCGGCCCCGTTCGAAATTCAGGAGGATGACCCATGTTTGCCCGCAACGCCCTTTCCCTTATCCTGGCGGCAGGCCTGACGATCTCGGGATCGGCTGCGCTGGCCGGCACCGCCGAGAGCGGCCAAGCCGTCCCGGTCCGCTTCGGCGACCTTGATCTGCGCAGCGAAGCCGGCGTCACCGCGCTCAAGCAGCGCATCGACCGTGCCGTCCGCAAGGCGTGCCGCGTCGACAATATTCGCGATCTCAAGCAGATGTCAGCCACCGATGCCTGCCGCGAATTCGCGCGCAATACCGCATCACGTGAAGTCGAACTGGCCGTCGCCGCCGCCCATAAGGGTGAGAGCTACGCCAGCGCCGCTGGCGCCATCAACGTCCGCACCCGCTAACCAGATCGCCCGCCCCAAGCAGGCGATGCGCCTCCGGGACTCCCTTATCCCGGAGGCGCTTTTGCGTTCACCGCCCCATCATCTCCCGCGCGGCGGCATGGTAAGTCCGCCCGATCCGCACCTCCGCCCCGTCGTTCAGCACGGCATGCCATACGCCGAGCCCGTCATGCTTCAGCTTGGCGATGAAATCGCGCCGCACGATCGTCGATCGGTGCAGCCGGATGAACTTCTCCGGATCGAGCCTGCGCTCCAGCTCGCTGATCGTCTGGTGCAGCAGGAAGCTGCGCTGTCCCATCCACAGCCGCATATAGTCGCGCTCGGCTTCGATCCGGTCGATGTCGATCGCCGCCACCCGCACCATCTCGGCGCGGTGCGAGATCCAGAATTCCTCGGTCCACTGACTCTCCGCAGGCACCTCAGCAGCACCTGACCGCTTCTCCCGCACCCGACCGATCGCTTTGGCCAGCCGCTCCGGCGTCACCGGCTTCAGCAGATAATCGACCGCCGCCACGTCAAACGCCGCCACCGCGAAATGATCGAAGGCGGTGCAGAAGATCACCGCGGGCCGCGCGGCCATCTTTTCAATCGCGCCCGCCACCTCGATCCCGCTTATCCCCGGCATGGCGATATCGAGCAGCAGCAGGTCGGGCGACAGCGCCTCCACCATCCGCAGCGCCGCCTCGCCATCGGTCGCGGTGCCGACCAGCGCCACGCCTTCGGTCTGCGCGCATAATATCTGCAGCCGCTCGACCGCCAGCGGCTCGTCGTCGACGATCAGCATTCGCAGGTCAGCAGCCATGGCGTACCATCGGCATCGCCAGGATCACCGAGAAGCCGCCCCCCGGCAGCGGCCCCCAGCGGCAGCTCGCTTTGTCGCCGAACCGCGCCAGCAACCGGTCCCGCACATTGGCCAGGCCGACCCCGGTGCCCGCGGGCTCATCCCCTGCCGCATCGCTGGCAGGCCCGCCGTCATTCTCCACGGTCACCAGCAGCCCGCCCGAATCCTCGCGCGCGCTGAGCCGGATCGTCACTGGCCTGCGGCTCCGCGCCACACCATATTTGACGGCATTCTCGACCAAAGGCTGCAGGATCAGCCCCGGCACGCAGGCATCCTTCAGCGTCTCGGGCAGATCGATCTCGACCAGCATCCGCTTCGGAAAGCGCACCGCCTCGATATCCAGATAAAGCCGCTGTAGCTGCAATTCGTCGGAGAGCGGCACATCCTCGGTCGGATCGCCGCTGAGGCTGGTGCGAAAGAAGGTCGAAAGGTTGAGGATCATCTGCTCGGCCTCCGCCCGCTTGCCGATCATCACGAGAGAGGACAGCGAGTTGAGCGTGTTGAACAGGAAGTGCGGATTGACCTGATAGCGCAGCGCGCGAAGCTCCGCCGCCTGCGCCGCGCTGCGCAACCCCGCCGCCCGCCGCTCAAGCACCTTCACCGCGCCCGCATAGGAAAGCGCCAGATAAAGCGCCGCCCAGGCGATGAAGAAGAAATAGCCGTTCACCGAATTGTCCGCGATCGCCTTGGCGGGCGATTTCTCGATCTCGTCAGGATGCTCGGTGCCCACCTGGATCGTCGTCATGCTCGGCGGCATCACTGGCTCTGGCGGCTCGGGAGGTTCCGTCGGCTCGACAAGGCCGTCTTCATCGATGGCAGGCGGCACCGGGATCTCGGGGATTTTGGGCGGCGAAGGCGTGGTGATGACGACCTTGGTATGGGAGGTCTTATGTTTCTCGTCGAGCTTGGCGAAGGCATACCAGTTGGTGGCACCATAGATCACCGCCGCCGGGATCGCGAGCAGCGCCCCCGCGATGATCCCGCGCTTCAGCGAGCCCTCGCCCAGCCGGCGCAGCAGCAGGTAGAAGACCCATGTCGCCGCCATGCTGACGGTGGTGACAATCGTGCGGCTGACCAGCATCGCCATCTGGTCTTCGCCGCCGAAAACGACAGCCGACCTGATCGTCACCAGCGCGAAGTAAAACAGCCAGAAAATGACGATCGACAGCAGAACGATGCGCAGCCGCAAGGATGGGGCGTGATCCGCCTCTGCTTCGGAGTCCATGCCGGATCATAGCGCGGGAGACCGGCCCGCGCAGCCCTTTCCCCGACGCTTGTCGAACATCAATGTAAGTTAGTCGAAAACCTCAGGAACGCAGATCCGCCAGCGGCTCGCCACCCTCTTCCTCTTCGAGCAAAGCGGCTTCCGCGGCGTTGGCCGACAAGCGAACATTGTTACCCTCAACGGCCGCGACAAGGCCGCCCGATATATAATGATGATGGTCGCCATGCGATCCGCTATCCGCCTTGGTCAGCTTGATGCGATTGGCTTCCACGCGGTCCACCGTTCCCAAGTGCACGCCGTCTGCGCCGATGACGTCCATGTGGGGCTGGATCTGATCAAGGTTGATGCTCATGGGATATCGCTTTCTGATGACGGGGGTTCGTTGGGCGAGAACGGGTCGCGGCATCGGTCCGTTCCGATCAGTTTTGAACTTTTCTTCCAACGGCGTGATGCTGGGGGCCCGGCTATCATCACCTGTGGCTCGTGTTCTGCCCCACAAAAACCATTTTCCTACAGCCCCCCATTCATGCCATGCCGCGAGTCGCGGCCCACATTATTGAGAGTCACCCAAAAGGCTGGAGCCACCCCATGTCCGGCAATGATCATTTATGTCTTTCGCCCTTCCCCCGTTCGCGCGCCGGCCCACTCGCACGCGCTCACACACGCACG
>CAYLIK010000133.1:0-8851 GCA_964383565.1 uncultured Sphingomonadaceae bacterium
GGGCGCTTAGCTCAGTTGGTAGAGCATCTCGTTTACACCGAGAGGGTCGGCGGTTCGAGCCCGTCAGCGCCCACCAGGGGGCCGGGCGCATCGTCCGTGAGGCCAACGTAGCAGGGCGACGGTTACGGCCCACCATGGCAACCATGAGACCTTGATGTTGTAGCGCGGTACGGGGCTGGACAGGCTGCCATGCACCGCCGCCGACCCCAGCAGCAGGGCAAGGGTCGCGATACAAATGGGGGCAAGGAGACGATCCCGACGGATCAGGGCTACAGCAAGCACCAGCGGCAGCAGGATGTAGCTGGCAAGAGTGGACAGGATGTAGAAGCGATCGGGGTAGATCGCCCGGAGTGTATCCTGCTGTTGCCGCGCATCGAGGAAGGCGGGCAGCATTTTCGGATGACGCGTTGCGATCCGGCCGCGCACCGATCCTTCGGGGGCGGCGAGGGGGATCAGTTCGCGCGACTGTTTTTCGAAGGTAAGGCCGCGCAGCAGTATAACTGTGTCGCGCCAGGCTATGTGGCCTGCCTCGCCGGGATAGGCGAGGATGATCCGCCGGGAGAGGTGGGCATATTCGCCCGAGCGATCGTCCCACGCGTCCAGGCGCCTAGCGAGCGAGGGAGCGCCATCCTTGCCCCACAAAAACTGCTCGGCCTCGTCGAAGCTCTCCAATTCGGACAGGTGGGCGCAGGCGGGAATCCGATCGGTTGCACAATGCTCGGCAAGATAGGGTTGCGCGAGACGATTGTCCGCGAGCTTGCTGAACAGGCGCGCGGAAGATCCCTTCGCGAGGGTCGCATTGTCGCTGATGACGTAATTGGCGGCGATGGAGATCGCGGCGCAGAGCGGCAGCAACGCAAGGAGCGCCCAGGCCGCGCGGTCGAGGTCCGGACTCCCCGCCACGAGTCGCCGCACCGCCACGCAGAACAGCGCGAAGGGCAGCAGCATGAGCAGACTCGCCGTGGCGGCGATGCAAGCGAACGCCACCACAGCGAGCAGCACGGCGCTGGCCCATGGATGTGCCGGCTTCGGCGGCAGGGTAAGCAGCATCACCGCCAGCCCGCCGAGTCCGCCGAGGAGGTCGGGCGTCAGCCAGCTTGTCAGCCAGGGAAGCTGGGTAAGCACCAGCAGGACGGCGACGGCCAGTGCGATCACAGGCGTACTGGCGGGCGTGAATCGTGTTATCGCGAATGCCAGCATCAGGACGACAATCATGGCCTGGACGGCGATCACCGCGCGCAGGTCGATCAGCCCGATTGCCCAGACCGCCGCAGAATAGAAGGGCGGATAAGGCGCGCCCAGGGTCTTGGAGAAGCCGACATAGACGTTGCTGTCGTCATACAGGATCGGGAAGCCGTTCAGGATCGCCGGCAAGCTCGCGAGAATGACCAGCGGCATGAGCAGGAGCAACCCGGCGCATGCGTTGATGACGGTCGGGCGAACCTGATGTGCCCACACGCGCGGCATAGTCAGCTAGAGCGGCCGCACCAGGCGGGTGGCGACGGCGAGCCAGGGGGGGTCGGTCACCACCTGCTGCCGGCTTCCCGCGCCAAGCGGCAGGATGAGCAGCTTGCCTGCGTCGCGGTCGATCAGGCGGCCGAACAGATAGCGGCCCGCCGGGCGGGGCACGAGTATGTCGCGATTGAGCGCGCGGCTGAAATCCTCAGGCTGGAGCCGTTCGCACCAGATTTCGTCATTGGTGCGATAATCGCCGAGCCCGGCCTCGACCAGCACGGCGACCAGATTCGGCGTCGCCTGCGCGGGGACGACCACCGCCTCGCGCCGGGGCGCGGTCGCGCCGGCCGGGCTGAGCACCGCGGCCACCGGCAGGTCGGCGCGTTCCGGCAAGCGCACCAGATCAGCCGCTTCGACGTCAAGCGCCTGCGCGATCCGGTTGAGCCAGCCGACGGAGACGGTACGTGTCCCGGTCTCCAGCCGCCCGATGGTCTGCGGCGTCGTCGGCGGTTTGCAGCGCGCGGCGACGTCATGAAGCGTAAGGCCCTTGGCGCGGCGCACTTCGCGGATACAGGTAATCATGGCTACCCCTGAGCTAAAAACGAACCGATAAGGTTATGCTATGTCCTACAGCTTAGCCTTCATGGCAAGTGATTTGCGACTCGGAATCTGGAGGCGGATCATGACCACGAATATTTGCGAGCAGGGCAGGGCGGTTCTTGCGGCGCTCGGTGAAGGGCAAATCTTCAAACGGGCGAGCCGCGGCTGGGAGGCGGACGGGATGATGGCGACGGATCGCATCGTTGCCGATCTTGAGCGGCGCAACCTCGTCTCGCTGGTGGCCGGAGGCCGGCTGCGGCTGACCCCTGCCGGGGAGGCATGGAATGCGCGGGGCGGGCAGGGCGCGACGGCTCGCCCTCTGGCCCAGCACCTGCTGGTCGAACGCAGCCTCGGCGACGGAAGCCGCACGCAAACGCGCAGCGTGACGGTCAATCTCGGCGAATCCCCGATGAGCTGGCTGATGGCGCGCGGGTTGATTAGCGAACGCCAGTTCGCGGCTGGCGACCGGCTGCGCGCCGACTGGACGCTGGCCGGGCACGGGCCGCGCGTCACGATGCGCTGGGATGCGAGCCCGACCGGCGGCAAGGGCATGCCGCACGACCGGCTCGATCCCACGCTGACGCAAATCTCCGCGCGCCAGCGCTTCGATGCGGCGCTGGGCCATGCTGGCCAGGGGCTCAGCGATATATTGTGGCGGGTGGTGTGCGCGGGCGAGGGCTTGAGCGCGGCGGAAAATGCGCTCGGCTGGCCCAAGCGCGCGGGTAAGCTGGTGCTTTGCCTCGCGCTTGACCGGGTGGCCGATTATTACCGGGTGGGGTGAGCTAAAAGCCCCTCCCTTTCAAGGGAGGGGGCTTCATCACTTGCAGCGGACGTCGCCGCTCTTCTCGATCGACTTGCCGGCGAGCGCGCCCAGCGCGCCGCCGATCAGCGTGCCTGCGAGCCGGTTGCCGCCGCCGTCGATGACGTTGCCGAGCACGCCGCCCGCCACGCCGCCGACGATCAGGCCCGTGGTGCCGTCGTTGCGCTTGCAATAATAGCGGCCGTCGGAGCCGCGATAGACTTCGTCCTGATCGCTCAGGCGGCGCTCGGCATAGCGCGGATCATCACGATAATAGCGGGATGCGTCGTAATTGGTGGCGAAGCGCTTGTCATATTCAGACCGGTCCATGCCGCCGCGCCCATAGTCATTGTCCTGCCGCCGATAACGGACCTTCTGGCCGAGCGCGTCGAGGCGGGAATTGAGCTGGGCCGCCTCGCGATCGTTAAGACGGCCCATATTGCGGGCATCGCTGCGGATCTTGTTGAGGGTTTTTTGCGATTTTTTGGCCTCCTTGCGGGTCAGGCTGCCGTCGGCGGCGCCGCGATCGATCCGCCGCTGCATGAATTCGATGCGTTGAATCGGATCGTTGCCCGCGCCTTGCCAATATGCGTTGCGATCCCACCCGGTTTGCGCAATCGCGGGCATCGATCCGGCCAGCGCCAGACAGGCCAGACCGCCCAGGATGAATGTTCTCATTGTGCCTCTCCAGCATTTCCGTCGATAGTTTTCGACGATCGGCAAACGCAGTGGGAGGATGCTTGTTCCGTAGCTGAAACGGAGCTGCGGGCGCCGGCAAGGAGAGCGGGATCAGTTGCCCCGGCTGCCGGTGCGGCGGGTGGGCTTTAGCGGTTGATTATCCGGCAGTCTCGCCTGGGATTCGCTGAATGCGGGCCGCACGGGGGCAAGCTGATCGAGGCTGAACGGCGTGTCGAATTTCACGCCGAGCTTGCCCTGTTCGGCCCAGCGGACCGCACCGGGAAAGCGCTGGCCCTCGCTGAATTCGATCTCGACGCGGGCGTCGCTGTCGATCTCGCGCGGCGTTTCGGCCATCACGCCGCCGCTTGAGATGTTGCGGACGCGGACGTTGAACTTCTCGTTCCCCCGATGCAGCAGGGCCGAGCGCAGGATGGCGACGCGCGGCTCGCGGTTGGGGCCATGGCGCTTGGGCTCGACCTTCAGGCCGCGCACGAGCAGGTGGCGGGCGTCCTCTGCGGGGATCGGCTTGCCGAAAATATAGCCCTGGATGTGTGAGCAACCGAGCGAACGGATCAACGCGACCTCGTCGTCATTTTCCGCGCCTTCGGCCGTGGTTTCCATCTCCAGGCTCTCGGCGAGCGCGACGATCGCCTTGATGATCGCTGCGTTGCGGTTGCCGGGGATGGCGGCGCCGCGCACGAAGCTCTGATCGATCTTGATCTTGTTGAACGGCGCCTTCTTCAGATAGCCGAGCGAGGAATAGCCGGTGCCGAAATCATCGAGCGCAAGCCGCACGCCAAGACCCGAGAGGCGCTGGAACATCTCGTCAGTCGCGCTGGAATCGTTGAGGAACACGCCTTCGGTGATTTCAAGCTCGAGCCGGTCCGGCGCAAGGCCCGCGGCAGCGAGCGCGCTCATCACCACCGCCGGCAGCGATGGGTTGGCGAATTGCAGCGGCGAGAGGTTCACCGCGACGCGGATCGGATCCGGCCACTGCGCGGCTTCCAGGCAGGCGGTGCGGATCACCCATTCGCCGATCGCGGGAATCAGGCCGATTTCTTCCGCCAACGGGATGAAGAGCGATGGCGAGATCGGGCCGCGCGTGGGGTGATTCCAGCGCAGCAGCGCCTCGAAGCCGATGATCTGCTCGGTCTTCGCGCTTACCACGGGCTGATATTCGAGGCGCAGCCCATTGTCGTGCAGGATGTGGCGGAGATCGGTCTCCAGCAGGCGGCGATCCTTGGCGTCCGAATGCATCGCGCTTTCGTAGAAGCGGTGGACGCCCTTGCCGGCCGCCTTCGCCGCATAGAGCGCGAGATCGGCGTTGCGCACCAGCGAATCCGCGCAATCGCCATCGCGCGGCGCGATCGCGATGCCGAGCGACGCGCCGATCGAGATCGTCGACCCTTCGATCACATAGGGCTGCGACAGCGATTCGATGATCCGGTCCGCCAGCTCGCTGAGTGTGACCCGATCGACCATGCCGGGCAGAACGACGTTGAACTCGTCGCCGCCGAGCCGGCCGACACGGCCGCGCTCGCCCACTTCGCGCAGCAGCCGCTCGGCCACCTTGCGCAGCAGCGCGTCGCCCACCGGATGGCCGAGGGTGTCGTTGACGTTCTTGAACCGGTCGAGATCGAGCAGGAGCAGCGCGCAATTATCCTGCTTGTTCTGTTCGCCGCGCACCGCCTGATCGAGCGTCTGGTGCATCACGACGCGATTGGGCAGGCCAGTCAGCGCATCATAGCGGGCGAGCCGATTGATCTCGGCTTCGGAGCGGCGCATTTCGGTCAGATCAGTGCCGACGCCGCGAAAACCGGTGAAGCGCTGGAAATCGTCGAACGCCGGACGCCCGGAAAGCGACCACCAGCGCTCTCCGCCCGGCGCCCTGGCGCGAACCATCAGTTCGGAAAAGGCCAGCCGCGTCGAAAGATGGAAGCCCAGCGTGCGCTCGCTGTTGCCGGTGTCCGCTTCGCCGGGCTGATCGGGGAGGATGAGGTCGGTCAGCGGCGTGCCGATGAGCGCATCCGCCTCGCCGGTAAGCGAAAGAGCGAGCTGCTTGGAAATATAGGTGAAGCGGCCGCTGGGATCGGTTTCCCAGAGCCACGCCTTGCCGCCATGCTCGAACTCGGCGAGGAGCTGGCGGGCGACGCGGCCCTCGCGGTCCTGTTCGTGCCGGGTGCGTGAAGTGACCAGGCGGCGGCGCGCCTGGCTGATCGCGACCGCGGCGACGCAGAAGCAGATGCCCGACAGCGTCAACGCGACCGCCGAACTGCCGAAACTGATCGCCAGCGCGCAGATCAGGATAACCCAGTGGACGATCAGCACGATCGGCACCGCTGCCATCACCAGCGCGGCGACCGTGCCGGTGCCGGCGAACGCGATGCCGATCACGGCTTGATTGCCGACATCCTGGGTCGGGATGCCGATCATCAGCAGCGCGCTCCAGGTGATGCCGACGAGCAGGCCGTAAGCTGTGGCGATGCGCGCGCCGACATAAGGCGGCTTGTTGTGCAGGATCTTCAGCTGCGCGATGCCGCTGAACACCGCATCGAAAAACAGGGTGAGCGAGACCAGGCCAAGGCCCACCAGCGTCAGCCAGTAATTGCCCGAACGGTACATGAGGAACAGCAGCCCGAAGCCGCCGATGAAATGCGCGATCAGCAGGATCGGCGCGGTGCGGATCAGCTGGCGAAGCTGTTCGGAAACCAGAGCCTCGTCGAAATCATTCGCGTGGCTGACCTCAAGCAACGCGACATCGCCGAGCCGTGGCAGCGCGACCTGCCGCGACGGAGACTGAGCTTCAGAAGGGATACGCTTGCGTCGCATGAATTCCAATTCAAGGATCGGATCCCCGCATTGCCATCATGGTGATAAAAAAGGACATGTAGGGTTGGTTAATCCCTGCTTAGCCATATAAGCCCAAAATAATTGCGGATCGTTGCGAACGGACAACGAGCCGCGCGCGATGGGCCAGTAAAGGAACGGGAATGGCGCGTATCGGACTTGGCAAGGTCTTGGCGGGGGTGGCCGGGGTCGCGGCGGCGGGCGCAGCCTGGTTCTACTTTCGCGAGAAATCGATCGAGACGCCGGATCATGAAACGATCGACAGCGACGGCCCGTTCGAGATCCGGCGCTATCCGGCGCTGACCGTTGCCGAAACGCGGCAACATGGATCGCGCGACCGGGCGCTGGGCAACGGCTTCGGGCTGCTCGCCGACTATATCTTCGCTGAATCGCGCGAGGGCGAGGAAATCGCGATGACCGCCCCGGTCCTGGCCGTGCCGACCGGCAAGGAATGGACGATCCGTTTCATCCTCCCCAAGGCCCTGCAACGCGAGGATATTCCCGAGCCCGGCCGGGGCGTGGCGATCGCCGAACTGCCCGCCCGCACGGTCGCGGTGCTGCGCTTCGGCGGGCGCGCGGACAATGATCTGATCGCAACGAAGGAAGCCGAGCTGCGCGAAAAGCTGGCGGATCGCGACATCATACCGATCGGGCAGATCGAGCATGCTTTCTACGACAGCCCGATCATGCCGGGGCCGCTGCGCCAGAACGAGGTGATGGCGCCGATCGCCGACGCTTAAAAAAATTTCGCTATGAGGGAACCAACGCGTTGCCGGGCCGTTGATAGAGTCCATTTCGCCGAAAGGTAGAATGGTTCACGAACTGGAGCGCGAAAGCGAACCAATTCATGAAGGAGCCCCGCCGCCACAAGCGACGGGGCTTTTCCTTGTCTGGCTGAACCCGCGGGCCCGCCGCGAGTTGGCCTATCATGAAAATCGCGACCTATAATGTGAACGGCGTGAACGGGCGGCTGCCGGTGCTGCTGCGCTGGCTCGAAGAGGCGCGTCCCGATATCGTCTGCCTGCAGGAATTGAAGGCGCCGCAGGAGCGCGTTCCCGAAGCCGCGATTGCTGAGGCTGGTTATCAATCGATCTGGCATGGGCAGAAAAGCTGGAACGGGGTCGCGATCCTGAGCCGGGTCGGCGAACCGCACGAAACCCGGCGCGGGCTACGCGGCGATCCCGAGGATCTGCAGAGCCGCTATATCGAGGCGGCGGTGAACGGGATCATCATCGGCGGGCTCTATCTGCCCAACGGAAATCCCCGGCCGGGGCCGAAATTCGACTATAAGCTCAAATGGTTCGATCGACTGATCGCGCATGGCGCCGATCTGATCGCGAGCGGCCTGCCGGTGATGCTGGCGGGCGATTTCAACGTGATGCCGACCGAGCGGGACGTCTACAAGCCTGAGCGCTGGCTGGACGACGCGCTGTTCGCGCCGGAGGTGCGGGCCGCCTATTTCCGGCTGCTCGACCAGGGCTGGACCGATGCGCTGCGCACGCTGCATCCGGACGAGACGATCTACACCTTCTGGGATTATTTCCGGAACGCGTTTACGCGCAACGCCGGGCTGCGGATCGATCATCTGCTGCTGAGCCCCGCGCTGGCGACGCGTCTTATTGCGGCCGAGGTCGATAGCCATGTGCGGGGCTGGGAGAAAAGCAGCGATCACGCGCCGGTTTGGATCGAACTGGCGGACAAGCCGAAGCGGCGAACGCGAAGCGCGCCGCTATAGACTTTAGGTCGTCACGATAGCAAAACTGCTTCATGACGGATGAGTTGGCGGCGCAGGCGATCGAGGACGGCGAAAACGACGCGATCCGCGCCATCCTGGCCGAAGCATGCAGTTTGACCGACATGGGTTTTGCAGCTGTGGCGCGCGTTACGGAAAGCCGCTGGATTGCGTGTCAGGTACTGGACAAGATTGAATTCGGGCTGACGCCCGGTGGCGAACTCGAAATACAGACAACGATTTGCAGTGAAATACGCGAACACGGACAGGCCGTAATATTTGACGATGCTACCACCGAGGATCAATGGCGCAATCATCCGGTGCCGATACTTTACGGTTTCAAAAGCTACGCATCTTTTCCTATCACCTTGCCGAACGGTGAATTCTACGGAACTCTTTGCGTGATTGATCCGGCAAGGCGGGCTGTGGCTACGCCATCGGTCGTGGCGGCGCTGCGCGATTGCTCAAGCCGCGTGGCCGCCTTGATAGACGCACGGCGGAAACCAAGCTGAGCTGACTTGCAGCGCGGGCGCTGCGCTGATTATTTGCAGTTGACCTGCTGGCCACCCGCCAGGGTGCCGTTCTGGTCGACCGAGCGGCCGAGCAGGGCGCCGAGCGCGCCGCCGATCAGGGTGCCGCCGGTGCGGTGGCGGCCGCCGTCGAGGACGTTGCCGAGGATGCCGCCCGCCGCCGCGCCGACGATCAGGCCGGTGGTGCCGTCGCTGCGCTTGCAATAATAG
>CAYLIK010000134.1:0-8675 GCA_964383565.1 uncultured Sphingomonadaceae bacterium
TCTTCGGCCAGGGGCCGAGGAAACTCGGCGGACAATACCGACGACGAAGTACCAATGCATAAAACTGCGATGGTGAGGCGGAGACGCTCTATCATCTTGCGCATGCGCGAACTTCCTCTGGTTTTCTGATCCGCGAGACAATTCCGCCGGTTAGTGCGTCCGATGTCCTTGCGTGAATGGACTGACACGGGCGGTTCGGACGACCGGCTTCCCGGTCATCGCGCCTCATTGATCACCTGCAATTGGGTGAACTCGTTCAGGCCTTCTTCCGCGAATTCGACACCAATTCCGGATTGCTTCGCGCCGCCAAACGGGATGTTGGGGCCGAAATCGAGATGCTTGTTGATCCACACCGTGCCGCTGTCCATGCGGCACGCGAACTCATATGCGCGCTCGCGGTCCATCGACCATATCGAGCCCCCCAGACCCCAGGGGGATGCGTTGGCGCGGGCGAGCGCATCATCGGGATCGGTATAGCGGATGACCGGCAGTACGGGTCCAAACTGCTCGTCGTCCACGAGCCGAGTGCCGTCCGTGATATCTCGCACGATCGTCGGGCGGATGAAATAACCAGGCCGGTCAACAACGTCGCCGCCCGCGATGATATTGCCGTTGGAACGCGCGTCAGCCAGGAACTCCTGAACCTTTTCGAACTGTGCCCTGTTCTGCAGCGGTCCGATCTGCGCGCCTTGCGCCAGGCCATCGTCAACGATCGCCGCGTCGGCAAGCTTTGCGAGTTCGGCACAGATCGCATCATAAATGCTGTCATGTGCGTAGACCCGCTTGATGGCGATGCAGACCTGTCCGCAGTTCATGAAGGCCGCATCAAAGATGTCGGCCGCGGCCTTCGCCGGGTTGGCATCGGCGAGGACGATCGCCGCATCATTGCCGCCCAGTTCGAGCGTCAGCCGCTTCAATGTTGCAGCGGCGCCGGACATCACCTTGCGGCCTGTCTCGGTCGACCCGGTGAACGACAGTTTTGCGATGTCGGGATGCGCGCCGAGCTGCGCGCCGAGATCGTTATTGTCGGTAATGACGTTGACCACACCTGCGGGAAAGATTTTCGCGCACAATTCGCCAAGCAAAAGCGTCGCAAGCGGCGTTGTCGGCGCGGGCTTGATGACGACCGTGTTGCCCGCGAGCAGCGCCAACGGAAGCTTGAACGCGCAAATCAGCAATGGAAAGTTCCACGGGATGATGGCGCCGACGACACCGAGTGGCTTCCGCCGCTGCTCAACGCGACGATTTTCAGCGTCCTCGATCACCCTGTTCTGAAGATCATATGAGGCGAGATGGCGCAGGAACGCTTCGCTGTACGCGACCTCCGCCGCCGATTCCGCCAACGGCTTCCCTTGCTCCTGGGTCAGCAGCCGGCTGAACTCGCCAGCGCGCGCATTTAACGCGTCGGCCAGATCCACGATCATTGCGCGCCGTTCGCCGACCGGTCTCCGAGACCAGGCGCAAAATGCCGCCTTGGCTGCGGCAACGGCCGTCTCGAGCTGCCTCGCCGAGGCGCGCGGGCATTGCGCGAGAACTTCCTCGGTTGCCGGGTTGATCACGTCCATCGTCATATCGCCGGCGACGAGTTCGCCGCCGATAAGCAGCTTATATGTGGTCATCTCAGTATCTCCTTCGGCCGGAGCCTCGCGCTCAGTCACCGGCTGCGGCTCTCGATTGCTCGATCTGCCAAGCGTCCTGTGGCTAGAATTTCAGATCGAATGTGAGGCCATAGGTGCGCGGCTCGCCTACGTGAAAGTAGTCAAAGCCAAAGCCGGAAAGGTCCAATGCTCCACGATAATAAAACTTATTGAAGATATTGCGTCCCCAGACCGAGACACCATAGCGCTGATCGGCTGTCCGATAAGATATCTGCGAATTAGCCAATATGTAGTTTTTCTGCGCCAGTCTCTCGGTGTTGAACAAGTCAAAATACTGCTTTGAATTGTAGCTACCGTTGAGGCCGAAGGTCACTTTCCCACTGTCGTTGTCGAGAAGATCCCAATCGAATCCCGCATTGAGGCTAACCGCCGGCGCCGCAGGCAATCGGTTCCCATCGAGCACGACACCACTGACCTGGCCGCGTTCGATCTTCGTATCGAGCACGCCAAGGCCGGCGTTCAGCCGCAGTCCTTTGACCGGCCGCGCAACAAGCTCGAGTTCGGCACCGAATATGCGAGATTTCGGTATGTTGACGAGCGTTTGAGCAGCGGTATTGGGATCTACGTCGAGCGCCTGCTGGTTCTTGTAGTCATAATAGAAAACCGCTCCGTTGAAGGTAACGGCTCGGTCGAGGAACTGCGTCTTGAAGCCGGCTTCGTAAGCATTGACCGTCTCCGGCTTGGCGACATTGAGTTCTTCGGGAAGGAAAAATGCCTGGGCGTTAAACGCGTTCGCCCGGTAGCCGCGGCTGAAACTTACATAAACAAGATTGTCGTCAGCAATTTTGAAATCGAGTCCAATTTTGCCCGATACGTTGTCCGTCTTGAAGCGGTCGCTTGCGGCCGCGTCGAAATTATTCGGATCGCCTGGGATCGTGTTGCCGATCGGCGTGCCGTCTGCGCCCAGAACTTGCGCGGTATAGTTTTTGGCGGTGCCCTTGTCCCCCGTATAGCGGAGGCCGCCGCGGAGGATGACGCGATCAGAGATCTCATATTTGGCGTCCGCGTATATCGCAGCACTTTTCTTGGTCTGATCGTAGCGGTTCCGATAGACGCAGGTGAGGAAGAAGTCCTGCAGGCAATCGTCGGCGTTGATCGCACCGTCGCCGGTCGTATCGATATCCGTGAAGAAGCTTAGCGCTGTCTCGGCATGAATCTTCTCGACGTTGTAGTAGGCGCCGAGAATAAAATTGAAGGCACCGTCATAGTCGCTGGCAAGCCGCAAATCCTGAGCGAACTGTCGCGCCCGTCCCTTATTGTCTGTCCGAACCACGTCGAGCGGGCTGCCATCCGCGTCTTCTGGAACGAACAGCTTGCCATAATCGTAGGAGGAGACGGATGTGAGCGTGAGGGTGTCGGAGACCTGCCAGTTCGCCGTCAGCGACGTCCCATAGGTGCGGTGTCGCCGGCGCGACACGTCGTCGCTCTCGATCTCGCGCTTGCCGAGTCCGGTGCGAAAATAGCTGGAGCCACCGAAGGCCTCGTAAACCCCCGCGCCGGTGCCGTCCGGTCCAGGGCGAGTGAAAATACCATAGTTGATAGGATTCTGGAGGCTTGTCGACAATCGGAGGATCAGCTCGATTTCGTCGCTGGGTTCGGCAAGGAAGGATGCGCGAATACCATATTGCCGAGTGGCATTCAGGTCGCTCTCGCCGGGTAGCAGGTTCTTGAACCATCCATCGGCACGCGCAAACGTAAACGCGATCCGAGCGGCTACGTTTTCACCCAGCGGGGCCTGGATCGCGCCGTTCGCTTCGTGCCGGTTGTAGTTGCCATAGCTCAGCGATAGCTCTGCCTCGGTCTCGTACCGCGGTTTGCGGCTGATGAAATTTATGGCACCGCCCGTAGTATTCTTGCCGTAGAGGGTCCCCTGCGGTCCCCGCAGCACCTCGACACGCTCCAGATCGTAGAGGCCAACGGGAAGAAGGGGGAAGCTCCCCTTATAAACCTCGTCGTAGTAGGTCGCCACCGGCCCCTGCTGATTGAAGCTGAAATCCGACATCGAAACGCCGCGTAGCGAGAAGATGGGGAGCCCCTCGCCACCCGAAGTTGTTGCCTGGAGGTTCGGCACGGAGCCGGCGAGATCATTCGGTGAATCCATCCGCTGCTCGGCTAGCTGCTGTCCGCTCAGCGCGGTTATCGACACCGGAACATCCTGGAGTTTCTCATTGCGCCGCAACGCCGTCACGACGATCTCGCCGCCGTCCGCGGGCCCCTCGACGGCGTTCGGCGATGAAATCGCCGGGTCGGCGACCTGCGCGAAGGCAGCACCGCCGCAACAGAAGAAATATGCAGTTCCGGAAATGACGAGTGGAAGACGTCGCATGTTCGTTTCCTTGAAGAAACTTGCCCTAAAATTCGTTCGCATTTGGAGACGAGCTACCGGGGGACCAAGGTGCCGGGAGACCGTTTCGGTAATTGTTGGAGCTGGAGGTGGACTTCGCGCGCCGCGACGAGGCCCTGCTCGATCGCGCCGTCAATCGTGCCGCGCCAGCCATTGGCCCAGTCAGCGTTAGCAAACTGAATCCGGCCCTGGGCTTGCTGGAGAGCTCCAATGAATTTCGACATCTGGCCTGGACGGGAAATTCCCCAAACGCCTTGGGAATAGGGGTCCGCACCCCACTCATAACCATAGGCCTCGACCACCCGGGCGTCCGGCAGAAACTGGCGGACCGCAACCTCCACGGCGGCGGTGTCATTGACATCAAGCGTGTTTCTGCTGGGCCCAAACGCGATCAGATGGGTCTTGCCGTCCTTGATGCCGTCCCAAAGCAGGAAATTGATCGGCGTATTACCGGAGGGGGCCCAGCCGGAAAAAATCGGATAAGCCTTGTCGAGCAATATATGGACCTTTGTCCCATTTCCGGCATGGGTCTGCTTGGACACTTCCAGCTTGGGCGCGGACAAAGCGGGGGAGAAGGCGATATCCTTGAGCACGTTCATCGGCACAGCGACAACGGCAGCGTCAGCGGTAAAACGGCTTCCATCCTCGGCGATGACTTCGATTTTATCGTCGAGCTGCCTGACACTCCGCACAGGCGTGGCAAGCTTGACGTCAGCGGCAGCTTCTGCCGCAATCGCGTCCAGCAGCATGCGGGTGCCGCCATCGATCTTGTAACGGGTGGTAGTATCGTTGAGCAGTGTCGCGCTGTAGCCGCTAAGGGCGTAAATGCGCACGATGTCGATCCAGGCCGCCTCCTTGGCGGGAGCCGATGCGAAGACGGTGCACCAGGTATCCACCAATATTTTCATGTCAGGCGCTAGTTCGGTTGAATCGAGCTTTTGTTGAATGGAATAGATGTCGGCTTTTACCCACTTGTCATCGGCAAACGGCTCGGCCGGGCGCGGCATGATTTCGTAAGCGCTTCCCAGGAAGCGAGCGACGGATTCTTCAAATCCCTTCCATATCTGGGAAGCTTTCGCCTGGTGGCGTCCGCCTTGGTAATCAAGGTAGACAATGTCTTCCGCCACGGCCCCCGGCGTTTCCTTGAGCTTCATGCCGTAGCGCTGGATCTCGGACCAGACATGGGGCTGGAGCCAGTGAACCCAGGTACCGCCCAGGTCGGCAGGCTCTCCTGCAAAATCCGCGGTGAACGTCCGCCCGCCAAGTCGATTGCGCGCCTCGAGAAGCACGACCTTATGGCCGCGCCCACGCAATTCCCGTGCAGCGGTAACGCCACAGAAACCGCCGCCGATAACGATGACCGTTGACGGCTCGCTGGATTCGGCGGTTCGCCCCCCAGGTGAGCGGGTTGCGGCGACGGACCGCGGTGCGGCCAATAGAAGTGACGCGCAGGCAGCCGCGACAATGCCGCGTCTGGAGGTCGACAGAGCGGATATCGGCTGACCGGGCTCGCTTGCGACCACCGAGTCCTCGGCACCCTGTGCATCATCGGTCATGCCACGGCCCTTTTTGTAGCAAGAAAGCAGATCAAATCGGCTCGCTCCTGAGCGTTGCGCAGACCGGAAAAGGCCATGCGCGTGCCTGTGGCAAATCGCTGAGGACTCTCGATGAACTGATCGAGATTGCCCGCCGTCCAGCTTGTGGAAAGCGCGCGAAGGGCGGGCGAGAAGGTGAAGCCCGGGGCGGATGCCGATCGACGTCCAACCACTCCCGCGAGACTGGGCCCGACGCCATGCTTAGGTCCGTCCGCAACGTGACAGGCGGCGCACTTCTTGAAAACGACCGCGCCTTGAGCCGGCGTGCAGGCCGCCGTCGCTTCCGTGGCAAGCGCGCCCAGCGCGCCGGCGAGCGTGACCAAAAGGAACCCCCGCTGCCAAGAGCCGAAATAGATGCTGCCCACATGTCTCTCCTTCCAAGCGACGGATCACAAAGGCCGTCACCTGACGGAATAACTGACCGTCACATGACGGTATGTCAAGCGGTGGGGTATCGGGATGGTTCAGATGCGACAGGCGAAGGAAAGCGGCCGACACCTCAGATCGCCTGCGGTGTCGGCCGGATCGCGAGCGGCGTAGGGCGTCAGCCCAGATAGCAGACCGAGTACTTTCGGATCCGGCCTGCCTGTCGCCAGGTGCCAGCCATGCCCTTCGGAAGCATGAAGCTTTCCCCGGTACGATATGTCGTGGACGGTCCGTCTTTGCGCTCCACCACGACCTCGCCGGCAATGATTGTAACGAATTCGTCGACCGGGTAGCTTTCAAAATCCAGCTCGACGGCACTGCGGCACTCCCACAGCTGCACGACGAATTTGCTGTCCGCCGAGGCATGCAACAATATCCCAGCCTCTTCCACGCGACCGGATTTTATCCATGCAGGGTCTATCGCCTGGGTTGGCGAAAGCTCGTCAAAGGGTGTTTCCCAGAGATCTTGAGCGAAGGTCATATTCAGTCTCCTCAAGCGGCGTTATCGCTTTATTCGGGGGGGCGAGTAGCCGGCGTTTCGCCTGCCTCCCGTGCGCGTCGACGGTAATTTGTCTTGACATTGCGGCCGACACTTCCTCTGAATGGGCCGTCACATGACGGTCTGTCAATCGCAGGTTTGGCACAGCGCGAAAGGCAACGGGCGGATTTGAAGATCGTGTCCCACCTCGTGGTGTAAGTTGGTCAGCGTGATCACGACGACCTCCGGCTTTAGCCGGATGGTCATGCTGCCACGGCGGGCAGGCTGACCAGTGGATTATCGCTCAACGGTGCGACACTTTCCAGTGTCATGTAGCGGGCACGCTGCACCGCCCATTCGTCGTTTTGTTCAAGGAGGATAGCGCCGACCAGGCGGGTGATGGCGTCCTCGTTGGGGAAGATGCCAACGACATTGGTGCGCCGCTTGATCTCACCATTGAGCCGCTCGATCGGGTTGGTGGAGTGGAGCTTGGCGCGATGCTGCGGCGGGAAGCTCATATAGGCGAGCACATCCTCCTCGCTGTTGTCCATGAAGGTAGCCAGCCTGGGCACCGTCGGGCGAAGCTGGTCGGCGACCTTTCGCCACTGACTGCTGGCCGCCTCGGCGGTCTCCTGAGCAAAAGCAGTGGCAATGAAGGCAGAGACGACCCTGCGGCCGCTTTTTCCGGCGTGCGCCAGGGCATTGCGGGCGAAGTGAACGCGGCAGCGCTGCCAGGTCGCGCTGAACACCTTGGAGACAGATGCCTTGATGCCTTCATGCGCATCGGAGATGACGAGCTTGACGCCGCGCAGGCCGCGCCGGGCGAGACCCCGCAGGAAATCGGTCCAGAACACTTCCGCTTCCGATGGACCGATTGCCATGCCGAGCACCTCGCGCCGGCCGTCGCTGTTGACGCCGACCGCGATGGTGACAGCGACCGAGACGATCCGTCCAGCCTGCCGCACTTTGAGATAGGTGGCATCGATCCAGATATAGGGCCAGTCACCCTCGATAGGTCGTTCGAGGAACGCTTTCACACGAACGTCGATCTCTTCGCAGAGCCGGCTCACCTGGCTCTTGGAGATGCCGCTCATGCCCATGGCCTGAACCAGATCATCGACCGAGCGTGTCGATATGCCCTGGATGTAGGCCTCCTGGATGACGGCAGTCAGCGCCTTCTCCGCCATCCGGCGCGGTTCGAGGAAGCCGGGGAAATAACTGCCCTTCCTGAGCTTGGGGATGCGCAGCTCGACGGTGCCGGCACGGGTCTCCCAATCGCGATCCCGATAGCCGTTGCGCTGAACGCGGCGCTCGACATCCTTCTCGCCGTACGCAGCGCCGGTCAGCCCACCCACTTCCAGCTCCATCAGCCGCTTCGCGGCAAAGCCGATCATGTCGCGCAGAAAATCGGCGTCAGGGCTCTTCCCCACAAGCGCCTGCAGGTCCATCATGTCATCGGTCATCGGTGATCTCCTTTGGTTCGAGTGTGCAACCCGACCATATCCGAAGATCCCGATGACCACCCGCGAAGCTGACCGGCCGCTACAGCGCTATTTGGTGAGCGCGCGCCCGGTCAGCTCCGCTACCGACAAACCTACACCACCACCCGGGACGCGACCTTCCCGCGCTCCGAGAATCCAGGGCAAATCGACGAGTTTCCCCTGCTGCAATCGCATAAGGAAAATCAATGTCAGTCGGATCTTCGTAATCCAAGGGAAACTCGTCCGTCATACGCGGTCGAAACAAGCCCTGGAGCCAGAAAATCTTTGAAACGAGTATTGGATGAATGGACCGGTTCTGAATATGCAAGAATGGCTCTTCCGATGGCGCGCTATGCCGATAGTGAGCCCAATTCCAGATTATCGTTGCAGACAGCTTTTCTCGCTGGGAAATCCGCGTAGCCAATAGCGTAATTCCAGCTCCGACGATCGGACCGAAGGCCGCCTGAAATGTGTCGCTCCAGCTCGCCATAACTTTCAATTCCTTTTAATCGACGCATGCCAATGATATGCTGCAATTGGCTATTGATTTAGGAAAATAATCGCGGCTTGAGTTTTCATGGGCGGCTACAATTCAGGGCGATCTGGCGGCCGACCGACAGCCGACATGAGCAAGCGCGTCGATATTGCCTGGATGATCCGGACAAAGCGCGCGATTCCCGGCCAGACGGTATG
>CAYLIK010000135.1:0-8663 GCA_964383565.1 uncultured Sphingomonadaceae bacterium
CGGTCAGCACGCCGCCTTCCTCATAGCCGACATAGCCCGGAGGCGCGCCGATCAGGCGGGAGACACTGTGCTTCTCCATGAATTCGCTCATGTCGATACGGACCATCGCGTTGTCGTCGTCGAACAGGAAGCCCGCAAGCGCCTTTGTAAGCTCGGTTTTCCCGACGCCGGTCGGCCCGAGAAACAGGAACGATCCCAAAGGCCTGTTCGGATCCTGCAGACCCGCCCGCGCACGCCGCACGGCGCGGCTGACGGCTTCGACCGCCTGCGCTTGTCCGATCACCCGCTTGCCGATCTCCTGCTCCATGGCGAGCAATTTCTCGCGCTCGCCCTCAAGCATCTTGTCGACCGGCACGCCCGTCCAGCGCGAGACCACGCCCGCGATGTCTTCCGCGGTCACTTCCTCGCGCAGCATCGCGCCCGCTGAAGCGGCCTCGGCATCCGTAAGCTGCTTTTCCAGCTGCGGAATCGTGCCGTAGCTAAGCTCGCCAGCCCGCGCGAGATCGCCGCGCCGCTGTGCCTGCTCAAGCTCAAGCCTTGCAGCATCGAGTTGCTCTTTGAGCTTGGCCTCAGCCTGGATCTTGTCCTTCTCCGCCTGCCAGCGCGTCGTCAGTTCGGCCGATTGCTGCTCCAGATCAGCCAACTCCTTTTCGAGATTGGCGAGACGATCCTTGGACGCCGCATCAGTCTCCTTCTTCAGGGCCTCGCGCTCGATCTTGAGCTGGATGATCCGCCGGTCGAGATTTTCGATCTCCTCCGGCTTCGACTCCACCTCCATGCGCAGGCGGGAAGCGGCCTCGTCCATCAGGTCGATCGCCTTGTCGGGCAGGAACCGATCGGAAATATAACGATTCGAAAGGGTTGCTGCAGCAACAAGCGCGCTATCCGTGATCCTCACGCCATGATGCAGCTCATATTTCTCCTTGAGCCCGCGCAGGATCGAGATCGAATCCTCGACCGTAGGCTCACCCACGAACACGGGCTGGAAACGCCGTTCGAGCGCCGCATCCTTCTCGACATATTTGCGATATTCATCGAGCGTCGTCGCGCCGATGCAGTGCAGTTCGCCCCGCGCCAGCGCCGGCTTCAGCAGGTTGGATGCATCCATCGCGCCGTCGCTTTTCCCCGCGCCGACGAGCGTGTGCATCTCGTCGATGAACAGGATGATCTCGCCTTCCTGCGCCTTCACTTCGTCGAGCACGCTTTTCAGCCGCTCCTCGAACTCGCCGCGATATTTGGCGCCCGCGATCAGGCTACCCATGTCGAGCGACATCAGCGTGCGGTCCTTCACGCCATCGGGCACATCGCCATTGGCGATGCGCAGCGCGAGGCCCTCGACGATCGCGGTCTTGCCCACGCCCGGCTCGCCGATCAGCACCGGGTTATTCTTGGTCCGCCGCGCAAGCACTTGGATCGTCCGGCGAATTTCCTCGTCGCGGCCAATCACTGGATCGAGCTTGCCGTCCCGCGCACGCTGGGTGAGATCGACCGCATATTTCTTGAGCGCCTCGTAGCGATCTTCGGCCCCGGCTGTGTCGGCGGGACGCCCACCACGCAATTGCTCGATCGCGGCATTCAGCATCTCGGGCTTGAGCCCAGCTTCGGCCAGCGCCTTGCCTGCGGAGTTGGTGGAGGCGAGATTGAGCGCCAGCAGCAGCCGCTCGACGGTCACGAAGCTGTCGCCCGCCTTCTGCGCGATTTGTTCGGCCTGATCGAGTACGCGCAATGCGTCGTTATCCAGCCCCGGCGCCTGGTTTGCACCGGCGCCCGAGACCTGCGGGATCTTCGCCAGTGCCTGATCGGTCGCGCGCAACGCCACGCTCGCATCGCCGCCAGCCGCCTTGATCAGGCCGGATGCCATGCCCTGCTCATCTTCCAGCAGCGCCTTCAGCAGATGCTCGGGCGCGATCCGCTGATGATTCATGCGGAGCGCCACGGTCTGCGCAGACTGCAGGAAGCCCTTCGCGCGATCAGTGAATTTGTTGAGGTCCATTTTTACACCCTGTCCCTTTCGAGCCCCGCATATGGTGTTGTATTTTGGCAACACAAGCGTCCGCCCGCATTTTTAGTCATTCCCGCCTGGGCAGGAATGGCGATATTGGTGAAACTACTGAGCAGAGGATCGGAATGACCGCCATATTGGCAAAAAAGATGCTGACGCCGCACCCCGGCAACAAGCATCCGCCGCTCGATATCGGCGTCAAGCTGAGCCTGCTCGGCAGCGATGTGCTCAAGTTCGAATATGTCGTTGCCGGCCCGATCGCCGATCTGTTGCTCCCAGCCAAAGCCGATCCCGAACGCGCCGACAACCTCTGGCAACACACTTGCTTCGAAGCTTTCATCCGTGCGGCCGGCAGCCCCGCCTATGTCGAATATAATTTCGCTCCCTCCACTGAATGGGCCGCTTACCGTTTCGACGCCTACCGCGAAGGCATGGCCCCCGCGCTCGATCTGCCCGCACCGCATATCTTCGTCGAGCAGGACGGAGACAGCCGCTTCACCCAGACCGTGTTCATCGATGCCGCCGCGCTGAAACGGGCAGGGTGGTGCGCAATCGCCCTCTCCGCCGTGATCGAAACCCGCGATGGCGCCAAATCCTACTGGGCGCTCGCCCACCCGCCTGGAAAGCCCGATTTCCATCATGCCGATTGCTTTGCGCTCAAACTCCCGGCAGCAGACAGCGAATGAAATTTGGACTTGATCGACTGATCGCGGAACCGGCGCTGCGCGCGCCTCTCAAGGGCAAGCGCGTTGCGCTGGTCGCGCACCCGGCGTCGGTGACGGCGGACCTCACCTACGCCCTCGATGCGCTCGCCGCGCTGTCCGATATCAAGCTTAGCGCTGCCTTTGGCCCGCAACATGGCCTACGCGGCGACAAGCAGGACAATATGGTCGAAAGCCCGGATTTTGCCGATCCGGTCCACGGCGTGCCGGTGTTCAGCCTCTATGGCGAGGTCCGCCGCCCGACCGATGCCATGATGGACAGCTTCGATGCCGTGCTGATCGATCTGCAGGATGTCGGTTGCCGCATCTACACCTTCATCACGACCCTTCTCTACATGCTGGAGGCGTCGGCAAAACACGGCAAGCAGGTCATCGTCCTCGATCGCCCCAACCCCGCCGGCCGCCCGGTCGAGGGGCTCAGCCTGCGCGCCGGCTGGGAAAGCTTCGTGGGCGCGGGGCCGATCCCTATGCGCCACGGCTTGACGCTGGGTGAACTCGGCCGCTGGTTCGTCGCCCACTACAAGCTCGATGTCGAATACGACGTGATCGCGATGGAAGGCTGGCGCCCGGATGCCGGCCCCGGCTTCGGCTGGCCCGAAGACCGCATCTGGATCAACCCCAGCCCCAACGCCGCCAACGTCAACATGGCGCGCTGCTACGCGGGCACCGTGATGCTCGAAGGCACGACCCTGTCGGAGGGCAGGGGCACGACCCGCCCCCTCGAACTGTTCGGCGCCCCGGACATCGACGCCCGCGCCGTGATCGCCGAAATGCGCGCCCTCGCGCCGCACTGGCTCGAAGGCTGCATCTTGCGCGATTGCTGGTTCGAACCGACCTTCCACAAACATGTCGGCAAGCTCTGCGCCGGCGTTCACATCCACGCCGATGGGCCGGGCTACGACCACGCCGCCTTCCGCCCTTGGCGGGTACAGGCACTGGCCTTCAAGGCGGTCCGGCGGCTTTACCCGAACTATGATCTGTGGCGCGACTTCCCCTACGAATATACGGTCGGGAAGCTGGCGATCGACGTAATCAACGGCTCGCCGCCGTTGCGGGAGTGGGTGGATGATGCAGGCGCGCAGCCGGCCGATCTCGATGGTCTTACCGTGCCGGATGAAGCGGCATGGGAAGAAGAGCGACGCGGGTTTTTATTATATTAGACCTAATGGTTGGCCTGCCAGCGTTGCGACGGGGGTCACAGTAAGAGGTCGAGCGGTATGGAGGCGAGGCAACAGCTGGACCGCGAGGGGACGCCAGCCGAGGTTTTCGGTGTTTTCCTCAGGCTTGGGTTGACCTCATTCGGCGGCCCCATTGCGCATCTTGGTTATTATAGAAGTGCACTGGTAAATCGGCGCCGCTGGCTTGGCGAAGAAGCCTATGCCGAGATCGTGGCGCTATGCCAGTTTCTGCCGGGGCCGACGTCCAGCCAGGTCGCCTTCATGCTCGGCCTGATGCGGGCGGGGCCGATGGGGGCTCTGGCAGCGGTGATAGCATTCACCGCTCCATCCGCTGGCTTGATGCTGCTTCTTGGCATGACGTCCCGCGCTTTCACCGGCCCGTTGACCGACGCGATCGTGCATGGCCTGAAGATCGTGGCGGTGGTGATTGTCGCGCAGGCCGTCTGGGGCATGGCGCGCACGCTGACCCCTGATATCCGCCGGGCGTTCATTGCCCTGGCTTCCGCTTTGGCCGTCATGTTGATGAACGACGTGGTCGGACAGGTCTTCGCCCTGACTCTGGGCGCCCTATTGGGGGTCCTGATCTGTGGTAACAACAGGTTCCGGCATGGCGATCGGATTTCGATCCCTGTGTCTCGATGGATGGGAACGGCCTGTCTGATCGCGTTCGGGACGTTGCTGGTTGGTCTTCCGATCGCTTCGCATATGCTCGGCTGGCGCGAACTGGCGTTGTTCGACATCTTTTATCGGGCAGGCGCACTGGTCTTTGGGGGCGGTCATGTTGTGTTGCCCCTGCTTCAGACTTCGCTGGTGGAGCAGGGCTGGGTCGGCCACGATCAATTTGTAGCGGGTTACGGGGCGGCTCAAGCCATTCCCGGCCCGTTATTTTCCGTCGCCGCCTATCTGGGAAGCGTCGGAGATAACGGCCTGATCCTGAGCCTGCTCGCCTTGCTTGGCATCTTCCTGCCGGGCTATCTCATTCTGATTGGCGTGCTGCCATTCTGGACTGCAATAGGCGAAAGCGCGTTGCTCTCGGCGGCAATCGCCGGAATCAATTCGTCCGTCGTGGGCATTCTCGCCTTTGCCCTTTACGATCCGCTCTGGACCGCTTCCGTCATATCGTGGCGAGATATGGTCCTAATCGCCGCCGCGTTGATTGCAGTCTCACGATGGACGATTCCTCCCATTGTAACGGTCGCAATGGTCGTCTTCGCTTCAGTTGTAATGGATATGATCTAGCAGTTGTTTTTTGCGGAAAGGGAGGCCGAAGCGCGATCTCCGCGCCCGCGTGTGAAACAAACACCTTTCCTAATAGGATTTCAGCTGATCCATCCTCTTGAGATGGAAACTCGCCCCAATAAAGTCCGCATTTTGCGCAACGTCATCGCCGCTCTCGCGACAAGGTTTAAGTGTGAACCATGTGTGACTTTATGAACGGCTGTCACGCCTTCCGCGTCAGCGTCCGCATCGCATCCTCAAGGCCTGAGAGCGTCAGCGGATACATTCTGCCGTCCATCAACTGGTGCAGGATCTTGGTCGATTGCGAGTAATGCCACTGCTTCTCGGGCACCGGGTTCAGCCACACCGCCGCCGGCTAGACGCGGGTCAGCCGCTCCATCCAGACGGAGCCCGCTTCCTCGTTGAAATGCTCGACCGATCCGCCGGGATGTGAGATTTCATAGGGACTCATCGCCGCGTCGCCGACGATCACCAGCTTGTAATCATGGCCATATTTGTGGAGCACGTCCCACATCGGCGTGCGCTCGTTGAAGCGGCGGCGATTGTCCTTCCACACGCTCTCATATGGGCAATTGTGGAAGTAGAAGAATTCGAGATGCTTGAATTCGCTGTTCGCGGCCGAGAACAGCTCCTCGCACAGCTTGATATGCGGGTCCATCGATCCGCCGACATCGAGGAACAGCAGCAGCTTCACCGCATTGTGCCGCTCGGGCCGCATCTGGATGTCGAGCCACCCCTTGCGCGCCGTGCCGTTGATCGTGCCGTCAAGATCAAGCTCGTCCGCCGCCCCGGTGCGGGCGAAGCGGCGCAGGCGGCGGAGCGCCATCTTGATGTTGCGGGTGCCAAGCTCGATGTCATTGTCGAGATTGCGGAATTCGCGTTTTTCCCACACCTTGAGCGCGCGCTTGTTCTTGCTCTCCCCGCCGATGCGGACGCCCTCCGGGTTGTAGCCCGAGTTGCCGTAGGGCGAGGTGCCGCCGGTGCCGATCCACTTGCTGCCGCCCTGGTGCCGGCCCTGCTGTTCTTCGAGCCGCTTTTTGAGCGTCTCCATGATCTCGTCCCAGGAGCCGAGCGACTTGATCTTCTCCATTTCCTCGGGCGTGAGATATTTCTCCGCGATCGCCCGCAGCCAGTCCTCGGGGATTTCGGCCTTGGTTTCGCCCATCTCGCTGAACACGCCCTTGAAAACGCGGGCGAACACCTGATCGAAGCGGTCGAGCAGCCCCTCGTCTTTCACGAAGGTCGCGCGCGCGAGATAGTAGAAGTCCTCCGGCCGCCGTTCGACCACGTCGCGGTCGAGCGCTTCGAGCAAAACCAGATGCTCCTTGAGCGATGCGGGGATGCCGGCGCTGCGGAGCTCGTCGAGGAAGTTCAGTAACATGACGTCCTTAATCCGATTTTCATTGATCTGACGCAAATGTTATTGCGTCGCACCAAAATTTGGGCATGCTGTGACGAAGGGGTCGCACGGTTGAAGCATGAACCAATAGAGAATAGCTTCCTTGCCGATGTAGGCGAACGCTGCGGCGCGCTGGCGCTGCGATGCAGCGAGACGGCGGGTTTCGTTGCCGAAGTGAGCCTGCGTATCCAGTCCGAACATGGCCGGCTGGAGCTTCTTCATCAGAGCGTCGACCAGCTTACGATGCTCCAGGATGAATCCAACAGTGCGGCGCACGAGATCCGAACCGTCGCCAGTCGCGCCACCACCCTTGTCACCGACAGCCATAAAAGCGCGCTTTCGGCCCTGTCCGAAATCAACGCGCTGATCGAAGATGTGGTGCGCATGGGCGACGAGCTTGCCGATTTCGCGGAGGCGATCGAAAGCGTCGCCTCCATCTCGGACAATCTGCGCATCATCGCGCGGCAGACCTCCATTCTGGCGATCAATGCGTCGATCGAGGCCGCCCGTGCTGGCGATGAAGCGAGCGGGTTCGCTGCTGTCGCCGCTGAGGTGAAGAAGCTCGCGCGCCGTGCGGGCGATGCGACCACCACAGTTTCCGAGACGATCAGCGCGTTGGAGGGCAAGGCCCGCCGTGTCATCACTGATCTTAATAGCGGCGCGGATCGAGGACGGCAGGCGCGGGCGCGGGCCGATTCCATCTCGGGTGCGCTTGAGGCGATTGCTGCGCTGATCGTTCAGTTCGACCAGAGCACGGCGGCGATTGAGCGGTGCGGCGGTCATGTCACGCAGCATGTCGATACCCTTGGCAAGGGCCTGGATACGTTTGCCGGCACCGCGTCGGCCAATCTCTCCCAGCTTACCGAGGCGCGCGATCAGCTCGACATGCTCGAATCATCGTCCAACCAGATCTTCAATCTGATCGGCCACAGCGGGATCGAGATGGCCGACAGCCGCTTCGTCACCATGGGGCTGGAAGGGGCTGAACTGGTCCGCGCCCGGATCGAAGCCGCGCTGGAAAATGGCAGCCTGACGGCGGAAAAGCTCTTCGACACCAATTACCAGATCGTGCACGATACCGATCCGATCCAGTTCACCAACGATTTCGTTCCTTTTGCCGACGCCCAGATCCGTCCGATCCTCGACAGCGAGACGGCGCGGGACGGGCGCGTGGTGGGGTGTTGCCTGATCGATCGCAACGGCTTCCTGCCGACGCATATCAGCGAAAAGAGCCACAAGCAGAAGCTCGGCCAGCGGCGCTGGAACCTAGAGAATTCGCGCAACCGGCAGATCTTCATGGATCGCCAGACCCGCGATGCGCTCGACAATGACGGCGACTGGTTTCTCTACACCTATCGCCAGGATTTCGGCGATGGCCGCTATCGGGCGCTCAGGAGCGTGTTCGTGCCGCTGTCCTTCGATGGTCGGCGCTGGGGGCTGTATGAGGTCGGCTACCTGATCTGAGTTCGATCAGCCCAGATCGCGGGCGACATCGGGCTTGCGGAGAAGCGCGCCGATGCGGTCGCCCTCGTCGAAGCTTTCGTCGGCCAGAAACTTGAGCTTGGCCGCATATTTGGTGTTCACCCGGCGCGCGACTTCGCTCTGGAGATAGGCGGTGTTGGTGCGCAATGCCTTCAGCACCACGTCTTCGTCCGCGCCCAGCAAGGGCTTCACGAATACCGTGGCGTGACGAAGGTCAGGCGACATACGCACCTCGGTGACTGACACCATGTGCGATGCGAGCGTTTCGTCATGCACGTCGCCGCGCATCAGGATATCGGAAATCGCATGCCGCACCTGCTCGCCAACGCGGAGCAGGCGGACCGAGCGGCCTTCGGAGGTTTCGTTGCGGCGCATGGCGCTTCGCTTTCAAACCCCTCTCCCGCTTGCGGGAGAGGTTGGGTGAGGGTCTTCTTCTTTTTCAGGTCCGCCAAGAAGAGGAGAAGACCCTCACCCTCCCGCTTCGCGGGGCCCTCCCTCTCCCGCAAGCGGGAGAGGGCAGTTCGGCCTAAAGCGTCCGTTCGCGCATCTCGACTTCGAAGGTTTCGAGATAGTCGCCCGGCTTGATGTCGGTGTGGCCTTCGAAAGTCACGCCGCATTCGAGACCGGCGCGGACTTCGGGG
>CAYLIK010000136.1:0-8634 GCA_964383565.1 uncultured Sphingomonadaceae bacterium
GGCCATCGTTTCCAGCCGGCCTATTATGGCCGCCGCTATGTGCTCGCCGATCCGTGGCGCTATCGCCTGCCGCCGGCGGCAGGTTTCCAGCGCTGGGTCCGCTACGGCAATGACGTTGTACTGGTGAATACCCGCAATGGCCGGGTGGTTCAGGTTTACAACGGCTTCTTCTGGTAAGAGGCGACAGTACGGCCCGGGCGCGGTGCGTCCGGGCCGGCTTGTGACATCGATGTAAGTAACTTAGAGCGGGCCGCAATATCCTATCTGGAGATGCTGAATGTCCCTTAAGTTCGTTCTGCTGATAAGCGCGGCAATCGTGGCCGCCCCCCATTTTCCCGCCCAGGCCGCCGATCCCGCTCCAGCGGCGCAGACGCCCGCCTCTCAAGCCGATGCCCGGCTGCTCAAGCTTTTCCATGACAGCGACGAAGCCTCGCTCCGGCGCAATCCGATCAATGCGATGTACCGGGGCGATCTGCGCTATGCCGACCGGCTCGGCGATTATATCAGCGACGCCTATTTCGCCGCCGAGCGCGCTGCGGGTGAGAGCGATCTCAAGGCATTGGCCGGGATCGACAAGGCCAAGCTCAGCCCGGTCAACCAGATCGCCTATGACGTGTTCAAATGGCAGACCGAAATCGGGCTCAAGGCGCTGACGCCGGCGATGCTCGCGCTTACCAAGGTCCGGCCGCTCGATCATTTTTACGGTTTCCAGGTTTTCTACCCCGATCTCGCCTCGGGAGAGGGCGCGGCGCCATTCAAGACGGTCGCGGACTATGAGAATAACCTCAAGCGGCACGACGACTATGTGCGTTATCTCGACGCCGCCATCGCGCGCTTCCGCGAGGGCATGAAGACAGGTGTGGTCCAGCCCAAGCTGATCGTGCGCAACATGATCGAGCAGTTTGATCTCCAGATCGCACAAGGTATTGAGGGATCGACCTTTTACGGGCCGATCAAGAAATTCCCCGAGAGTGTTTCCCCTGCCGATCAGGCCAGGCTCAAGGCCGCTTATGCTGCGGTGATCCGCGACAAGATCCTGCCCGCGGACAAGCGGATGCGCGATTTTCTCGCCAACGAATATCTCCCCGCCGCGCGCGAGGGCGTCGGGCTTTCCCATATGAAGGGCGGCGACAAGCTTTACGCCTATCTGATCGAGCAGAATACGACGCTGCCGCTCAGCGCCGACGAGGTGCACAAGCTGGGCTTGAGCGAAGTCACCCGGATCAAGGGCGAGATGG
Organism: uncultured Sphingomonadaceae bacterium; assembly: GCA_964383565.1. Lineage (GTDB taxonomy): Bacteria > Pseudomonadota > Alphaproteobacteria > Sphingomonadales > Sphingomonadaceae > CANJQJ01. The sequence goes on from CAYLIK010000136.1 coordinate 1,239, forward strand.
AGAAGGTGAAGGTACAGACCGGCTTCAAGGGATCGTTGCGCGAATTCTTCGATCATGTGCGCGACGCCAAGCAGTTCCAGTACGCTTCGAAAGAGGAGATGCGCGAGGCATTCCTCACCATCGGCAAGACGGTGGACCAGCATGTGCGCAGCCAGTTCTCGCTGATCCCGAAGGCGCCTCTCGAAATCCGCGCAGTGCCGGAATATCGCGAGAAGAGTGATGCGGGCGGCTCCTATCAGCAGGGCACGCCGGACGGGACGCGGCCGGGGGTCTTCTATTACAACGCCTATGATCTGCCGTCGCGATCGAAGGTCGGCAACGAGACCCTCTATCTGCACGAAGCCGTGCCGGGGCATCATTTCCAGATCAGCCTAGCGCAGGAAAATGAGTCGCTGCCGAGCTTCATGCGCTTCGGCGGCAACACGGCCTTTGTCGAAGGCTGGGCGCTCTATGCCGAGACGCTCTGGAAAGAGATGGGGGTCGAGAGCGATCCCTATCAGCGTTTCGGCGGCCTCAATGATGAAATGCTGCGCGCGATGCGGCTGGTGATCGATACAGGCCTCCACGCCAAGGGCTGGACCCGCGAACAGGCGATCCAATATTTCCTCGATAATTCAAGCCAGTCAGCCAATGATGCGCGGGCCGAGGTGGAGCGCTACATCGCCATTCCGGGGCAGGCGCTTGCCTACAAGATCGGCGCGCTCACCATCCTCAGGATGAAAGCCAAGGCGCAGTTGGCGCTGGGCAAGAAGTTCGATGCGCGCGCTTTTCATGCGCAGGTGCTCGATACCGGCGCGCTGCCGATGGGCGTGCTGGAAGCGAAGATTGAAAAGTGGATCGTGGATCAGAAAAAGGCGGGCTGAGGCCCCGCCTTCAGAATGCCCAGTCGCGCACCCTGCCAGCGTCGCTGCGGGCATAGCTTGGCCCGGCGGGCTGTCCGTCCGCGGTCTGGCCGTAATCCATCACGCAGAGATGGTCGTAGGTCGTATGCGGGCCGCAGCCCACGCCCGCGAAGCGCAGGTTCGAGGTGAAGATGACGTTGCGATGGCCGCGATTGGCGACGCCGTCGTCGACGATCAGGCTGCGCACGACGCCGACCGGATCATTCTCGCCATAGGAGATGGTTTCAGAGACGAAGCGCCCGCCGCCTCGCGCCGACACGCGTTTGCCGGGCGTGGCGCCGTCAGGCGAGATGTGGCCCCAGCTGCCGCGATCCCCCTGTTCGGACGCATGATCATAGGCCGCCAGCGCAAGGACGTGCCCGCGCCGCAGCGCCGGGAGCGGCTGCTGGCGTTCGAGAAAGGCGATCGCCTCGTCGACGGCGCGGACGCCCTCGAAGGTCATGCGTTCGCCCTGCCGGCCGGAGACGATCCGGCCCCTGAAAGCCGTGCGGTATTCGCGAAGCTCGCGGGCATATTCGCGGGGCTGAGTGCGGGCGAAATTGATTTCATCCAGCACGGCGTCTTCAAGAGACTGCGCATAGGCCGGCATTGCCGCGAGCAAACCAAAGCATAGCAGCAAAAAGCTGCGCAAAACACGCGGCATAGAAATTCCCCAAGCTCTTAAGGGAAGCTGCCCAACTATGGTTAACAAGCCAATAATACTTACGTTATGTTTGCGGCCAAATCGTTGATTTGAGCGGTGAAACGACTTTGCCGCGTTCAGCGCGGCGACAGGCGGGCCGGCGTAAGCGGCGCTGATCTGGAGTGGCGTATGAAGCGAATCATGTTTGCCCTGATTTTGGCGTCCTCGCCGCCGGTGTTTGCGGCCCCGCCTTCGACCGATTCTGGAATTGTGCTTGGCGAGCGGCCGATCGCGCGAGCGGAGGTGATTGCCTTTATCCGCACACAGTTCGCGACGATGGACACCGACCATGACGGCCATGTGAGTCCCGTCGAATTCAAGGCGTTTCTCGCACGGGAAGATCTGAACGTGCCGGACGGGATCGGCCATATCGGCCGGCGCTGGTTCGAGAAGAGCGATGTCGATGGCGACGGGCGGGTCTCGATCGAAGAAGCGCTCAGCCGGCCGCTCCAGATGTTCGACATCGCTGATCTCGACGGTGACGGCGTCGCCAGCGTCGAGGAGCAGTCGATGGCGCAGATGCTGCTCGGCACATAGCGGTCAGCGCGCCCGGACGGGCAACCCGTCGAGCATTGGCAATTCCTCGAAGCTGAGCATGCCGTCCTTGTCGGTATCGAGCAGCGCGAAACGCTGATTGATCGCGGCGAGATATTCGCCGCTGGTCACGCGACCATTCATATCCGCGTCCGGGGATGTGACGGGTTGCGGGATATCGAGAATGCCATAGCGCGAGGCCCCTTGCAGGCCGGCGCGGGCGGCCATGGCCTTGCGGGTCTTCTTGTCCGGGCGCTTGGCTGCGGGCTGGGGGCGGGGCGGTCCGTCGGACTTGGCGCCTTCCGGACGCAGGCCGCTTATTTCCGGGGCAACATCATATTCATAGCGATCGATTTCGGCGCGCGCGATTGCGCCATCGCCATTCTGATCGAGCAGCCTGAAGAAACGCTGCGCATCCGCCGCGAACTCCGCGGGGGAGAGCCTGTCGTCACGATCGCTATCGGCCTGCCGGAACCAGCGGAGCATCTGGTCCTCATCGCCCTTGCCCCGGAACGGCTCGCCCGATGGGCTGATAAACAGGCGCGGATAGCTGGGCGGCGCAGGCGGAGGAGGTGCCGCGCCAACGGGCATCGCCGCACCACCGATCAGCGCCAGCAGGACGGGTGCGATGCCGCGCATGGATTATTCCCCCAATGCCTCGGCGATCAGCTTACGGCTGTTGGCGACGCCGTAGAGCGCGATGAAGCTGCCCATGCGCGGGCCTTGGCTTGAGCCGAGCAGGGTTTCGTAAAGCGCCTTGAACCAGTCGCGCAGATTCTCGAAGCCGCCGGTCTTGCCGATCTCATAGACTTCGTTCTGGATTGCTTCGGCGTCAGCGCCTTCACCGAGCGCGGCGAGACTGGTGTCCAGCTTGCGCAGCGCCTCCGCCTCCTGCTCGGTCGGCTTGCGGCGCTGGAGCGTGGGGGCGATGAAGTCGCGGTGATAGGCGATGGCGTGGCCGATCAGCGCATCGAGCGCGGGATAGGTCTCCGGCGAGGCATCGGCCACATAGTTGCGCAGATAGCCCCAGATCACCTCGCGCTCAGCGCTGCCCAGCACGCCGACCAGATTGAGCAGCAGGCCGAAGCTGATCGGCAGCGGCTCGGCGGGCGGCGGGCCGTTGTGGATGTGATGGACCGGGTTGCCGAGGCGCTGCTCGATGGGCTGGCCGGGGTAATTGCCCCGGAACTGCCAATATTCGTCGATCGCGCGCGGGATCACGCCCAAGTGGAGTTGCTTGGCCTTCTTCGGCTCGCGATAGGCGTAGAAGGCGAGGCTCTCCTCCGGGCCATAGGTCAGCCATTGTTCGAGGCTGAGGCCGTTGCCCTTGGACTTGGAGATCTTCTCGCCCTTTTCGTCGAGGAACATCTCGTAGTTGAACCCCTCGGGCGGGCGGGCGCCGAGGACGCGGGCGATCTTGGAGGATTGGGTGACCGAATCGATCAGATCCTTGCCCGACATCTCATAATCGACGCCGAGCGCGACCCAGCGCATCGCCCAATCGACCTTCCACTGGAGTTTGGCCTTGCCGCCGAGGATCGACTGCTCAACTGTCTCGCCGCCATCGTCGGTGAAGCGGATCAGACCGGCTTCGGCGTCGACCACCTCGACCGGAACCTGCAGGACGATGCCGGTCTTGGTGCTGACGGGCAGCACCGGGGAATAGCTCGCCTGCCGCTCCTTGCGCAGCGTCGGCAGCATCACGCTCATGATCGCGTCATAATGGCGCAGCACGGATTTCAGCGCCTCGTCGAAGCGGCCGGCCTTGTACTGCTCGGTGGCCGACATGAACTCATACTCGAAGCCGAAGCGGTCGAGAAATTCGCGCAGCATCGCGTTATTGTGGTGCGCGAAGCTTTCATATTTGCCGAAGGGATCGGGGATGTCCGTCAGCGGCTTGCCGAGATGACTGGCGAGCATCTCCTTGTTCGGCACATTGTCGGGCACCTTGCGCAGGCCATCCATGTCGTCGCTGAACGCGATCAGCCGCGTCGGGATATCCGACATTTCGATATAGGCCTGACGTACCATGGTGGTGCGCAGCACCTCGTTGAAGGTGCCGATATGCGGCAGGCCGCTCGGGCCGTAGCCGGTCTCGAACAGGACATGGCCCTTGTCGGGCGCGCCCTTCTCGTAGCGCTTGAGCAGCTTGCGCGCTTCCTCATAGGGCCAGGCCTTGCTGGCGAGCGCGGCGGCGCGGAGCTGTTCGGGGGTGATGGCTTCAGTCATGGCCGGGGTTCTCTACGGCCAAGCTTCACTGGTGCACAAGGATTCATGCCCGTGCGGAATGAGGCGGAAGCTTGGATGACGGTCACTAGGGGATGCGACGCGCCGACACGATCCGAACGGGCTCGGCGAGCATCTGGCCCTTCATGATGCCTTCGCCTTCGGTCGGCGAGGTCGGCTCCTGAAGGATGTGGCGGACGATCTCCATGCCTTCGATCACATGGCCGAATACCGCGAAGCCGAGATTGTCGCCCGCTTGCTTCGGGTCGGCATCCATGGAGGTCAGGTTGCCGACGGTGATGAAGAAGCTGGCATCCGCCGTCCCCGGCGCATTGCGCGCCATCGAGATTGCGCCGTTCGTGTGGGACAGTCCTGTCACGGTGGTGGACTCATGCGCGATCGGTGGCAGGAATTGTTTGATGTCGCCGCGAATGCCGCCCTGGATCAGGCCAAAGCCCGGCGCCACGTTGACGGCGCGGTAGAAGGTGATGCCGTCGAAGCGCTTTTCATCGACATAGCGGAGGAAATTGGCCGTCGTTATCGGCGCGCGCTCCTGTTCGAGCATCAGGACGATCGGGCCTTGGGTCGTCTCCAGCCGGACCTTGGCGAGCGCTTTCGCCGGAGCTGCCGCAGCGACGGGAGGGCTGGTCTGCGCTGACAACTGCGCCGGGAGCATCAGCAGTGCCAGGATCATGAATGGCTTCAACATCACACACACTCTTCCGCGATCTATACGGGATGAGTGGAAGGAAGCGGGATACCGGGTCAAGCCCGGATGACGGCGGGGCATGTCTTACGGAAATTTACACTGCCGACCCGAAACAGCCTTTCCCGAATTTTAACCCTCCTGTGGTTGGATGCGTAATGAAGGGATACGGACCATGGACGAGAATCGCAGGCAGCTTCGCATCACGACCGATATTCCGGCGACGCTGATATCAGTGCTCGATACGCGTGAGGGACGGATCATCGATTTTTCCGAGGGTGGCGCGCAGGTCAGCGGCGCGAGCTTTCCGGCCGGGACCCGCTTCCAGATCGATTGCATGGAGCAGACGCTCTACGCCAAGGTGATGTGGGACGAGGTGGACCGGATGGGTGTCCGCTTCGAATTTCCACTATCGAGCGGGCCGCTGTTCGATGCGATGCAGCTGGCGGCACAACCTTCGCGGCCTTTCGTGGGCGGGTTGCGGCCGGTTCGTGCGGTGGGTTTCGGGCGGCGGGCGGCCTGACCGACCATAGAGTCCGTTCGGGCTGAGCTTGTCGAAGCCCACGGTTTCAGGAAAAGAATGCCCTTCGACAGGCTCAGGGCGAACGCCTCCTAGCCGATAATCCGTTTCTCTTTCGTTCCCGCTACGCTAGCACGATGGCGTGACCGTCGAGCTTCCCTATCCCGCGCTTCATGCGACCCATGGCGGTATGTGGATCGCGCGAGCCAATGGGGCGACGGCGGCGGTCGGGCGGGGCGAGGCGATCGCGCAGGCGGCCGATACGCCGACGATCCTGCTCAACGCGCCGCTGGTTGCTGCCCGGCTGGGGTTGAGCGAGCTTTCCGGGCTTGATCTGCTTGAATTATTTGCCTTTGTGCATCCGGCTCGCTTTGCCGTGCCGACGCCGGCGGGGCTGGCGCGGGCGCTTGAGCTGGAGCCGCCCGCGGATGATGGCGCGGCAGCCGGGTTCCTGCGGCGGGCCGCCGCCGCGTTGCTTGCGCGGATGGGCGCGGCCGACTGGATCGAGCGCGACGGCGCGTGGACGGCGGCGCAGGGGTTGCATCGGGCGCGGTGGCCCTGGGCGCCGCTGGTGCTCAAGCATGTCGCCCAACCCCAGCGCAGCGAACGCTGGCTATTCTCGCGCCTGCCCGAATGGGAGGATGCAAGCGGACGACCGCCCCCCCGCACGATCATATTGGATGACGCGGAGGTGGTGGCGGACCTCGCGCGCCTGACCGGGGATGGCGCCGAGCCACGCGAGGGGCAGCAACGTTATGCGCAAGCGGCGGCGCAGACATTCGTTCCCCGAATCGCGGAGGGACAGCCCAATGTGCTGCTTGCCGAGGCCGGAACCGGGATCGGCAAGACGCTGGGCTATCTCGCGCCCGCGACGCGCTGGGCGGAGGCGGCTGGCGGGACGGTGTGGATATCGACCTATACCAAGGCGCTGCAGCGTCAGCTTGATCGCGAGACCGAGCGCGCCTGGCCTGATCCGGCGACGCGCGGGCGCAAGGTGGTGATCCGCAAGGGGCGGGAAAATTATCTCTGCCTGCTCAATCTTGAGGATGCGCTGCAGGGCGGGTTCGCGGGGCGGGCGGCGATCCTGGCGCAGCTGGTGGCGCGCTGGGCGGCCTATAGCCGCGACGGGGATATGGTCGGCGGCGATCTGCCGGGCTGGCTGCCGTCGCTGTTCCGGCGGGCCGGGTCGATCGCGCTGACCGATCGGCGCGGGGAATGCGTCTATGCCGGGTGCCCGCATTACCGGAAATGCTTCATCGAACGATCGGTGCGATCGGCGCGTGAGGCCGATCTCGTCATCGCAAATCATGCGCTGGTGATGATCCTCGCCCAGCGCGGATCGGACGAAGGGCGCGGGCTCGACCGGATCATCTTCGACGAGGGGCATCATCTGTTCGATGCCGCTGATTCGACCTTCGCGATCGGGCTGACCGGGCAGGAGCTGATCGAGCTGCGGCGCTGGATATTGGGGCCGGAGAAGAAGGCGCGGGGACGCAGGCGCGGGCTGGCGGCGCGGTTGTCGGACGTCGCATCCTATGATGAGGGCGGCGACGAGGCGATCCTCGATGCCGCGCGCGCCGCCGAGAATTTGCCGGGCGAGGGCTGGCTCGGGCGGATCGGGGAGGGGCTGGCGCTCAATCCGATCGAGCGGCTGCTCGCTGCGACGCGGGCGACCGTTTACGCGCGGGCCACGGCGCAGGATGCCGGGTTCGGGCTGGAGACCGAGGCGGCCGAACTTGATGGCGCGCTGATCGCCGCGACCGCTCCGGCGCTTGAGACGCTCGAATCGCTGCTGCGCCCATTGACGCGGCTGGGTCAGCGGCTCG
>CAYLIK010000137.1:0-8574 GCA_964383565.1 uncultured Sphingomonadaceae bacterium
TGCGCACGACCGATGTCGTAGCCCGAATCGGCGGGGACGAGTTCGGTCTGCTGCTCGAGCATATCGACGCCGAGGATGTCAGTGACAAGGCGGTCAGCCTGATCGAGGCGGTGGCAGAGCAGCCGCTGATGATCGGGGGGAGGAGCCTGCAATTGAGCGTCTCGATCGGGCTGGCGCAGCTCAGCGCCGAGGACGAAGCCGAAACGCTCATCGCGCGGGCGGACGATGCGATGTATGCGCGCCGCGCTCAGGCTCGGTCGGCGAGGTAATAGCGCTCCTTCGCGCTTAAATCGTCGTTCAGCTCATAGACGATGGGCTGGCCGGTCGGAATCTCCAGCTCGGTGATCTCGGCATCCGGGATATTCGAAAGATGCTTCACCAGCGCGCGCAGCGAATTGCCGTGCGCTGAGATTACCACGCGCTTACCGGCCTTGAGTTCGGGCGCGATCCGGCTTTCCCAATAGGGCAGCACGCGTGCGATCGTGTCCTTCAGGCTTTCCGTGTCAGGAATCGGAATACCCGCATAACGGCGATCGGCAGTCAGATCGAATTCACCGCCGGCTGCCAGCGGCGGCGGGGGGATGTCGAAGCTGCGGCGCCAGATCTTCACCTGATCCTCGCCATGCTTCGCGGCGGTCTCGGCCTTGTCGAGGCCGGTCAGGCCGCCATAGTGACGCTCGTTCAGCCGCCAGTCCTTCTCGACCGGCAGCCAGAGCCGGCCCATCGCTTCAAGCGCGATGTTCAGCGTCTTGATCGCGCGGGTCTGAAAGCTGGTGAAGCAGATATCGAAATCGAGTCCCCGTGTCGCCAGCAACTCGCCCGCCGCCTTCGCCTCGGCTTCGCCTTTCGGCGTCAGATTCACGTCCCACCAGCCGGTGAAGCGGTTTTCGAGGTTCCAGGCCGACTGGCCATGGCGAATCAGAACAAGCGTTGGCACTAACTGGCTCCCATATTTGGCTGCGCCCTCTTAGATACTGATCGCCAGACGGGGAAGGGCGAAGCGGCCAGAACAGTCCCTATACAGAACGCATCGACAGGAGATGATATGACGATCGAACGGTTCACGAAGGTTTATGACGGCCCCGGCGGCCCGTTCGAAGGCGTGATCGCGTTCGATAGCGCAGTCACCGATCCGCGCCCCGGCGTGCTCGTGATCCCGAACATCGTCGGCCAAAAGGAATTCGACAACGGGAAGGCCGAGGATCTGGCCCGGCTCGGCTATGTCGGTTTTGCCATCGACGTCTTCGGACAGGGCAAGCGGACGACCCGCGAGGCGCCTGACCGGTCGAAATATATGGATGAGATGAATGCAGATCGCGGCTTGCTGCGTGATCGTCTCAATGCGGCGCTGGCGGTGTTGAAGGCGGTGCCGCAGGTGGATGCCACGCGCACTGGCGCAATCGGTTTCTGCTTCGGCGGCAAATGCGCGCTCGATATGGCGCGCAGCGGACTGGACGTTTTGGGTGTGGTCAGCTTTCACGGCGTCTATGATCGGCCGGACTATGCCAATGTCACGCCGATCAAGCCCAAGGTGCTGGTATGTCACGGCTGGGACGATCCGCTCTGCCCGCCCGAGGCCACTGTAGGGCTCGCGAATGAACTGAACGAGGCGGCCGCCGATTGGCAGATTCACGCCTATGGCCATACCGGCCATGCCTTTACGGACGCCGACTTGATCGGGGAGGACAGCAAGTTCGGCTATCAGCCCGATACGGACCGGCGCAGCTGGCAAGCGATGACCGATTTTCTGGCGGAGATCTTCGGCTAGCGCTTCCGTTTTGGAGATATCCCAGCGACAATGCCGGTGTGGTAATGCTGATCTTATCGCGATAGGTGCAGCAGCGCAGATTCAGGCAATCCAGGCAGTAGCATGTCACGCAGACAGTCGAAGCGCGATCCCTATGGAGACTTGCATCGCGAGGAGGAGGCTCCGCCGGTGGTGGTGACGTGCTGGCTCTGCGGCCGGCCCACTGGCAAGACCATCGTCTGGCACCATCCCGTGCCCAAGAGCCGGGGCGGGCGCGATGTCGTTCCCATGCACCCCATTTGTCAGCAGACGCTGATGGCGAATTTCACGAATTCCGAGCTGCAGCGTCATGGGATGGATGTGGAGGGATTGCTGTCCAACCCCAGCGTGCGAAAATTTGTCGATTGGGTAGCAAATAAGGACCCCGATTTCACGGCGACCACAGCTAAGAAGCAACGGTGATCGGGCTGCGCCGTCCGCGTCCGAACCATTGCAGACATCCCGTCTCCAACAGCATCAAACTTACAAATCGTCGATCATCTCGGCCAGCGTCGCCAGGCATTCGCGTGCCAGTACCTTCGATCGTTCCGGCGACCAGCCGCGCACGGGGTCGGGATGGTCGTCATTATCCTTGAAGGGCATTTCCAGCGTCATCGCCACGCAGCCGAAGCGGTTGGCGAGCTGGTTAGTGGACATCGACAGGTTTGCCTTGCCGGGCGGCGCGACGCCATAGCCATGGCGGGTCTGGAAATCTCCAGTGCGTTCGGCAAGGCGGTTGCGGAAGCGGTGGTAAAGTTCGCCTTGCCGTTCAGTCCAGTTGGGAATGCCTTCGAAGCCGGCGATGAAGACGTGCGGGATCGATTCATCGCCGTGGATATCCATCGCGAAGGCGACGCCGGTCTTGTCCATACGGGCGAGCGTGTGGAACACCTCGGGTGATTTTTCGATGCTGGGGGCGTGCCATTCGCGGTTGAGATTCACTCCCACGGCGTTGGTGCGCAGATGGCCCCGGCGGGAGCCGTCCGGATTCATGTTGGGGACGAGGTGAAGCGTCGTCTTTTCGCGGAGCGTGCGGGCGAGGGGGTCGGACTCGTCCGTCAGCAGATCGAGCGCGCCTTCCATCCACCATTCCGCCATGCTCTCGCCGGGATGCTGGCGGGCGTAGAGCCAGACATGCTTGGGGCCAGTGCCCATTTCCAGGCAATCGAGCGGCTGGCCGTCAAGGGTTTTGCCCAGTTCGATGAGCGAGACGCCCCGCTTGCCGGCGATCCGTGCCACGAAGTTGTGGTGCCGTTCCATCGAATAGGGCGCGAAATAGGCGAACCAGATGGCATCCGCCTCAGCCTGATGGCGGATGGTGAGGACGCCATTGGCGTAACTGGTGTCGGCCTGAAGCCAATCCTGCCGGTCATGGCTGTATCGAGCATGGTAGTCGGGCCAGCCGCCGGGATAGGCTGAGCCCGCGCAGTTGATGATGCGCAGCTCCAGCGCCCGACCCTTCGCGCCGGCGACGCGAAAGTGGAACCATTGGTAGAAGCTCGAATCCTTATCCTTGCGGATCTGCAGGTCGGCGCGGTCGCCGTCTATTACCAAAAGCTCGATATTGCCGCTGTCGAAATCGCTCGTGATGCTGATCGTCATTTGACCGTGATAGTGCGGCCCGAGACCCCGGGGAAGTCCTTGAACAGCGCTGTCGCCAGGCGATCCACCGCGGCGGCGGGTGAGGCGTAGGGCGTACCGTCGCGCGCCTCGGTACGGGCGCGGCCTTCCCAGATTACCGAGCCGTCGGAACGGCGCTTGATCTGGATGAACAGGTCGGTGCGCGTCGATCGCGGGGTGATCTTCTTGCCGACCGGAATATTCACGCCACCGCCGACTCCGACGCCGCCGCCAAAGGTCCCGCCGCCAAGGCCGATGGTGAATTTGGAGCGCTCGGGGCCGGTCTCGCGGGTGGCGGTCTCGACGTCGACCACCGCGACCAGTTCGGACTGGGGCAGGTTGGGCGCGATCGTGAAGCCGCGCCCTTTCAGCTCGCGCGCGATCGAGCCGGCAAAATTCTCGAACTCGAGGCTCTTGGCATCGTTGGGGTTGCGCGGCTCGACCGCGATCTGGCCGGGGGCGATCGGCTGGCCGAGGTGAAAACGGGTGAGCTCGACCGGCGGCGTCTGCGCGGCACAGCCCGCCAGCACCAACAGTGCGCTCATGCAGGCTGCTTTTGTCCCGATTCGCATCGATATCCCTCCCAAAGCCACTTCGGCCCTTCTATGCACTGAACGTCTCTAGGCTCAAAGCGCTGCATGCCGGGTGAACGGACGCGCCTTTGGCTTGACTTCGCGCGGCTGCTTGCATAGGGGAGCGCCTCATTTTTCGTTCATCAGAAGATTAGACAAGGCAGGCGTTCGAAGCCATGAAGATCCGCAATTCGCTCAAATCGCTCAAGGGGCGCCACCGCGACAACCGCGTGATCCGTCGGCGCGGCCGCACCTATGTCATCAACAAGACCAACCGCCGCTTCAAGGCGCGTCAGGGCTGATTGATCGTCGTTCCAGCTGACGCTGGAATTCAAGCAAGGCAGTATATTAAGGCACCGGGCTCCGGCGGGGCAGCGGGCCGCTGCCTTGCGCGCGCTGACGGATAATCCGCAGATAGCTATTGACCAGCGTCTGGTTGATCTCGTCCCAGCCATAATGATCGCTGACGACGCGCCCCGCTTCCCCAGCCTTTATCCGGGCGTCCTGATCGTTGCAGTACCGCGCGAGCGCGTCCCCGAAGGTGCCGATGGCGCCTGGCTGGATGAGACGCCCGGTGACGCCGTCCGTCACGAGGCTGGCGCTGCCGGTGGCATGGGCCGCAACTACGGGAAGGCCGCATGCCATGGCCTCCAGCGTCACATTGCCGAACGTCTCCGTCACCGACGGGTTGAACAGCATATCCATCGAGGCGACCGCGCGGCCGAGCTCGGATCCCGTCTGAAACCCTGTGAACACAGCGTTGGGCAAACGCCGCTGGAACCAGTCTCGGGCCGGGCCGTCGCCCACCACGAGCACCTTATGGCGGCAGCCCTGGGCTTCGAGCCGGTCCACCGAATCGGAAAAGACGTCGAGGCCCTTTTCCATCACGAGCCGACCGATGAAGCCGATCACGGGATCGTCGTCGCCGATGCCGAGTTCCCGCCGCCAGGCGAGGTCGCGGCGGTTGGGATTGAATATCTCCTTGTCGATCCCGCGCGACCAGATGCCGACATTGAAGCTCATCCGCTGATCGCGCAGCAACTGGGCCATCGATTCGGACGGCGCGTAGATCGCATCGCAGCGGCGGTAGAAACGGCGGAGCGCGGCTTCGATCAGCGGCTCCATCCACGCCATGCCATAATAGCGGAAATAGGTCTCGAAACGGGTGTGGACCGAGGCGACCACCGGCAGGTCCCATTTGCGCGCCAGCGTCACCGCGCGGTGGCCCAGCAATTCCGGGCTAGCGATGTGAAAGAGGTTGGGACGAAAATTCTTGAGGTCGCGCTTTACGCGCGGGGGGAGCATCACCGGCGCCCGATATTCTGCGCGACCGGGCACGGGAATTGAAGGCACGCTGACGAGATCGCCCGTCGGCTCGAACGCGGGATGCTGCACCGTGGGCGAATAGATGCGCACTGCCGCGCCCTGGCGCAACAAATAGCCCACCAGCCGGTTGAGCGCCTGATTGGCGCCGTCGCGGACATAGTTGTAGTTGCCGGTGAAGAGCGCGATGCGGAGCTGGGTGACGTCCATCGCGGCGACCGTTAGCGTGGCGCGTGCTAAAGGCCAACGCCGGACTGGCGCACAAAGTCAGGGAGAAATGACATGGACCGCATTTTCACGGCGATTGCAGCGAAGATCGCCGGATGGGCGGGGCAACCGGCGGCCTTTATCATTGCCCTTGCGACGATCATAGCCTGGGGGTTTTCCGGGCCATTGTTCGGCTATTCGGACACGTGGCAGCTCGTCATCAACACCTCGACGACGATCATCACCTTCCTGATGGTGTTCCTGATCCAGAATGCGCAGAACCGCGACGCGGCGGCAATGCAGGCCAAGCTCGACGAGATCATCCGCGCGATCGAGGGCGCGCGTAACGAGTTCATCGGTATAGAGCATCTGACCGAGACGCAGCTCGAGCAGATCCGCGCGCAGATCGAGAAGGATTGCGCGACCGACGGCGCCGACAGCCAGAGCGCCACCATCGCGAAGCTGATCAAGCGGCGGTGAGGGGCCGCCCGTGGCGGCTATCTGCCGCTGGTGAGGTTGAAAGTTCACACAAGGTTCACACCAAAACACCGGGGCGGGGAATGGTGCGCCCCTTACAAGAATTCCAATCCTGTCAAAGAGCCGGGTGGAAGCTCGCGCGGATGGGGGCCTGTAGGACAGTGTTTTCGAAGGGCACGTGGGATGGCGGATGTTGGCTAGCTGACACGATGTTCCAATGTCCGGGAGAAGGTGGGAAGCGGACTATTCGCTATTAAAGTGAACTTGCGCCCGTTTCCGGATCATAGCACTCAAGCCACTCACCGCGCCAAATCGCCAACCTGTACGATCCCGCCCGGACTTGCTTAAATTGTGGCAAATCTCGATCACAATCAGTGAAGCCGTCGGGAGAGATTTGTGGGCTAAAACGATCGCCAATGACGCCGAGCGCATTGTTCAATTCATCGCTCGATGGCAGGCGACCATTTTTTTCACGGAAACTCGCCACTGCAATGACCGCCTTAGCAAATCGATCTGAGATTGCCTCGCTCTTACGCTGCGAATAATTATTTTGGCTACATGCAGTCGCGCTCAAGGTGAACAGGAGCACCCAGTACTGCAGCCGACCAGTGAACATGATACATCCAGCCCGAGATATCGTTGCATGTCCGCTTTTATCAATATGCTATGCACCGCCGAACGGCAATGATTGGGTCGCAAGCCGCTATCCGGCAGAGACGAAACCTTCTGACCAGTGGTCCTTGTCGAGTGGATAAGGATCGATGCTAAAACCTGCTGGTGATCTTTGAAGCCGGGTTGATCCCTCAGCCGCTCGATTGCCTTATCCGCCGCTTCGCTCGACCGGTACACGCCTATTAACTTCGCATCGTCGCCGAATTCGTCGTCAGAGCGGACGTGGTGGAGGACATACACGGTATCCATTCGCCGATAATATCATTTCCCGTGCAGCGTCCGCAATCAGACAGAACTACGCCGCTGCTGTACGTAAACGCTTGGGTCGCTTCCAGACGACTGACCCCCAACCAAAAAGAAAAGGCCCGCCTGGTTTCCCGGGCGGGCCTGATCTTGTTCGAAGAATTTCGATCTATTCGAGATCTTCGGTGGTGAAGTCCTCACCGACGACCGCGCCCAGGGGATCGTCGCCGGTGTCGTCCTCGACGGGACGGACCAGTTCGGCGGCATGTTCCTCGGCCGCGCTCTGGGGCGCGATGAGGCTTTCCTGCCAGGTCCGCTGCGAGGCGCGGAGCGCCGCGTCGCGTGACGAGGCGGCCACGCGCAGGCGGCTCATGCCCGCGCCGGTGCCCGCCGGGATCAGGCGGCCGACGATGACATTCTCCTTGAGGCCGGTCAGCGTATCGACCTTGCCCTGCACCGAGGCTTCGGTGAGCACGCGGGTCGTTTCCTGGAAGGACGCCGCCGAGATGAAGCTGCGGGTCTGCAGCGACGCCTTGGTGATGCCCAACAGGACCGGCTTGCCCTGCGCGCCTTCGCGGCCTTCGACCGCGAGCTTGGCATTGGCGTCGTCCATGTCCTCACGCTCGACCTGCTCGCCGACCAGGAAGGTGCTGTCGCCCGCAAAGGTGATCTCGACCTTGAGCAGCATCTGACGAACGATCGTCTCGATGTGCTTGTCGTTGATCTTCACGCCCTGCAGTCGATAGACTTCCTGGATTTCCGCCACGAGATATTCGGCAAGCGGCTCGATGCCGAGCACTTCGAGAATATCATGCGGGTCGGGCGAGCCCGAAATCAGGTTGTCGCCGCGCTTGACGTAATCGCCTTCCTGCACGTCGATGACCTTGGACTTCTGGACCAGATACTCGGTCGGCTCCGAACCATCATCCGGACGGATGAGGATCTTGCGCTTCGCCTTATAGTCCTTGCCGAACTCGACGCGGCCGGAGACCTTCGCGATGATCGCGTTCTCCTTCGGCTTGCGCGCCTCGAACAGCTCGGCAACGCGCGGCAGACCGCCGGTGATGTCGCGGGTCTTCGCGGCTTCGCGAGAGACACGCGCCAGCACCTCACCGGCCTGGACGGTGGACCCGTCCTCAACCGAAAGCGTAGCGCCCGGCGCCAGCATGTAGCGCGCGGCCTCGCCCGACGACGCATCGAGCAGGGTCAGGCGCGGACGCAGATCCTCCTTGCGGCTGGTTGCACGATACTCCGTCACCACCTTCTGGGTGATGCCGGTGGCTTCGTCGGTCTGCTCGCTGAGCGTCTGGTTCTCGATCAGGTCCTGATACTTCACCGTGCCGCCGGTCTCCGTGATCACCGGCATGGTGAACGGATCCCATTCGGCGATCCGCTCGCCCTTGGTGACCGACGCACCGTCATTGTGCAGCAGCGTCGCGCCATAAGGGATGCGGTGGGTCGCGCGCTCGCGGCCCTCGGCATCGACCAGCGCCAGCTCGCCGTTACGCGACAGCGAGATTTTGCGGCCCCGCGGATCGCCAATGGTGCGAAGGTCGCGATACTCGACCTTGCCGTCGGAAACGGCTTCGAGGTGCGACTGCTCGTTGAGCTGGGCAGCACCGCCGATGTGGAAGGTCCGCATCGTGAGCTGCGTGCCCGGCTCGCCGATCGACT
>CAYLIK010000138.1:0-8549 GCA_964383565.1 uncultured Sphingomonadaceae bacterium
GAGCACCTGCCTTCTAAGCAGGATGTTGCGTGTTCGAGTCACGCCGGGGTCGCCAAAATTGGCTGTGCCGCCCAATGCGGCTGGTTTCCGTGCAGATGATTTTGAGGGAATGGCTGGTCGGGGCGACAGGATTCGAACCTGCGACCCCCAGACCCCCAGTCTGATGCGCTACCAGGCTGCGCTACGCCCCGACCAAGGTTGCGCGCTTTAGTGGGACAGGCGGCGACTTGCAAGCGCTGTCACGGCATATCCACCCCGGTTGCGGGAGCGCGGGTTCCATGATAGGCGCGCGCCTTCCTGAAAGGCCGAGACGGTCGGTCGCATAACAGAAAGCAAGAGGCTTTCGATGTTTTCTTCTCCTGCATTTGCCCAAGCCGCCGGCGCGGGCGCACCTGAAGGCGGCGCTGCCTTCTTCCTTCAGATGGCGCCGCTGCTGCTGATTTTCGTGATCTTCTATTTCCTGCTGATCCGTCCGCAGCAAAAGAAGATGAAGGAGCACCGCGCGCTCATCAACGCGGTCAAGAAGAACGACGCAGTCGTTACGGCCGGCGGCGTGATCGGCAAGGTGACCAAGGTCGAGGACAATGAAGTCGAGGTCGAGATCGCCCCGACTGTCCGCATCAAGGTCGTGAAGTCGACGCTGTCCGATGTGCGTTCGGCCGGATCCTCGAAACCCGCCAACGACTGACGTCGATGCTCGATTTTCCGCGCTGGAAGGTTCTGTGGATCCTGTTGGTCCTGGGCGTGGGCGTCGCGCTCGCGATCCCCAGCCTCATCCCTGAAAGCACTGCCCAGCAGATCGGCATCGGCCGGTTGCCACGCATCAACCTCGGCCTCGATCTTTCGGGCGGCAGCCGGCTTTTGCTGGAGGCCGAGACCGCCGACATTGCCAAGCAGCGGCTCGAGCAGATGGAAGAGCAGGTCCGCACCGAGATGCGGCGGCAGGACCCGCGCATCGACATTGGCGATATCTCCACCTCCGGCGGGCGGCTTTCCTTCATGGTGCGCAACGTCGCGCAACTCGACGCGGCCGTGGAACGCATTCGCACCTTGTCCCAGCCGGTCGGCATGGGCGGGCAGCGCGACTGGAACGTGCAGGTCGTCGATTCGACGCGGGTCGTGCTGACGCCAACCGAATCCGGCCTGGCCAACGCAACCAAGAATGCGATGGAAGTCGCGACCGAGATCGTTCGCAAGCGCATCGACGAGCTTGGCACGCGCGAGCCTTCGATCGTGCAGCAGGGCGCCAACCGTATCGACGTGCAGGTGCCGGGCCTCAAGAATCCGGCGGCGCTCAAGGCGCTGCTCGGGAAGACCGCGAAGCTCGAATTCAAGCTGGTCGACCTGACCGCCGATCCGGCGCAGGTCGCGCAGGGCAACGCGCCCCCCGGAAGCCAGGTGCTGCCGTTCGCCGATCCTCAGGATGGCGCCGGCATTGCCGTCCAGCGCCGCGTGATGATTAACGGCGATCAGCTCATCGATGCGACGCAGGGCTTTGATCAGCAGAACAACCAGCCGGTCGTGAACATCAAGTTCGACAGCCAGGGCGGACGGAAATTCGCGCGCACGACGCAGGAGAATGTCGGCAAACCGTTTGCGATCATTCTCGACGGCAAGGTGCTGTCAGCGCCACGGATCAACGAGCCCATTTTGGGCGGTTCGGCTCAGATTTCGGGCAATTTCACGGTGGACAGCGCCAATGAGCTGGCGATCGCGCTGCGCTCGGGCAAATTGCCGGTGGCGTTGAAGGTGATCGAGGAGCGGACCGTCGGGCCGCAGCTTGGCGCCGATTCGATCCGCGCCGGCGTGATGGCGGCGACGATCGCGGTCGTCGCAGTCGTGATCTTCATGTTCCTGAGCTATG
The DNA here is from genome assembly GCA_964383565.1 of uncultured Sphingomonadaceae bacterium. Classification (GTDB taxonomy): domain Bacteria; phylum Pseudomonadota; class Alphaproteobacteria; order Sphingomonadales; family Sphingomonadaceae; genus CANJQJ01. The sequence continues at coordinate 1,865 of CAYLIK010000138.1, forward strand.
GCCGCTTCGGCATCTACGCGAACCTCGCCGTCGTCATAAACGTGTTCGTGATCGTGGGTGTGATGGCGCTGTTCAACGGCACGCTGACATTGCCGGGCATCGCGGGCTTCGTGCTCACCATTGGTACGGCGGTCGACGCCAACGTGCTGATCAACGAGCGCATGCGCGAGGAACGGCGGCGGGGCAGGAGCGTGCCGCAATCGGTCGAACTTGGTTACAAGGAAGCGAGCCGGACGATCTTCGAAGCGAACGTGACTCACGCTATCGCGGGCCTCATCATGCTGGCGCTGGGATCAGGGCCGGTGAAGGGCTTTGCGATCGTGCTGCTGATCGGCATCGCGACATCGGTGTTCACGGCGGTGACTTTCACCCGCATGCTCGTTGTCGGCTGGTTAAAGCGCAACCGCCCGACCGAAATCCACATCTGATCGGGGAAGACCGCGATGCGTCTGCTCAAGCTCGTTCCCGACGATACGAATATCGGCTTCGTCCGCCTGCGCTTCTGGGCGTTCGGGCTGACGGCGCTGCTCACCATACTTGCCGTGGCGGCGGTGGCGGCGCGGGGGTTGAATCTCGGCGTCGATTTCGTCGGCGGCCTGATGATCGAAGCGCAATTTCAGCAGCCGCCGCTGCTCGACAAGGTGCGCTCCAACATCGATCGGCTTGATGTGGGCGATGGCTCGCTCCAGACCTTCGGCGATCCCCGGACCGTCTCGATCCGTCTGCCTGTGCCGGAGAGTGCGGACGAAGGCGCAACCAATGCCATAGTCGAGAAGGCCCGCAAGTCTCTGGCGGCCGAATTTCCCGGCGTGACGTTCACGCGTTACGACACGGTGTCGGGCAAGGTTTCGAACGAGCTGATTTTCAATGGCGTGCTGGCCGTTTTGCTGGCGGTGGGCGGCATCGCCATATTCAGCTGGCTTCGTTACGAATGGCAGTTCGGCGTCTCGACCTTCGTCGCGATCATGCACGACGTGCTGATGACGCTGGGATTTTTCGCGATCACACAGCTTGAATTCGATCTGAATATCGTCGCGGCGGTGCTTACGATCGTCGGCTATTCGATCAACGACAAGATGGTGATCGACGACCGTATCCGCGAAAATATGCGCAAATACCGCAAGATGGACATGAAGGGGCTGATCGACCTGTCCGTCAACGAGACGTTGCCGCGCACGGTGATGACAACGGTGACGATCGGCCTTGCGCTTGGATCGTTGCTGATCTTCGGCGGGCATGTGTTGCGCGGTTTCACCTGGGCGATGTTGCTCGGTATCATCGTCGGCACCTATTCGTCGGTCTATGTATCCTCGTCGCTGTTGATCACGCTCGGCCTCCAGCCGCGCCCGCTCGACGCGAAGGAAACCGGGATCAGCGGGGCGGAGCGGGTCGGCCCGAAGGCCTGACGCCATGCCGCGCCTCGATCGCGACCGGAACGCTACAGGTCCGCTGATTCAGGCCTTTTCGGGCAACGGGTTCCGGATCGATGGCGTCGTTTATGAGGCGGGCGTGAAGCTTACGCCGGAAGCGGTGTGGCAATGGGCCGCGCCATCGCCTGCCTCGCTTTCCCGAGACGATCTTGCCGATTTGCTTGCGGTCGATCCGCGGCCCGAGTTCATCCTGCTTGGTACGGGCGCGTCCCTGCAACGGCCCGATTTCGCGCTGACTGAGGCGTTGCGCGCCGAGGGCATTGGCCTTGAAGTCATGGACAGCCGCGCGGCCGCACGGGCGTGGGGAATGTTACGTGGGGAGGGGCGCTTGATCGCCGCCGCCCTGATGCCGCTCGACCAGCGCTGAGAGATGCGCGTGGAGCGCTTCGGCGTTCACATCCCAGGTGAAACGCTCGGCGCTCCGGCGGGTCTCGTGCCGATCAGGCGGGTTCGCCAGCAGCACTGAGACCGCCTTGGCGATGGCGACCGCCGTTGGCTCCACGATCTGCCCGGCCGCCGGACCATCCACCACCTCGCGTGCGCCGCCGACGTCGCTGATCGCGATCGGCGTCCCGCAGGCGAGCGATTCGATCCAGACATTGGCAAGACCCTCCGAAGAGGACGGGTGGACGAAGACATCCGCCGCCGCGAACAGGCCGGGCAGATCATCGTGCGGACGCACTCCGAAGAGACGAACGCGCCCGGAGAGTCCCGCATTGGAAATCTGCGCTTCGAGCGCGCCACGCTCGGGACCGTCGCCGACGATCAGCAAGGATGCATTGGGCAGATGCCGGAGCGCCTCGATCACCAGATGCTGCCGTTTCAAGGGGACAAGGTTGCCCACACACAGGAGCAGGGGGCCGGTAATACCAAGCTCCAACTTGGCGGCTTCGCGATCGGCGATGTTGAAACGGGCGAGATCGACGCCGGTATAATGAACCCTGATCCTGTCCTCGGGCAGACCAAGCGCGACCATATCGCGCCGCAAGGCGTCGCTCACGGCAAGCATGCCATGCGCACCGTTGCCTGCCGCGAGGATTTGCGCCCGTCCGAAATCGCGCATGCCCCAGACGTTGATATCGCTTCCCCGCGCCTTGATCGAAACCGGCACGCCCAGCGCTTTGCCGAGACAAGCTGCCGCCACGCCATCCGGCCAGAAATATTCGGCGTCGATGATATCGAAAGGAAATTCCCGGCGGAGTTTGCGCAGGAACGGCAACAGCTTGCGCGCCATGCTCGACGGCGTGAGGCGTATGCCCGGGCCTGGAATATGGAGGAAGCGGGGGCGGTGGACGGTGATCCCCTTCCAGACTTCGACCGATGGCAGGGCCGCGCGTATGCGGTAATGGCCGATCTGTTTCAGGGGCCCCGGCGGCAATCCTAGCGGCGCCACGACCTGGACCTCCACGCCGTCGCGCGCGGCAAGACCCTGAGTTTGCCGTTCCACGAAGCCGCCGAAGGTTGGCCGGCTCGCATCCGGGAACAGCGTCGAAAGGGTCAGCACGCGCAGGATGACGAATTCCTTTTGTCCGGTAGCGGGCAGGGCCGTGACGTCCATCCTTCGGATCAACAATGAAGGCAAGACCGTCATCCAGAACTGCGTGCTTGGCGGGCGCGGATGAAGCGGCTAGGAAGCGTTTCATGCAGCGCTTTCCCCTCCGCATCGCGGCCCTGACCCTCGTCTCCGCCCTCGCGCTTCCACTTTCCGGTTGCGCCACCAGCAAGTCGAAGGCTGACACCAAATATGTCGCCCGCGACGTCAACACACTTTACAGCGCAGCGCGCGACCGGCTCGACCGCGGCCAGTACAAAGTCGCCGCCCAGCTGTTCGATGAGGTCGAGCGCCAGCATCCCTATTCGGTCTGGGCGCGCCGCGCGCAGCTGATGAGCGCGTTCAGCTATTATATGGGCCGGCAATATTCGGAATCGACTCAATCGGCGCAGCGCTTCCTGTCGATCCATCCGGGCAACAAGGACGCGCCCTATGCGCTCTACCTGATCGCCATAAATTATTACGAGCAGATCCAGGATGTTACGCGCGACCAGAAGATCACTCAACAGGCGCTCGACGCCATGGGCGAGCTGATCCGCCGTTATCCCGATTCGCGTTATTCGGCCGATGCACGGCTCAAGGTCGATCTGATTCGCGATCATCTCGCGGGCAAGGAAATGGAGATCGGCCGCTTCTACGAGCGCCGCCGCGAATGGCTTGCCGCCACGATCCGTTTCCGCAAGGTGATCGACAGCTACGACACGACCAGCCATACGCCTGAGGCGCTATTGCGGCTCACCGAATGCTATCTTTCGCTCGGCGTGCCGGAGGAGGCGAAGAAATCCGCCGCTGTGCTTGGCGCCAACTATCCGGGCACGGAGTGGTACAAGAAAGCGTATGAGCTCGTCCGCAAGCACAAGGCGGCCTGAGGCAAGGTGCTCCGGATCGCGTCAGCGCTGATCGGCCTCTCGCTGGCCACACAGGCGCTGGCGGCGGGCGGTGCGCCCTTCACGATCACGGAGACGGGCAAGAGCTATTGGCGGCTCGACGACGCGGTAAATGCCGTCGGCGATCGCGACGCGACCATCCGGATCGCGCCCGGCACCTACAAGGATTGCGCGATCCAGGAGCGGGGCCGAATCGCCTTCGTCGCGGCGGAGGCTGGCAAGGTCGTGTTCGACGGGGGCACCTGCGAAGACAAGGCGGCGCTGGTGCTGCGCGCGCGCGGCGCCACGGTCGACGGGATCGTGTTCCGCAACATGCGCGTGCCTGATGCCAATGGCGCGGGAATCCGGCTGGAACATGGGCCGCTCACCGTCACCAACGCGATGTTCCTGAACAGCGAACAGGGTATCCTGACCGCTGACGATCAATCCGCGACGATCCGCATCGACCGTTCGACCTTCTCGGGGCTGGGACGTTGCGACCGGGACATGTCCTGCGCGCACAGCATCTATATCGGCCAATATGGCTCGCTGATCGTGACGCGATCGCGGTTCGAGCGCGGCAATGGCGGACATTATGTGAAGAGCCGGGCGATACGCAACGAAGTCACCGACAGCAGCTTCGACGACAGCAAGGGACGCACGACCAACTATATGATCGATCTGAGCGCCGGATCGATCGGCAGGATCGCGCGCAACGTCTTCGTGCAGGGGACGGACAAGGAAAACCATAGCGCGATGATTACGGTCGCGGCGGAAACGCGGGACAATCCCTCGCGGGGTCTGGCGATTGCCGACAACACAGCTTCGCTGGCGCCGGACGTCAGCTGGTCGACCGTGTTCGTCGCTGACTGGAGTCATGAGCCGTTGGCGATCGGCGCCAACAAGCTTGGCAAGGGAATCAGGGCGTTCGAGACGCGGTAGGGCGGGCTAAACGCCTGCTTTCGTCACCCCCGGGCTGAGCCCGGGGGCCCCGTGGTGGGGCCCCGGCTTTTTTGGGGGCCCCCCGGGGAACCCCGGGGGGGTGACGACGAGACTAATTGGCCGGACAAGTAGAATTAGCACCAACATCGAGGTCGCGGCACTTGCCGTCGATCTCGTTCGCGGGAACCGGCAGGCCGATCAGCGCCGCCAACGTCGGCATGATGTCTACCGTCTCGATGCTGTTCGGCTGCTCGAAGCCGGCCATGCCCTGCGACCAGAACAGGATCGGCACGCGGCGATCATAATCCCAGGGCGAGCCGTGGGTGGCGACCGCGCCGCCGCCGGGATTCCTGATCGGCGAAAGACGCGGCTTGAGCAGGACGACCAGATCGCCCGAGCGTTGGCGGTCGACGCTGGCGGCGGCACGCTCGGCCAAGGTCCAGGCTTCGGGGGGAAACTGAGACGGGGGCGTGGCGAGCAGTTCGTCCCTGGTGAAGATGGCGGCGAAGCTCGATTGCTGGCCCAGCCATTCCTTCGCCCGCGCAAGCAGGGCGGCGCGCTCTTCGCCCGTGATCGCGGCGTCGAGATAAAGATCGCCGACGATCGTATCGCTTCCCTTGTCCTCGGTGCGGAAGGCCGGTTTGTCGCCATGGCCGAGCGCCGTGTTGAGCGCCTTCAGCCCGTTTTCGGCCGTGAAGCGGCGATCGTCGGCAAAGCCCCGGATCTGGTTGCGCTCGGTAGCGTCATGGCCGCCATGATCGGCGGTGAGAACGACCATATAGGGCACTCCGATGCCGTCGAGATGCTTGAACAACACGTCAAGCGCCTCGTCGAGCGCGACCATCTGAGTGCACATCTCCGGCCCTTCGGTGCCGTAGGCGTGGCCGATATAATCGGTGACGGAGAGGCTGATCGCGAGCAGATCGGTTGCCTTGCCCTGGCCGAGCTTCAACTCGTCGGTGAGCGCGCTGGCGAGATCGATGGTGGCGCGGTCAAGCTCCGGGCGGACGCGCATGCCCTTGGGCGTGGCTGGGGCAAGCGCCGCGAGCGGATTGCCGATGCTCTTATCCGCCGACACCGGAACCGGGGCGACCCGCCCACGGCACAGATCGGGCAGGGCTGGCGCGGGCAGGCCGGCGGCGATCGTGGCCGCGATCTCGCCATTGATCTTGTCGGCTGAGGCATTTTTCCGTCGCCCGACGAGCGTGTCGAACTTGCCGGCGTTCCAGAACCAGAGCTGGTCGGTTGATTTGCCGCCCATCATGATCGCGGCGCGATCCTTGCCCGCGACCGCGACGACGCGCGTGGCCTTGGTTGCGGCCTTCATGCGGTCGCCGAGGGTCGGGATCTTCAGATGCACGACGGACTGGGTATATTTTTCCTGCGTGCTGCCCTTCACGCTTTCATCCTCGGCGCAGTAGATTCCCTTGTCCGCGCGCGGGGCGCTGTAATCGACCCAGTTGTTGGCGATGATGCCGGTGCGATACGGGCGGCCGCCGGTCAGAATCGTCGCATGGCCGGGGCAGGTCTCGGTCGCGGCGTGGCTTTGAAAACCGTTAGCGAAAACAGCGCCCTGCTGCAGGCGCTTGAGGCCGCCAGTGAAATGCGCGCGATATTCGCTGAAGAGATCGGTCGAGAACTGGTCGATCGCAATCGCCACGATCAGCCTGGGCGGTTGCGTCGCGGCGGCGGCGGGCGCCGACAAAGCAAGCGCGAGAAGGGCTGACAAGACTTTCACGAGATCCCCCAGATGCGTTCGGCGGCGGCCATGCTATAGCGCCGCCGATACTGTAACGGGAATGGCGATGCGTCTGCTTCATTGCGCCTTGATGACAATCGCGTTGCTGATGTTTGGCAGCGTGGCCGATGCGCAGGGTGCGGAGACGCACATCAAG
>CAYLIK010000139.1:0-8542 GCA_964383565.1 uncultured Sphingomonadaceae bacterium
TTCGAAGGGAGCCGGCAGGTCAACGGGCCGCGGGATGTTGCTGTGGACTGCGCCTGTCCAAACAAGCAGCCGAGATTAATCACGCGCGCGTCGTTGATGTCGGCGACAGTTCGCCCGAACGATCCGCGATAGCGACCGTTCAGCCGAACGCCCGCGCTGTCATTGTGCGATGTCGAGGCGTTGTCAGTAACCGAGGTTGTTCCGGATGTGCCCGTCGAGCATTCGTTCTCGAAGAATTTAGGGCTGCCGTTGGCGTTGCCGGTATAGTTGAATCCGTCGCGGTAAGCGCGGGCTGCTCGGCAACGATAGGGGTAGAACCGACCCGGCCCTTCGGCATAGAAATCGTTCATCGACGCGCCGCCGGATGATCGCGAGCCTTGGAACGTGCAGTTCATTGGCACAACCAGCGGGTCGACCGCGCCCGCGCCAACATAGATCAGCGGCGCACCCCCAACGAAATCCACCCCGTCGATATAGGTCGTGCGGCTCGCCGAAGGGATGCGCCCGTTGTTGCTTTCGCTGCACGGCGACATGCGCAGATCACCGACGAGATTGCGGCTGTCATAGGCCCAGACGTTGAGGTCTGTGCCGTCGTGGAAATAGGTGCCCGCCGTCATCGCGCCCACTGATCCGGCGGCCGTCAGGCGCTGCCACAGGCCGTCAGATTGAAGGTTGGCGAGGTCCATCACGCTGGAAGAGTTGGCCGCCGTGATCGTCGTCTTGTAGATCGCGCCGGACACAGCAACCCATGTCGGGGCTGACGTGGACGATGCAGCAATCGAGATGGCGCGATTACCGCCGACGACCCGGATCGACAGGCTCCGGCTGGGCTGGGTGTTGTTCCATCCAAGCGAGCTGCGCATCAGATAGTCGCCAGCGGCCGTGTTGATGACGATCTCGTCAACGTCGCCCTTTGCCAATGCCACCGATAGGCTGGCGAGCGGCGCGCCCTCAGTACCAGCCCCGCCGTCATTGCCACCAGCCGCAACCCAATAGGTCTTCGTGATCGCCGGTTTCAGCGTCGTGTAGTCGTAGTTGGTGAGATACTGCCCGCCCGCGCTTTCGAAGAACGTCATCGGCGGCGACCAGCGGTCGGTGAAAGCCGTTGGCAATGTCATCTGGAGGTAGGGGATGGCTGCCACCCCACCTCCCAAGCCGAGACCCAGGCCCATTATTTCACCCCTTCGATTTGAGATTGCCGCATTGCCAATCGCGGAGTCGCCAGGGCGAGGTCGTCAAAGGTGCGCGTCATGCGTTGCTCCTCGCAACGAACGCATAAATGCGGGCCGTGTTGATTCCTCGAACACCGGCATTGCCAGCGCCGATTAGAGGGGAGGCATCCGTCCACTGAAGGCACTGAACCCACCCGCCGCCTGAAACAAGCCGAACCCACATCGTGATAACAGCCCCTTCGCGGCGCATCTTCATGCGGAATGGGGTGTTGATACCAACCGTGATCGTGCTCGCCTGGGCAGCTGTGTTGGATGTGATCGCGACACCGGATGAGGCGAAATCCTTCCCAATCGTCCAGTTATAGGGAGCCGCACTATCCATGAGGATCTGATAAAATTGCCCGTCGCCCCCACTCAGGGAGCCGCTGACGTTCATTAACAGGCCCGGTAGCGCACTTGCGCTCGTGAACAGCATCGCGCCTTCGACAGTGTAATCCACGCCCGGCATCGTGTTCGCAAGATAGTGCAGCGACGTACTGGAACCCGCACTGGTTACATAATCCATCTCTCCAGCGTTGACCGCATTCATGGGCCGATCAGTGCGATAGTTGGTCCATGTCTCACCAAACGGAACCGACACACGGCCAGCGATCGTCGTATCGGTAACGGTCAGATTGCTGAACGTCTCGCCTGTGTAGATGGTGGGATTCGCAATAAGCGCAAACTTCGCCGCCATGTCCGCGAGTATGTCAGCCTGATGGATGTAGACCGTATTCGCGCCCACGAAGCTGCCGAGTGTCTGGCCCGACTGCACGTCCTTCCAGTAATTGTTGCCCTTGGCAGCGTCTTTCTCGAACCGACCGCCCCAGCCCCCGCCTGCCGCCGCCGGATCGTCGCCGGTGCCCTGAACCAGCACATTGTCGAGCACATAAAGCAGGGACGGCGTGTCGCCCATCTTGAGGCCGGAGGTCGTGCCGTCGCCGTAGAGATCGAGGCAGGCATCGACGAAGGCGTCACCTATCTCGCCGCGTCCGACAGCGTGCTCCCACGGCCAGTCGCGTTGCGGAGTATTCTCGCCCCCGGAGCCGCAATACATACCCCTGAAACTGCTATCGTTCGCGATGAACCAGAGATCGTCAAGCGGCTGGCCGGGAACCATGTTGTTTATCAGGTAATTGGCTGCGCCCGCGTCAGTTGTATAGTTGAAGCCGGTTGTCGCAGCGATGCCGTAAACGCGAATGTTTGGAAGAATCGTCGGGTCATCGTACAGGGCCTGCGCGAGATCGCCATAAGTTCCCCAAATCAATACCCAAAGGGGGTCGCTCGGGCTGGAAGTATGCGCCGCTGAGATCAGTGCGTCAGAGCCAGCCGTGTTCAAACCATCGCCGGGAGCGCCAGCCGCTGACAGCTTGCCTTGAGCGATGAGCGCTGCCAGTTCGGCAGCAGACGGATAGCTGTCGTCCAGAGCCTTGTATGCTGCGATGTCGGCAGAAACTTGTGTGATGAGATTCTGAACCGCAGCGACCTGCGTCGAGCCGCCAGGAAGGCAGCACGAAAAGCCCATTAGGTTGATCTGATTAAGGTACGGGATCATGCTCAAGAAGGATTGAATGTCGTCTTTTTCGCCTGCGCCAAAGATGTCGCTGCTGATCCATACTTTGGGGCGCGTATCGGCTGGCTCAGATTGTGCGCTGCCCCCAGCGCCTATCCCCAAGCCAAGGCCAAGCCTCATTCGCCGCTCCTATCGATTTGAGATTGCTGCATTGCCCACTCGCGGGCGACGATCAGGCGGAGCGTATTCACTCCGCAAATCCGGGCATCGTCTTTAGGAATGACGGTATTTGGATCGGGTCCTGCAAAGACGTCGGGATTGTAGGAAAGGCGGGGCAGATTGGGCGCTGCGGTGCTACCGGGATTTGCTGCGGCCTTCCGCACGCCGCCGTCAAAAGCAGCAACGCGACGGCTGTAATCGTCGTTCGCATGGGTCGTTACCTTGTCTTGAAGGCCCTCGACTTCGGCCTTGTGCTGCTTGGCGCGCGTGACGGCGAGAATGCCCGCCTGCTTCCAGAGTGCGGTTTCAGCCTTTGCGGCTGTCACGTCGTCGTTCAGTTCGCCGATGCGCCATGTCTGAAGGGCAAGCGCCGTCAGCAGTAATCCGCCGAGGATCGCTTTCCAGTTGGCGACGAGCGCCCCGAAGATGGGCACTTAGAAGAGGAAGGCGTGCGTGAAGAAGCCCACCCCGAACGCAACCGCCGATGCGGTCCACAGGGGCAGGCTGCGATACCAGGCGATTGCGCGGTCGTCGAAGTCGTTGAAGCTCATAATCCGGTTCCTTGTGCTGCTGTTTCAGATGCTTGAAGTGTGGCCTTGGCCGTCGCGACCTTTTCGTCCTTCTTGCCGATCGTGAAGACGCCGAGAGCGCCGAGAGCCGCGAGGCCGCCGGGATAGGCGACACACCATGCCGTCACGTCGAACACGCCGCCGTTCTCGATCATGTGCCAGATCTGAAAGCCGATCGGTGTCGTGATCCCTGCGAGGCCACTGACGGCGAGATAGACGCGGCCAATTTCGAACTCGCCTGAGAGGCCGCGAAGGATGTTCCAGTTCATTCCCCGACCTCCTTCAGCCAATCCTTGACGCTGAAAGAGGGGCACGCCTTGGCCACTCCCGGCCAATCACGGTGGCCCAATATCTTGATGCCTGGGTAGCGGCCCTTGTAGGTACGGATCAGGGTAAGGAGCGCGGCCTTCTGCGCCGGAGTGCGTGTATCCTTAGGATTGCCGAGCTTATCAACGCCGCCAACGTAGCATATGCCAATGTTGCCGCTATTAGCTTTGCCAACGTGCGCGCCCTTCTGATCGTCGCGCAGGGTGCGGACATATGTACCGTCCAGCTCGACAACATGGTGATAGGAAACCTGCCCGAACTTCGCGATGTCCCACGCGCTGATCGTGGACGCCTCAACGTGGCGGCCTTCAGGGGTCGCGGCACAATGGATGGTCAGATATTTGACCGGGCCGAGTGGTGCTAAGCTCATCGGCGTCCTTTCGATTTGTCGTGCAAGAATTGAGCCAGGCGGGGAATCCCCTGCCCCATGAAATCGTTCAGGATCGCGAGGCCGCTTTTGCCCCCGGTCTCCAGCGATACAGTCCCGCCTGTTATGAGCAGGCGGGACTAACCCAGCTTATCCAGTGTGCTGAGCATGTCCTTTGGGATCGGCGGCTGCGGGCCGAACGCTTCCGGAAATACGCGCATCAGGTACATCTTGGCACGGCGAATGGTCTGCGAGCTGGAGTTCGCCGCCTCGCCCTCTTCGACCATGAGCACACAGAAGAATAACAGCTTGTCCACGCGCTGCTGGCAGTCGGCGTGGTCACGCTCCCGATCTTCGTCGCGCTCCTCAAGCGCCTTTATCCGCTGCTCCATCCTGACGATCAGAGCAGCTTCCTTCTTGTCGAGATCGGCGGTTCTCTTGTCGTTCCGGCCGATCAGCCAACGCAGCCCGCCCCATAGGCCACCGCCCAAGGTCGCAACTCCGCCGACGATCCCGCCGACATCCCAAGCGTCCGCCACTTAGATGACCTGATAGGTGAACGTGTAAAAGACGGGGTATTCCGTCGTTACGGGGGCTAGGAGGCTCAACACGGCGTAGTTGCCCGAAATATCTCCCTTGATGATGGCCGCGCCGTTCGCCGCCGAGTTGGTTCCGCCCACCCCGGAGCACTGTTCAATGGTCGTGAAGTTGGATGCGATAGGCAGGGAAATCGCCAGATCGGTAAACGTGGTGGCGGTTGGGTTGATGTCCACCCGCCCCGAAACAGTCACAACCGAGCCAACCCGCATATATTGCGAGATATATTCCTGTTGGTCATCAAGGTTCGCCAGCGCAGTCAGTGTCGGCGTATAGGCGCCGCTGGCGAAAACCGGGAGTGCCGCAATCACGGCGCGCTGCTCACTCTCGTCGTAGACTTCGAAATCGTCAACGGTCTTCGACGTGTCTCCATATGAGGCGTTAAAGCTGTACACCCCATCCGGGGCGTAGAACTCATAATAACCATCAGCGTCGGTCAGGACGGAATAGACGGGCGATCCTACAACGTTGGTCAGGTAAAGCGGCTGTACCACTCCACCGATCGTCAGGCTGACCGTCGCGTTCTGGAGGGGTTTTCCGTTCGTGGCGTTTTCGATGGTGTCTGCGATCTTTTTCATGTCAGAATCCGATCGCGATGTACCAGCCGGTCGTAGACCCGGCGAGCGTCGAGAATGCCGTAAATCCGGAAGCGGATGTCGCGCTGACGCCGGGATTATTCCTCTCTTCAGCAGGCCCGCCACCGCCCGCGCTCAAGACACAGAACGACACGTTTGGGAAAGCTGTGTGGTAGTTGACGGAATTACTACCGGGCGCGAATATCGCCGACCCGAATGCAATCTGAAAATAGAATGGCGCGATCCCGCTGATCTGAAACCGAATGTATCCAGGATTTGCGAGCGACATCGACGCCACCCGCACCGCTCCCAACGTCACGCACGCGGTAGCGGAATCGGCGTCATCCAGAACGGTTTGCATGAACGGAGTGAGTGGCGTCAGACCCGCTTGGTCCGAGCCTGTATAGACCGCGATCTGATTAGCCGCCGCGCCCGCCCCCGCCAGAGCAGTCAGCACGGCATTCCCCGGCTGTTTCGCGGCAATGGTCGCGATCAACGGCTGCGCGGCGTTATACCACGTCGTCAGGTCCGCCATGAGGATGCGGATCGCGTTGTTGATGTTCCCGGCAGCACACAGCTCGGCGATGTTGGTGCCAAGCGCTGTCACATTGCTGTCGGGGTTGGTCGAATAAGGTAGGGGCATAGGGCGTCCCAATAAAAAAGGCCCCGTGAGGGCCTTGGTGGAGGTCGGGTGGTTGTGTTAGGAATCGCGGGTGAGCGAAAAAGATCTACCTGTCGTCACGCCGAATTTGGGGCGCGGTTCTGACGGCATTAATTGTCCCGAGTTTGATATTTTTGGCAGGCCCATTCCGATTGAGGCGCGCCGCATTGTCTCGGATGGCTTTCTCAAGGGCACTGCGGACTATAACGGGGTCAAGTTCCGAGAGGAGCGCCGCAACCTCATCGCGCGTGCGTTGCGCGGTCTTACCGAGTCCGAAGCGATGGAAGTCTCTCAGGGCGTTGAGGCCATTGGAGACCATTCCACCAACGTTCCCGGTCGCCAAATCAGCGGCCGCGCGAGTGCCCCGCTCAAACTTCTGAGCCGCGTCAGCTCCTTCTTCAAGTCGATTGGCTGAGGGCGAACCCAAGCGCACTGCCCCATAGGTTTCGGACGCCATGCGCTCTTGGCTCATCGTCTCAAGGAAACGATTAAAACCATCCTCGCCGCCGAACACCTTGGCAAGGGCCTGGCGCTTACGGGGTGATCCGAGAAGCGCTTTCACCTTGTCACCGCCATCAACGCGGCGGTCCAGCGCCTCTGCCATTGCTGAGCGGAAGCCCAAGGCAAACTGGTCACGGTCGCCCGCTGATAGATTAGAGACCGCCCGCTCAATCTCTTGATCGGAGTAGTTGAGCGCTCCCTTCCCTGCCTCCATCGCCTGTTTCGCGGAGGCGGGGCCTGCATAGGCAGCAAGGGCCTCGCCATAATCCGGATTGAGACGCTTCAGCTCTTCGCGGAATTGACCACGCACGCTATTTTCAGCCCGCCCCCCCTCATCCAGCGCAAGGCGGCGCGTTACCTTATCCCGGTTCGCCTCCACCACATCATCCAGACCCCGCTTCACATAATCGAGTGTTTGCGGTGAATAGACGCGCTGCGTGGTTGCGACGTCAGCGGTTGGTGCGGCGGCCAAGGTCTCATCAACCCCCTGAAGGGCCGCATCAGCCTCATCAAGCTGTTTCGTAAGCTGAGTGATCTCGTCGCTATGCTGCGCCGGGCTAAGCGATGCAGAAGCTCTACGTTGGGCATTTGCAAGCTGCTCCGCGATGGCATCCCGCGCGGCGCGAGCTTCAGCCTGCGTCCCATGCAGGCCAGCGTTCGACGGGTTAAGGACCACATTGCCATCTGCATCCAGAGAGAATCCCATTTTTGCAGGATCGCGGCGCTCATTGGCTGCAATAGTCCGGGCTCGTGACAGCGCCGATCTGCCTGCCGGGGTTGCCAACAGGCTTTCGATCTCGGGGCTATTAATAGCCGGATTGGAGTATGCCTTGCGGTAAAGCGGGCTTGCTGCCTCGCCTGCCTGCTTCATCAGAGCATCCGACTGCTCGAACGGATTTACGATCTCCCCAAGGTCACGGCCGATAGCCCCGCGAATGCGGGCGTTCTGCTCACCCTGCCGGGTGTCTACCATAGAGGTAATCAGTCGGCGACCAACCCCGGGTTTCCGGCTCGCCGCCGCCCCAAGCCCGCGCAAGTTGTCGCCAAGATCCATCAGCGACAAGTTGACGCCGTTAGCGCGCGCATTGTCTAGCATCGGGCCTATGTCGCGAGGCGAAAGAAGGTCATCAGCGATGGTACCCGAGATGATTTCCCGTGCCCTTGGCGCGACATCAACGTTGCCCCTCATTGTTTGAAATGCGCGCCTCGTTGGTCCGGCGGCTGCCACAGCCCCAGGGCCAGCAAGCAACGGCAAGATGGACCCTGCAAGGATTCCCGCAGGACCCAGCTTCGCCTCTCTGGCGGCACCACCACCACCAGCCGATGCGGCTGCGTATCCAGCCTGAAGCTTGGGAGCATCAGCGAGAGCCGCCATCACACCACGTGTCACGCCTGTGGCGGCCTTCGCACCAAGTTGACCAGCCCCGACAAATGGAGCCGTGCCAACCACCGCGCGCGACATGTCGCCGACTACGCGCTCTGTGCCGGTACGCGGCTTAGGGAGCCCGGCCCGATCCAGTTGACGGCTTGCACCGGCCCCCAGGTCAGTGCCTTGACGATATTTCGCACCGGATGCCTTGAGGCCCATATTGATCAGGGAGTTGATCGGGTTGGCAACGAGCCCGCCGAGTTCAGCCAGCCCTTCCGGAATATAGCGCGCGGTCAGGCCAACCTGACGAGCGATCTCCTTGCCAAAATTCGTTCCGCCAGATTTTGGCTTCTTGTAGTCATCCCATGGGCCGGAGGCATAATCCTCCCACGGGCCGCTCATTCCGCCTTTTCCCAACTATTGCGATCTGCGGGATCACCGCCCTTGAAGCGATAACCCTTAACGACTTGGCCAGCCTGCGGACCACCGCCCTTTTTGGGAGCGCCCTGGATCAGTTTGGTGAATGGCGTCGTGACGGTTTTCTTGTATGCTGGAGACTGCTGATATTCACCCAGAAACTGATCGAATGTCTTACCCGTCTTGGACTTGGCGTAGACCGACCCGAACATGGAG
>CAYLIK010000140.1:0-8533 GCA_964383565.1 uncultured Sphingomonadaceae bacterium
TCAATCCGGTCAGGCCATAGCCGCCGCACGTCGCATCGAACAGTGCGGCATTTTCATCCCGGCTCAACCGCATGAAACCGCGCAGGGGATGATAAAGCCGAATTTCCCGAACGATGCCGGCAAAAACACCTTCCCGATGTTGGTTCTTGCCGTGCACGTTGCCGGCGATGCAACCCCCGAGGGTAATGTCGGGGTAGCCCGGCTGGACGGAAACCGAGAAGCCCTTGGGGCGAAGGAAGGAATACATTTCGCCGAGCGTGATCCCCGCTTCGGCGTTCAACCACCGGGCCGTCGCGTCGAAACCCAGGATGCGGTTGAACCGCCGCATCCCGGTGACGGCAACGCCCGGCCCGAACGCCGCCCCTACAAGCGACAGGCCGGCTCCCTGGACGATATGGCGTCGATCGGAGCGAAACCTTAGGAGATAGCGATAGCGATCGGGCTCGCGCCACTCCGCCTCGCAATT
This sequence comes from uncultured Sphingomonadaceae bacterium, assembly GCA_964383565.1. Lineage (GTDB taxonomy): Bacteria > Pseudomonadota > Alphaproteobacteria > Sphingomonadales > Sphingomonadaceae > CANJQJ01. Next base: position 467 of record CAYLIK010000140.1, read on the forward strand.
CTCATATTGCCCGAGGCAGAAGAAATGACGACGGACGCCAGGAGGATCGCGTAAGTCAGCGGATCGACCGCCGCGTGGTGAACTGTCGCGGGACGCCAATACGGGCAATAGCGACGCGGACTAGGCGCTGCGCAGATTGTGCTCGACGGCCCGCTTATTCCGCAGGAGCAGCCTCTTGACCCCACCGACCTTGGACGCGAATTCCACGACCGTGCGTGTCTGCATCACGTTGCGGAAAACATAGCGCGGCCGGAAATAGAATCGGCGATATGCCTGTTTCTGCATTCCGATCAGCGTGCCGAGATCCATGAACTCGTTCCAGTGGTCCACAACGAAGTTCGGGGTCGGGTTGCGCGCGAAATCCTGCCAACGCCCCGGCGGAACGACCTTTTGCGCCACGGCGTTGTCGTACATTTCGGTGTTCGGATAGAGCTTAAGCACCGAAATCTGCGCATAATCCGGATCGAGTTCGCACAGGAAGTCGATGCTCCGCTTGATGTCGGCTTTGGTCTTCTCGAATGGCTGGCCGATGATGTAGTCGGCGACCGTTAGGATGCCCAATTCACGACACCACTTGAAAGCTTGGCGGATTTTCGCCGTGGTGGTCGCCTTACGCAGTATCCGCAATCCCTCGTCGGTGCCGGTTTCCACGCCGAACGCGATCATGCGCAGGCCGGTCGCCTTGGCGCGCTCCAGCGACAAGCGCGTGACCGTGTTCACGCGGCCGCGGAAGTCCCAAGTGATCTTGAGGCCGCGCCGATCGAGCGCGTCGCAGAACTTCAGGATCTTCGCTTCGCTGATGTTGAACAGGTCATCGTAGAAGCGGAATTCCTTGTAGCCCATCGCCAGGCACTGTTGGATTTCGTCCACGACCTTTTCCGGGTCCCTGTCGCGGTAGCTCTTGATCGGCACGTCGCAGAACGTGCAGCGGAATGGGCAGCCGCGGGAACTGAGAATGGTCGCCAAATCCTTGGTGACGCCCAGGATGTTCTGGTACCGCAAATGCCGGATGTGCTTCCGGTTCACCACGGGCAAATCGTCGATCTCCTCGACATAGGCCGCCGGCACCGTGACGCGGGCGAGGAAGCGCTTGTCGCGGATCGGCTTCTCTAGATGCGGCTTGATCGAGTCGCGCGTGTAGACGCCGCGGATATGGGAGAAGTCCTTGCCGTTGGCGAGGCCCTCGACCAGTTCAGTGAAGGCCTGCTCGCCCTCGCCCACCACGATGCTGTCGAAGTTCGGCAACTCGGACGCTTCCTTCGGGTAAGCGATCGGATGGTGTCCGCCCAGGCACACATGGGCGTTCGGGAACTCTTCCTTCACCATCTTGGCGACCATGCAGACGTCGACCAGGCAGACGGTGAAGCTGGTGATACCCACGACATCGGGCTTCAGCTTGCGCACGTATTCGCGAAGCTTCACATGGGGCATGCGCTCGGCGACGCAATCCACGATATGGCATTCGTGGTTGGTCTTTGCCTCGAGATGGCTCATCACATAGAGCGCGCCCAGCGGCGGAAAATCGCCGAAGGCATCGGCTTCAAGGAATTCTTCGCCCTTCTCGTCGGGATTCTCGATCACCGTGTTTTCTGTCGGCGGGTTAATGAAAAGGACGCGCATCAGCGTTTTCTCCATATGCAGATGACAGACCGCCCGAAAGTGCGACCGATCACTAGATCAATATACCTCGAAATAGGCACCATTGCCTTGTCCCAAAACAATATTTGCGCGATCGTTGGGGCTCGTGACTTGAATACCATGCGATTCGCCAATGAAGCAAGCAAACCAACAGAATCAAGGTAGTACCCGCATACCTGATCCATACCCGGCGGCTCCAGCAAGAAAAGCTGGCGATGGGTGTACCGGCGGAAATGCCCGACCGCCTCGTCGAATTCGGTGAACAGCCATGAAAAAGCCGGCGCCAGCACAATTAAATGGCCACCGGGGGCTAAAAGTCGTGCAGCCAGTGCGAGTTCCTCACCGTCGTTCTCTATATGTTCCAGAACATCCATATAGATGACGCTGTCATACCGGGCATCTATTGGCAGGCCAGCGACAGTGCCCCCCAGCACCCGGCAGTCAGGCCCCAACTTTTCCGCCCCCGCCAGGGTGGAAAGTTGAGCGGCCAGCTCGGGATCGGGCTCCAGACAGGTCCACCGCCCCTGTCTCCCGGCCCGCAAGGCCATAGTGGTACCGCCGATCCCGGCGCCCACCTCAAGAACATCGCGCCCGATAAAGGGCGCCAGGCTCTTGCCGACATAGCTTTTCCAATTCCTGGCGCCGGCAAACAGCGGCAGTTCGGAGCCCTGGTATTTGTGCATCGGGCCCTAGGCCTAAGGCCGTCTATCGGACCGCATCGAGAACAGGTGCTTTTACGTCCACGGACTGCGCTGTCCGAATCGCCTTGACGATACGCTGGATGAACACCTTGTACTGGATCGCGGGAACCATTTGCATCAGCGATCGATTGCGCAGGATCAGCATGCTGGTATTCAACAGCAAGAATAGCACCTGGATGCCGATGATGAATAAAAACATCAACATCAGCGACGTCCAGCCCAGTAGGAAAATGTCTGTCGTAAGCCTGATCAAGCTCACAACGGCAGCTCCAGCGACAATCAAACCGCCGATCATCAGCCCCAAGCGCACCATCGCCGCGTCGGAAAACACCGTTATCGCATCCAAACCGAATACGATGAGAGCGACGAAATTCATCTGCGACTTGCCGTCGAGTCGCTTCGCGCGATGCGTCGGCGCCGTCACGTAGGGGCTGCGCGATAAAAGCACGGTCGCAGGCAGGCTGTTCCACAGATTGGAGTTGAAGGTCAGCCTTTTGCCGATCGACTGCGGCAACACGCAATAGTTCCCAAAGGATATCTTGTAACCCGTGAGGAGCCGGAACAGCAGCTTGTAGGCCTGATAGGCAACTTTGAATACGCTACCCTCGGACCTGGTTGCCCGATGCGCCAATACGGCTTTTCCAGGATTTTTCTCCAAGACGTCCAGCAGAGCTGGAATATCCTTTGGGTCGTCCTCTCCGTCGGCGTCCATCACGATCACCGCATCGAAACTCGATCGGCTCATCACTTCGCACAGCCCCACCGCAATGGCGCGCTGGTGCCCCATGTTGCAGACGAGGTCGATGGCCTCGATGGCCGCAAGGTTCCGCCAACTGTCCATTTTCGCAAGGCTGTCGGGCATCGCGATCGTCGAGCCGTCGTTGACCGCGAACACCGACATCTGAATCCGCTTATCGCCGGCGATCCTGTCCAGTTGAGATAGAACGCCCTGAAACGACGTCCAGTCGTTAAAAATCGGAAGCACCACGGCGAAATTCTTCATGTCCGTCATCCTCGGCGGCTCATTTGGCGAAATGCTTCTCGACCTTCACGATCGCCTTCACCGTATCCTCGGCCTCGCGCGCACCGTAATTCTCATTCAGGTACAGGTTGAACGACCGGTCGCGGATGCTACGGGCGTTCTCGGTCTTGAACCCGTCGGCCAAATACTTCGCCATCCAGGGCCATTCGTCGACGACATAGCGATAGTGCGGATTTAGACCGATACCTTCCTTCTGCACCGCCTCGGCGAATTCGATCTTGCTGCAGGATATCCGACCGAGATCGACGACGATCGGAAACACAAAGGGCGAATCCGTCGGGTTATGCGCGTAGGCCGTGCAGATTTCCGATTGATCGGTCAGCCCAGCAACGACATCGAACACATAGGACAGCCGGTGGATGATCGTATTGTTCAAGCGACCAAGCGACGCGACGCCGATGGCGCAGGAAATTTCGTCGGTGTTGTGGTTCAACGCCGGATAGAGATACCCGGCTGGGTCGCGATCGCTGAAATCGTCGCGCCAGCGCGGCTTGCCGCGGTCGGCATGGGCCAGCGCCCGACGGAACAGTTCGAGATCTCGGCTGAAAACCACGCCGCCCGAAGCGCCGGTCATGTGCGCCTTGCGGTACATGGTGGAAAAGGCCGCGATATCGCCGAACGTGCCGATCGGCCGGCCGTTCAGCTTGGCGCCATGCGCCTGGCTGCAATCCTCGATGATCTTGATGTTGCGTTTCTTCGCCTCGGCCGCGATCTTGTCCACCTCGGCGGCCTGGCCGATGGAATGGACCACCATGATCGCCGACACGTTCGGCCCCAAGCGCTCGCGCACCTGTTCCACGCCGATGTTGTAGCTGCCGGGCTTGCTGTCGCACAGGCGCGGCTTCAGCCCGTTCAGGATGATGGCGCTGAGCGAGCCCGGATCGGTGATCGGCGAAACCAGCACTTCGCTGCCCTTGGGCAAATCCAGCGCCGCGACCGCCACGAACAGCGCCGAGGTGCCGGTGGCGACCGCGTCGGCATGGCCGCCCCCCATCATCGCGACGAAGGCGTCGGTATAGAGCTTCTCGAAAACGCCCTGATAGCCGGGATCGACCTGGTTCTTGCGGTAATAGTCCATGCACTCCATGACCATGCGCTGCTCGTCGTCGCCCAGGGCCAGGCGCGGCGGCATCGGCTCCTTGCGCACCGGCTCACCGCCGAAAATCGCCAAGGTTCCTTTGTTCGCGAGGCGGTCGTTCATCGCGTCACTCTCATGTCAGATCCGCGCGCTGCGCGATTTGCGCGACGCTGAGGCCGTGCGCGGCAAGCAGGTCGTCGTGGCTGCCGTAATTATGGATGAAGGAATCCTGTAGCGTAAAGGTGTCGAGACGGCAACGCGCGCCGGTGTCCCAGGCGATCTGCTTGGTCTGCGGCGCGAGGCCGCCCTGCGGCACGTTTTCCTCGATGACGATAACGTGCTTGTGGTTCTTCAGCGCCGCGGCGACGCCCGCACGATCCAGCGGCTTCACCGTATGTGCCGAGACAACCGACACTGATTTGCCCGTCGCCGCGATCCGGTCGGCCAGCGCCACGGCCATCTTGGTGATTACGCCGTAGGTGAGAATGCAGACATCCTGCCCGCGGCGCAGATAGCGCAGCTTGCCGAATACCCAGGGCTCGGCGCCCTTGGTCAGAATAGGCTCGCCCGCCTTGCCGATGCGCAGGTAAACCGGGCCGTTCTTCTGCCCAGCGCACCAGCGCGTGGCCTCGGTGCATTCGTCGGGGTCGCACGGCGCCACGATCTGCATGTTCGGAATGGCGCCGGCGATGGCGATGTCTTCCATCGTGTGATGGGTTCCGCCCAACGTCGAGTAGATGACGCCGGCGCCCATGCCCACCACGGTAACGGGCAGGTTCTGGTAGCATAAATCGTCGCGCACCATTTCGAACGGGCGATAGAGCGAGAACGTGGCGATGGTATAGGCGAAGGGCTGGCAGCCCTTGAGCGCCAGGCCGGCGCAGATGCCGATCATGCTCTGCTCGGCCACGCCGACGTTGATGAACCGCTCCGGGTATTGCTGGCTGAACTTCGACATGCTGCCGGCCGGCGAGATATCCGCGACGACGATGTAGATGTCGGGGTTTTTCGTCGCCTCCTGGTACAGCGTTTCGGAAAACGTGTTCCTCACGTCGCCGCCTCCAGCTCCGCCACCGCCTTCTTGTATTCTTCCTTGTTCGGCGAGCGGTAATGCCAGATCGGCACGTTCTCCATGTAACTCACGCCCTTGCCCTTGGTGGTCTTGGCGATCAGCATGAAGGGCTTGGTGCCGCTGCGGCCGGAAACGGCCTCGAAGATGGCGGCGGAATCGTGCCCGCCGACTTCCGCCGTTTCCCAGCCGAAGGCCTGGAATTTCTCGGCCAACGGATAGAAGCTGGGATGGGTTTCCGAGGTGCGGCCCAGGCTTTGGAAGTCGTTGTTATCAATAACGGCGACGATATTGGTGGCGCGCAGCGACGAAGCCATCATCGTCGCCTCCCAGGTCGAGCCTTCCTGCACCTCGCCATCGCTCAAGACGGTATAGATCGTGCCGCCGGTCTTGCGCCCCTTTTCCGCCAGCGCCATGCCGACGGCCATCGCCAGGCCGTGGCCGAGCGAGCCGGTGGCGGCGACGATGCCGGGATTGCCGTAATCCGGATGCACGCCCAGCTTGCCTTTCGGCGTGCAATAGGCGTCGAGATCGGCGCGGCTCAAGATGCCTAGGTCTTCCAGAATCACGTACTGGATCATGCAGCCATGACCCTTCGACATCAGGAAGGTGTCGGCAAAGCCGCCATCGGCCTTCCGGCGCATCAGACCGTAATAGATGCAATCGACGATCTCGGTGCAGGAATAGGCCGAGCCGATATGAAGGGCCGAGACCTGCTGCGAGACATCGAGGATACGGCGGCGGAATCGCAGGCAACGCTGCCGCGCCGAAGCGGAGTCGAAACTGTTGTCGCGGGGGGCCATGCGCGCGGAATCCGCTCCTACTCGATGATGGTCCAGTAATAGTCGCCGGTATAGCCGGCCTCGGTATACAGTTTTTTCCAGCCCGCGGGATCGTAATGCGTCTTGGCCGTCAGTACCCAGCTTAAAAACAGCTCCCGCTCCGCGTCGGTGCGATAGGAGTCGTTCTGAATATAGCCGCGGCCCGGGGCCAGGCGTTGGATTTCCTTTACCGCCGCGATGCAGCCAGGCCGCTCCAGGTTATGGACGACGTTGATGGCGGTGACGGCGGCGAAACTGTTGCCGGGAAACGGCAGTTTGACGCAGCTGCCCAAATGCAGCCGCCCGACCACCTCGGGCTCGCAATTCATCATCGCGTACTCGGATATGTCGAGGCCGAACGCCTCGATGCCCGGGCAGACCTTCATCAGGTCTTTCACCAGGAATCCCTTGCCGCAGCCCACGTCCAGCACGCGATCGCCTGGCTTCAGCTTGAAATGCGCGACGATATCCTCGGCGATCGGCACCCACCGCCCGTCATAGCGATAGCCGCCATAGCCGGTGTCGCGCGTGCCGTCGAAATACTCGCGGCCGTATTCCCGGGCGATGCGGATATTCTCGGCGCTCTGCGCCCCGGTGCGTTTCTGAATGTTCCGCTTGGAGCGCGGATAGCGGTTAAGCAGATTTATCTCAGCCACGATTATCCCACCCAGCGAAGCGATGAGTCCGAAGCCCGGTTTTTGCTTGAATCACGCCCGTATCCTTCGGCGGCGCAGCAAGATGCAGACGGTCATGCCTATTGTCAAACCCGGAGGCCGAAAACCGGCCTTCCGCCTGGGTTATTAGCGGCTTGGGGGCGGATTTACAAGTTTCCGGCCTTAGCCGTATGGCCGCACAGCCTCAACTTCCAGAAGAGCGACAGCACGGTGGTAATGACACTGAAAACATTCCTTGAACTGATTGCCTTAGAGCCGCCAGCGTTTCGCTCGTCGATCATCAGTCCTATTTCGACATAGGTTAGCCCGGCGGCGAGCGCTTCGAGCAAGACCTGCGCCTGGAAGCCGAAACCCGAAGCTGTGTCTGTCCGGGCTCTAAGAAATGAAACCGGATAGATATTCAGGCCGTTGTAGTAGTGCATATTCCTGCCGAACAACAGGTTGAGGCAGGTCGTATAGAGTGGCGACAGGATACGGCGGCCAAGCGGACGCACTTCCGGGTTGAGGGCATAGGAAGTCACGATATCCGCCCGGCCGAGCTGGCCGAAAAGCTGCCGGCAGGATTCATACGGCCATGTGTTGTCACCGGGTATATAGACGAAACTCTTGCATAGGGCTTCGGCGTATCCACGCTTATAGGCATGGCCGATGCCCCGGTTTCGATCCTCGTGAAGCACACGGACATTGCTATACTCGCTGGCCAAACGGCCCGCCTCCTCCCTCGTGCCGTCCGTGCTGCCGTCGTCAACGACGATGACTTCGTACTCGTCGGCGGTTTCGGATAGCGCCTTCAGCAGCGTCTCTACGGTCGGGCGAACATTGCTCACCTCGTTCAGCACTGGAACCAACACGCTGATCGAGCGACGGTCAGCCATTGGAGCGCCGAGCGACAATCCCGATATTGCCGACTGAGATCGTCAAAGGAACCATTGCCAAGCCAACCACATCAAGACTGCGTAACAACAGTCGCTTGAACCATTCTGGCACACCGGGCAGGCGGTTCACAAAAAAACCGACCGAATAGCAGTTGCGTGTCGATACGAC
>CAYLIK010000141.1:0-8387 GCA_964383565.1 uncultured Sphingomonadaceae bacterium
AAGCCGGGTCAGTTTCCGATGAAAACCCCGGGTCAGATTTGCATGGAATTCAACATCCACAAGGAAAATGGACATCCCTTCGGACTTTTTTGCGACCTTGGACAGCGGTGTCGTGCGCGCGAGCAGGATCATGAGCTCGGAGTGCTGCAGGCGCGAGGTCCAGACCTTCTGGCCGTTGACCACGTAGCGATCGCCTTGCTTCACGGCCACGGTCTTGATGCTGGTGGTGTCGGTTCCCGCCGTGGGCTCGGTGACGCCCATCGATTGCGGGCGCAGCTCGCCCACGGATAGAAAAATCAATCCGACGCTGGCCGCGCGGCGTTTCATGGAACCTCCCCTTTTACGCTACGTACGCCTGGCGCACCGTCGCACAACAGTGCTTATGTCGCTTCGCGGCCCATTATTAGAAAAAGATCGGGGTAGCGACCAAGCGTGAGGCGCCCATTTCGGTCTCGGGTGCGTGGCAAGAGAAATCAGGATTTGCCACCGGAAACAGCCAATGTACGGCAACCCACCGTTGCATCCTGTGTCGCATAGCAACGCTTATCCCGCCGCAGCAGTGGGCATGGCTTCGAGCCGGAGTTTGGTGATCTTCTGACGAAACGTCGGTAAAGGCGATCGCCTCCTATCGTAGTAGGCAAGAACCTGCGTGCTGGCGCGAAGACGGTTGATCAGCGAAGGGCTCGGCGGGGCGAACGGTATGCGGCTGAGATTGTGGCCAGAACCCGTAGATCGCACGCGACATTTCGGGATCGAGAACCGAAATGACGATGCCCCCCCGATTCAGACACGGTGCGTCGTTTTCGCCCTCGTCATTCCGGCGTACTCGCGATCGTGCGCAGGTTCGTCGTCATCGGAGCCTTTCGCCGAATGACGAGCGGCGGGTACGTTCTTGAGAGTAAGCCTTTCATCGAGCTGAGCTGCAATGGCGTCGGCGATGTTCGGCGCTGGCTCTTCGGCCACGGTGTCCGCTGCGCAAATTTCGGCAATGCGGTCACAGACATAGTCAGCCACTTCGTCACTGATTTTGCCTAGAGTGAGCAACAGGAGCCCCTCGCGGGCGAACTGGTTCCAAACGATGATAGCCGGGTCCTGAGCGCGCAACGCTTTGGCGAGAGAATGGGCTGACACGCGAGCAGCCGTCGGATTGATCTCGAGCATGAGTTGGTGCCCCTGAATCGATACTTTCAACCCGGCGATCCGTTCCAGTCGGGCCTTAGCGCGCGTCAGTCGCGCTGACAGAGCCAGGCGTTTAGCGTCACGATCGTCCATAAGCCAAGCCTCCAAGGCGGCGATCGCGCCAACCACGCCTTCTTTGCCGACCTTCATCGGGCGGCCAATACCATGCTCTTGGGAGATACAGGCCTGCACAAGCTCGCGCCGTCCGGCGATAATGCCGGCGGTAATCGACGAGAACGCCTTATGGGCGCTGAACAGGACCAAGTCGGCGCCGCTCTCCACATAGCGACGCGGATCTGCCACTGAGGCGGCGTCGACGATCACGGGGACACCGTGCTCATGGCACGTCGCGCAGAATGTTTCAAGATCGATCAGGCGGTTCTGCACCGTGAGCGGCGAAACGACATAGATTGCGGCGACCGTGTGTGGCGTGATCGCGTGACGCAACTGATAATCGCCGCACTGCGTCGCGGCGCCGATTTCGACAACGCGAGCGCCGGCCAGACGCACGTTCTGAGAGACGTTTTGACCGTACGTGATCTCGTGACCTTTCTGCATAATGACCTCGTTCCTCATTCCGGTCGTGTCTGGAAGCTGCTCGACGCGGCCGAGATCACGCCCGGTCATGCAGGCGGCGACCCCGATGACGATTCCGGCGGCGGTGCAGCCGGTGACACAGCCCGCTTCGCTGCCGACCGCGCGACAAATCGCTTCGCTCGCGGCGCTCTGTAGTTCGCTCATCATGACGGAATGCGGTATTATTTCGACTATCGCTGCGACGACTTCGGGGCGTACAGGCGACGCTCCGAACGGCGTCTCGGTGCCGGAGGCATTAATCACGCGGCGCAATTGCAATCTCTCGAATATGTCGGTCATGTTGGCTCTCATTTGGCGTTCATGGTTGAAATTCAGCGCGCATCACTGTGGACCACGATCGACCCACGCGCGAAGCAGCGCCATGGACGCGAACAGCGCGCGTATGGCGAGCCGCATGGGTTTCTCGATCACCGCGCCATCTTCGTCGATCGTGCCGAGACCGGGGTTGACGATCACATTGCCGTCTTCCGCCTGACCCGGTAGCACCCCCATTTTGGCCATGCAAAGGTTGAGCAACTGCGACCCGGCAACACGGTCTTCGTTGTTAAAGATCGGGATGCCCATGCGGCCGCGTGACCAGGTTCGCTCGTAGTTCACCTCGACGCCACCCAGGTTGTATGACTTGGTGATGATGATTCCCTCGCCGAGTACGTCTTTGGCCCGCGCGTATTCGTCGAGGACCAACTCATAGGTCGTGTCGATCGGCCGCGTCACGATGTCCGGCCGGTCGCGCAGCACCCGGAGCGCCGCCAGCACGCCAATCATGGTCACCTTGCCGGGGTCGGATGCAACGTGACTCGCTTTCCCGTGTGCCGAAGTCGTGCCGAAACGCTCGCCGTGAACGCCGAGGGCACGACGGACATTGACCATGGCGCCTTCGCGCCCGATGACGAGGCCGCTGGTCGGTGAACCGGTTACCTTGTCCATGCTGTAAAGCATGAGGTCGGCGCCGATTCGGCGCGGGTCGGTGCCGACAAAGGGCACTCCCCAGGCGTTGTCGCAGACATAAGGGACACCAAGTTCTGCCGCGAGGTCGCCGATGTTGCGCAGTAGAAGCGGCGCTCCATCCGCGTTCTTCTCGCCGTATCCGTATCCTACTGTGTCGTAGCCGAGCGAAATGAAGCCGCACAGGTCAGGTGCGTGAATGCTCGCCGCCTGCCGCAAGGCTGTTGTGGTGACGGCTGCGTTCGTATCGACGAGCAGAGGACATGGATAGAATTTAATGCCGTGTAGCTGATAGCTCGCACCCGCCATGGGCACCATCACTATGTCGGTGTTCAGATTGCGTCGGCCCAGCAGGCCCAGTTCGCCGGCCGTAGCGCCGCGATCGGCGAACATGTCCTTATGCATCGGCGGGAACGGCCGTCCGTAGCTGAGATGGTGCTCGCTATGGCGTTCGATGAGCCCCACGCAACGCGCCCGGTAGGGATCGCCCCTGCCCATCAGAGGCGGCGTGAGCAACGCGTCGAAAGCCACGCCAAGCGCCGCTTCGCAACTGTTGGTCGGTGCGGCGTCGTAATCGTCACCGTAGACCGACTTGACCGTGCGCCGGATCTCGTCGCCCAGGTGGCGCAGCGGTGCGACCTCGCCCACCCGCTTGTCGATCTCCTGCAGGATGTCGCGCCGAACCAATCCGGGCAGTGAGGAGTTGGCGCCCGAGGTACCGAACCTTCCTTTGATCTCGGCCGGAATGTTCAGACTCTCGCCTATCTGCCTGGCTTCGGCGAGGATGCCCTCCTTCCTGGCGGAAAGATATTCGTACAGGTCCAAGCGGAATTTGAAGGTGCCCAAGAAAAACCCCTCACTTCTCTAAACTGGCCCGAGTTCGATGGCCTGCAGGGTCTCCTTGCGAATCACCTGAAGGATATGCTGCTTCAACTTGATGTATCGCTCGTTGAAGATGATGGTCTCGTAGTTGCGTGGCCGGTCGAGTTCCACGTCCAGGCTCTCCTTGATCCGTCCGGGGCGCGCCGTCATGATCACGATCTGGTCCGCCAGAAACAAGGCCTCGTCGATATCGTGCGTGACGAACAACACCGTCGTCCGCGACCTTTCCCATACCCCCAGCAGCAGCTCCTGCATCATTAACCGCGTCTGAGCATCGAGAGCGCCGAAGGGCTCGTCCATCAGGAACAGTTCGGGCTCGGTGATCCAGGCGCGAGCAAGCGCCACCCGCTGCTGCATGCCGCCGGACAACTCGTAGGGATAGTGCTTCTCGAAGCCGGTCAGGCCCATGAGCTGGATGTACTGCGCGGCGCGCGGCGAATACTGTTCAGGCCGCTCGCCCGCCATCCGCGGAGCGAAGGTAATGTTGTCGACAATGTTGAGCCAGGGAAACAGTTGCGGCTGCTGGAAAACCATTCCCCGGTCCGGTCCGGGCGCGGTGATCGAATTGCCGTCGAGCAAAACCTTGCCCGAGGTCGCATGCTCGAATCCGGCGATCAGATTCAGGATCGTCGACTTGCCGCACCCGCTGGGCCCCAGCAGGCACACGAATCGGCTCTTCGGGATCGATAGCGACACGTCGCTCAACGCCGTCGTCTCGCGGCGGCGCTTGCGATCGATAAAGGCTTTGTTCGCGCCGCGAAGGACGACCTTGTCTTGACTTGTCGATGACGCTGCATTCACCGGATCAACCCTTGCCCATCCAGTGAATGGTTAGCAGTTGCGTCTTGACCAGCGCCAGATCGAGCAGATAGCCGATCGTGCCGAGCAGGAGGATGCCCAGCATCACCACGTCCGTGCGAAGGTATGAGCTGGCGTTGATCACCATCCAGCCGAGGCCGGAACTCGAGGCGATCATCTCGGCCGCAATGAGTGTGGTCCAGCCGATACCAATGCCGACCCGGACGCCGGTGAACAGCTCTGGCAGAGCGCTCGGAAGAATGACGTGGCGAAAGAGCTGTCGCCGGTTGACGCCGAGCGACTGGGCGGCGCGGACGCGTCCTTCCGGAACGCTCATGACCGCCGCCGCAGCGCTCACCACGACAGTCAGAAAGGTGGCCAGAAAAATCAGCAGGAACTTCGATAATTCGCCGATTCCGAACCAGACAACCACTAGAGGTATGAGAGCGAGCTTGGGGAGTGGGCGTAGGAACTGCACGAACGGGTCCAGGATCGCGTTGAACGTGGGCCACCTGCCCATCATGAGGCCGATCGGGATGCCGGTCAGTGTCGCGACAAAAAAAGCGAACATCGCGCGCGCGACGCTGACAAGAATGTGCTCCCAGAGCGAGACCTCCCGGTAACCCTCTATAATAAGTTGTTCGGCGGTAGCCAGTACTTCAATCGGCCCTGGCAAGAAAAGCGGATCCACCAACCGTACCTTGGCGGCGATGTACCAGGCGAGGAGAACGACGGCGACCGCTGCGACGCTGATGAGACGATATTTCCAACGAGACGGCATACTTATGCCCACGCCAAACGCGGCCCGACAGGCATGGACGTGACTTCGAGCATGCCGCCGTGGAAATCTTGCTCGGCAGGCGCTGACCGGCGGCTACTGCCGCGCGGCGCGCTTCATATAGGACGTGTTGATGTACGGCCGGAAGTCCGCGGGTACTTCGTTTTGGCGAAGGTCGCCCAGCTCCACAAGGAACTTGGCTGTGTCCAGCATGGACGGCGCAATGCTTCCGCCGTCGCCGAGCATCTTGCTCGCCAGTTGTTCCTTGAATAGCGGAAAGTTCAGACCCGCCATCGTGTCGCGCACCGCGTCGACGTTCTGGCTCAGATGCTGGGCGACCAGCTTCACCATGCCCTCTGTGTCCTGGTTGTACATCTCGATCGTTTTCTCGTACGTCTGCAGGAATTTCACGACGGTCTCCGGGTACTTTTCAGCAAACTCCTTGCGAACGACGTAATTATTCCAGATGTAATAGCCGTTTTTTTGAAGCTGCCCGGTGGTAAGGATCTCCTTGCCACCCTTGCCCTCCATGGTATGAGAGAACGGTCCCCAGACGTAGCCAGCGTCTATATCGCCGCGTAGCCATGCCGCGACCATGTCGGTAGGCGTAAGGGCAAGCAGCGTCACCTGGTTCGCCGGCACATTGTTGACCTTGAGCGCCGCCATTAATGCGTAATGCGCCGTCGAGCCGGGCGGGTAAGCGATCTTCTTGCCCTTGAGCTTGGCAACGCCACCGATGCCGTCTTTGGCGATCAGGCGCTCACTCGTGACGATGAGGCTGGCAATAGCAATCATCTCGATCGGCAACTTGCGCGAGATCCCAGCCACAGTAGGCGTCGAACCCAGTCGGGCGATATCGACCTGTTTCGCGGCGATTGACGTGAGCGCCGCCGCCCCTGAGGGGAATTGCACCCACTCCACCTTTGTTCCCAGCGCCTTGTCGAACATGCCGGTGGCCTTGCCGATGATCCAAGGCCGCGGTCCGCCAAACCAGCCCAACCGTACGACCTCGGGCTCTGCTGCAAAGGCGGCGGGAATTTGCAAGCCAAAAAGCAATAGGGTGGCACCGAGCACACCGGCAAGAATCTTGGAACGCATGGTCAACATGTTCTCCTCCGTCGCATTTGGCCGCGGCAATCGCAGCCGCCGGCCGATCCGTTTTAACATCAGCTCACAAGTGATAGCTAATTATGTTAAGATATTGATATTATGTCGATTATTATCATATTGGTACGACCACAGTTATTGTAGTGGCCGGCCGTTGTGATTGTCAAGAGTTTTCACGGATGGATAGCTATGGCAAGTGAATCGCCGGGACCGTCCGGGAAGCATATGGGGCGTAAGGCTGCTTATTCGTTTGCGCCCCTTCGCTTGGACGCGAAATCGGTGGTCAGCGTCGAGGCGGCCCAAGCGATCAAGAATGCGATTGCGGGCGGCCGCCTCCAGCCGGGTGACAGGCTGCCGCCCGAGCGAGAGCTCGCCGGTATCCTGGGCATCAGCCGGACGTCATTACGTGACGCTCTCAAGGTGCTGAGCGGCATGGGGGCGCTGCGCGTTCGCCGCAGCAAGGGCGTCTTCGTGGCGAGCGCTGATGACCACGACACCGCGTCGAGACGGGTTGCGGGGAGATTGCTGCTGCAGCGGGGACCTATTGCCGAACTGTTCGAGATTAGAGAAGTGCTCGAAACAGAAGCCGCCGGGTGGGCGGCGACGCGCGCAAGTGCCAATGATATCGAGCGCATGCTGGCAATCCATGCCAACGTTCGCGAACGCGCCGCCAGCGGCGACCTCTCTCCTGATGAGGCAAACAAGCGCGATAGCGAGTTGCATCGCCTGATCGCCAAGGCGGCCGGGAATTCCGTGCTGGTCCGGGTCATGGATAACCTCCGCGGGCTAATCGACCAAAGCCGGGATCGCACCGCGGTTATGCCTGGACGGCTGGCAAAGAGCATCGACGAGATGGGCCGTATCATCGATGCTATACGACGTCGCGACGCAGGCCAAGCACAACAGGAAATGTTCGCACATCTAAAGAATGGGGAGCTGGCGAGCGTGTTCAGTGACGTCGCGCCGGAAAATCGGCACAGATTGAAACCAGAGTAGGTCGCTTCGCTCCTCTTTATGAAAATAGAGGGAAGCGATGAAGAACTCGAGATTTACCGAGGAGCAGATTGCATTCGCGCCGCGCCGCCCTTCGAACTCACCACCGCCATGACGGCGGTGATGAACGGCAGCACTTTCGGCGGCAGCTTCCGCGTCTGCCCCGACGCGCGGCCGGACGACGGCCAGCTGGACCTGCTGCTGGTGGACGCGGTCGGGCGGCTGGAGATCCTGCGACTGGTGCCGAAGATCCTGCGCGGCTCGCACGCCGGTCGCCCGCGCCTGCCCATGCTGCGGGCGAAGCGAGTGACCATAGAGTCGGACGCACCGTTGCTGGTGGAAGCCGACGGCGAGATTGCGTTCCAGGATGCCCGGTGGCTCGAGATCGACGCGCTGCCAGGCGCGCTGGCGGTATTTGCCTAGGTAAGACCCGGCGTCCTTGGGTAAGATTCGCCCTCATGGCTCATCTGCAGGACTTCGCGGCGCACTGGCGCGTCACGCCGCAGGATCTCGATCCCGTGGAAACGCGGGAATGGCTGGAGAGTTTCGATGCGCTGCTGGCGAGCCAGGGTCCCGAGCGGGCGACGTTCATGCTGCGCAAGCTCCTCGACCATGCGCGCGCCCGGCGCGTGCGTATGCCGCCAGTGCTCAATACGCCGTACAAGAACACCATTGCGCTGGAGAATCAGCCGCAGTACCCCGGCAACCTCGAGCTCGAACAGCGCCTGTCGGCCATCATTCGCTGGAATGCGCTCGCCATGGTGGTGCGCGCCAGCAAGCGCTCGAGCGAGCTGGGCGGCCACATCGCCAGCTACGCCTCGGCCGCGGACCTGTTCGAGGTCGGCTTCAACCACTTCTTCCGTGCCGGGCAACAGGGTGATCTGGTCTATTTCCAGCCGCATTCGGTCACCGGCGTCTACGCGCGCGCTTATCTCGAAGGCCGCCTGACCGAGGACCAGCTGGATCACTACCGCCAGGAGACCTCGGGGCGCGGCCTGTCGTCCTATCCGCACCCCTGGCTGATGCCCGGCTTCTGGCAGTTCCCGACCGGCTCCATGGGGCGGGGGCCGATCCAGGCGATCTATCAGGCGCGCTTCATGCGTTATCT
>CAYLIK010000142.1:0-8345 GCA_964383565.1 uncultured Sphingomonadaceae bacterium
TCCTGATCGGGGCGGGCAGCGACGCGCGTGACATCGACCAGGCCGGGTGTGAGGAACGGCTTGTCGGGATCGATCCGGCGCATGTGGTGGAGCGGGCGGCCGCCCTTCATGATCAGATCGAGAAAAGCCTCGTCGATCGTATCGGCCGCCATATTGTCGACGAGCGGGCCGAAAAAGGGCGCGGGTTTGGCCATTGGATCATCGACGATCAGGCGGCTGGTAAGCTTGGCCACCTCGGTGAGCAGCGCTTCATGATCATCCTCAGCCACGATCAGGCGACGTGCGGCGGTGCAACGCTGCCCTCCCGACGAGAAGGCAGACTGCACGACGATCGCGGCCGTGGTCGCGATATCGGGCGAGTTCCACACGACGATCGGGTTGTTTCCCCCCATATGAAGCGCCGCCAGTTTCTCAGGGCTGTCGGCAAGCGTGCGGCCAAGCGAGCGGCCCGCTTTGGTGGAGCCCGTGAAAATGACGCCAGCCACATCAGCATGGGTGGCGAGTGTCTCCGCCTCGCGCGCGTCGCCGATCAGCAGGCGGAGCACGCCCTCCGGCACGCCCGCGTCCTGAAAACAGGCGAGCAGCATCATACTCGTCGCGGGGGTCCGTTCGGACGGTTTTAGCACCACGGTGTTGCCGGCGATCAGCGCGGGGAGGATGTAGCTGCAGGGGATTTCGGCGGGTGACACCCATGGGCTGATGACCGCCATCACGCCGTGCGGCTTGTGGCGAACGGCATGACTCGCGCCCATCGCGCCTTCCGCGCGCT
This sequence comes from uncultured Sphingomonadaceae bacterium, assembly GCA_964383565.1. Taxonomy (GTDB): domain Bacteria; phylum Pseudomonadota; class Alphaproteobacteria; order Sphingomonadales; family Sphingomonadaceae; genus CANJQJ01. Next base: position 770 of record CAYLIK010000142.1, read on the forward strand.
TGCGGGGTGTGCGTTCGGAATAGGCTGAGATGGCGGGTTCGATGCGGGCGATCACCGCTTCGATCTCATCGCGGGCCTCCCATAGCGGCTTGCCCGTCTCACGAGCGATCAGCTCGATGAAATCCTCCATCCGGGCGCGCACCGCGTTGGCGAAGCGGCGCATGAACTCCATGCGCACCGAAATGGAACGCGCCGCCCAGTCGGGCCAAGCGGCGTGGGCTGCGGCAACCTCGCGATCGACATCGCCGGTTTCGCCCGTCCAGAGCGTTTCGCCAGTTGCTGGCTCGATCGATGTGAGCGGGCGGCCCATCAACCGCCCACGGCCTCAGTCGGCGCCGCGCATGGCTTCGCCCATTCGGCGGATCGCCGCGATCTTTTCGTGAAATGCGCCCCAGTCGTCATTGTTATCTATCTGCGCCCACACCCCCTCGACTTCTTCTATGTGCATCGAGCAGGGTGCAGCCATTTTCCAATAATCGTGTTGAGATATGGTAACCGGCGCATAGTCTGCGATCTTCTCCCTGAACGAGGCGAAAACGGGCGCGGCGTAGCGCAGTTCCGCATCCGCGCTGCGCAGGCTGCCGCCGCGCCAGTCGAAGAAGAAGCGATCGATCAGGACATCGCTTTCGCCGAGCCCCGACATAATCGCTTCCGCAAGCGCCTGATCGCGGGCTCCATCCAGCGGGCCAACGCCGAGGCGCGCGAGCAGGGCGGCGTGCAGATCTGCGGCGAATAGGGCCGGGAAAGCCTCAAGTTCAGGCACCAACGCCTCGGCATCGACGAGTAGACGGAGCGCGGCCGCGAGCTGGACTACGTCCCAATGGATTGCCTGCGGCTGGCGGCCAAAGGCATAGAGACCGTTATGGTCAAAATAGGCTGCGGTAAAACCGGGTTCCCATCTAGGCGTAAAGCGCCAGGGGCCATAATCGAAGCTTTCCGCCGTGATCGCGATATTATCGCTGTTGAGCACGCCGTGAACGAAACCGGCGGCCATGTAGGAAGCCGACAGGCGCGACGTGTTCTTAACGACCTTGCGGAGCAGGCGGACAGGCGCATCTTCGCCATCGCCGGGTTGGCCGTAGAGAATCTGGAGCGCGTAGGCGACGAGCCGCTTCATCTCGTCCGGACTCTGGAGAGCGGCAAGGCGCTGGAAGCTGCCGATGCGGATGTGGCCGTGGCTCAGGCGCACGAGCACTGCGGATCGGGTGGGGGATGGCTCGTCGTTGCGGTCGAGCGCCTCGCCGGTCTCGATCAGCGAAAAGCTTTTCGAGGTTTCGACGCCGAGCGCCTCAAGCATCTCGGTCGCCAGCACCTCGCGCATGCCGCCTTTGAGGGTCAGGCGACCGTCGCCGAAGCGGCTGTAAGGAGTTTGGCCCGAACCCTTGGTGCCGAGATCGAGCAGACGGCCGGCATTGTCGCGGAGCTGCGCGAACAGGAAACCGCGCCCGTCGCCGATGTCGGGGTTGTACACGCGGAACTGGTGGCCATGATAACGGAGCGCCAGCGGCTGGGGCAGGTTGCCGGGCAATGGTTCGAAACCGCCGAAATGGGCGATCCACTGATCATCGGAGAGATTTGCGAGCCCCACGGCTCCATCCCAGCGACCATTGCGAAAGCGCAGGATATGCCGGGGAAAATTCGCTGCCTGCACCGGATCGGCGAGGAAGTCGGCGATGGAAAGGATCGCCGGATCGGGGCGATATTCTGACAGTTGCGGGATTGCGGGCATACCGCGATATGGGGCCAGCTCAAAAGGGGTGCAACCATGGCTGCCTGGACCGATGGATATTGGTGGTCGAATGATGCGCTCCGGCTGCATTATCGCGATTATGCTGGGCGCGAGGACCGGCCGCCGATCGTGTGCCTGCCCGGCCTTACCCGCAACGCGCGCGATTTCGCCGAACTGGCTGAGCGGCTTGCGGGAGACTGGCGCGTGGTTTGCCCGGATCTGCGAGGCCGCGGCGAAAGCGCCTATGCGAAGGACCCGATGACCTATGCGCCGCTCACCTATCTGCAGGATCTCGAAGGGCTGATCTATAAGCTGCAGGCGGACAGGATCGTGCTGATCGGCACGTCGCTGGGCGGAATTCTGACGATGCTTTTAAGCGGGGCGGGACATGCGCGGATCGCGGGCGCCGTGCTCAATGACGTCGGGCCGGTCCTTGAGGCTGCCGGCCTCGATCGCATTCGCAGCTATGTCGGCAAGCAGTCGAGTTGGCCGACCTGGCTCCACGCGGCGCGGGCGATCGCCACGAACAATGCCGATGTCTATCCCGATTATGGGCTCCAGCAGTGGATCGAAGTGGCCAAGCGGCTGTGCCGCCTGACCGAGAAGGGGCGGGTCGTCTATGATTATGACATGAAGATCGCCGAACCTTTCCGGCTCCCGGGCGGCGAGGCGGGAGTCGATCTGTGGCCGGCGTTCGACAACCTCAAGGGCCTGCCGGTGGTGCTGATACGCGGCGAGCGGTCTGATATCCTGTCCGACAAGACAGCCAAGGCGATGGCAAAGCGGCATCGCGGGCTGGATTATGTCACCATCCCGCGCACGGGACATGCGCCGTCGCTCAATGAACCTGAGGCAGTGGCGGCGCTCGATCGTCTGCTCGACAAGGTCAAAGCCTGAACTTGACCGTCCGCATCCTTCATATCCACTCGACCTTCAACCTGGGTGGCAAGGAGGCGCGCGCGGTAAGGCTGATGAACGCTTTCGGGGCGCATGCCAGCCACACGATTATCAGCACGGTGCCGGGCGCGCTCGATGCACGGGCGGCAATCGATCGGGCGATCACGGTGGAATTTCCCGACAACCATCCACCGGTGGTGGGGAAGCCGGGGATCGAGCGGTATCGCGCGCTTGCCCGGTATATGCGCGGCTTCGATCTCGTGCTGACATATAATTGGGGTGCGATGGATGCGGTGGGCGCGCGGCGGTTGTTCGGCGGGCCGCCGCTGGTGCACCATGAGGACGGGTTCAACGAGGACGAAGCTAAAGCCCAGAAACCGGCGCGTGTCTGGTTCCGGCGGCTGATGCTTGGCGCGGCTCATGCGCTGGTGGTGCCCTCGCATACGCTGGACCGGATTGCAGCGACGTCATGGCGTCAGCCGAGAGATCGGGGCCAGCGTATCGCAAAGGTGATTGAACTGGACCGTTATCGATCCTCCCCGGTACGGGGAGGGGGACCGCGTAGCGGTGGAGGGGGCTTGAGCCTGGATGAGGAGCAAGCGGCGAGCCCCCTCCACCATGCTGTGCATGGTCCCCCTCCCCGTGCTGGGGAGGATCTGGTTGTGGGAACCGTTGCAGGTCTTCGCGCCGTGAAGAACTTGCCCCGCCTGGTGCGCGCCTTTGCGGCTTCGGGATGTTCGGGACGCCTGAGGATCTTGGGGGAGGGGCCGGAGCGATCCGCGATCGAGGCGACGGCGAGCAGCATAGGCCTGAAGGAACGGGTAGGACTGCCTGGCTTCAACCCCGATCCGGCCTCCGCGCTGCGCGATTTCGATATCTTCGCGCTCTCGTCCGACAGCGAGCAGCAGCCCATTTCGGTCATCGAGGCGATGGCGAGCGGGTTGCCAGTGGTCTCGACCGATGTCGGCGATGTGCGAGAAATGGTGTCGGAGGACAATCTGCCGTTCATCGTTCCGCTGGATCGAGAGGATCTTCTTGCGGACGCGCTTGCCCGACTCGTCGCAAATCCTGACTTGCGTGACAGCATAGGGGCCGCCAACCGCGCCAAAGCCTTGCAATTCTTCGATGAAAAGCGGATGATTGCGGCTTATCGCAGCCTCTACGAGGAAACGATTGGGCAGCGGGGGGCGCTCGGTTCGTAATGGACATAATTTCCGCGCATTTTGCGGCGGTCCCCGCTATAGCGCGGCGAATTTTATTCGGAGGCATGGTTGTTCAAGGGTCTACGGCCGATAGTCTATGGCGGGCGCGAAGTCTGGCCGTTGATTGAAGGCGGCAAGGGTGTCGCCGTCTCCAACCATATGAGCTCTGGCGCTTGGGCGGCAGCTGGCGGCATCGGCACTGTGTCCGCGGTCAATGCTGACAGCTATGATCCCGAAGGCAAGATCATCCCGCAAATCTATCACAAGCTGACGCGGCGCGAACGCCACGACGAGCTGGTCGAATATGCCATCGAGGGTGCGGTCGAGCAGGTGAAGCGCGCCTTCGACATTGCGGGCGGCAAGGGCGCGATCAACATCAACGTACTTTGGGAAATGGGCGGCGCCCAGCGTGTGCTGCAAGGCGTGCTCGAGCGGACCAAGGGTCTCGTCGCTGGCGTGACTTGCGGCGCGGGCATGCCCTATCGCCTGTCCGAGATCGCGGCGGAGCATAACGTCAATTACCTGCCGATTATCAGTTCGGCGCGTGCTTTCCGGGCCTTGTGGAAGCGGGCCTATTCCAAGGCCTCCGAATGGCTGGCGGCGGTGGTTTATGAGGATCCGTGGCTCGCCGGCGGGCATAACGGCCTGTCCAACGCCGAGGATCCACTTCAGCCGCAGGATCCGTATCCGCGCGTCAAGGCGCTGCGCGAGACGATGCGCGAAGGCGGCATTTCGGACGATGTGCCTATCGTGATGGCTGGTGGTGTCTGGAACTTGCGCGAATGGGAGCATTGGATCGATAATCCCGAACTGGGCGCGATCGCCTTCCAGTTCGGCACGCGGCCGCTGCTCACCCAGGAAAGCCCAATCCCGCAGGCCTGGAAAGGTCGGTTGACGACGCTTGAGGAAGGCGACGTGCTGCTGCACCGCTTTTCGCCGACGGGCTTTTATTCCTCGGCTGTTCACAATCCTTTCCTGCGCAATCTTGAGGCTCGGTCTGAACGACAGATCGCTTTTTCAGGCGAAGCTGCGGGCGATCATCAGTTCCAGCTCGATGTCGGCGTCAAGGGCAAGAGCTTCTGGGTGACGCGTAATGATCTGCTGCGCGCCCGTGAATGGTATGGGCTGGGCTTTACCAGCGCGCTCAAGACGCCGGACAACACGCTCGTGTTCGTCACGCCCGAGGAAATGAAGGTGATCCGCAAGGACCAGGCCGACTGCATGGGCTGTCTCAGCCAGTGTGGCTTTTCAGCCTGGGCGGATACCGAGGGCAACTCGACCGGGCGGCTGGCTGATCCACGTAGTTTCTGTATCCAGAAGACGCTCCAGGATATCGCCCATGGCGGGCCGTTGGATGAAAATCTGATGTTTGCCGGGCATTCGGCTTATCGGTTCAAGAAAGATCCATTTTATTCCAATGGGTTCGTGCCCACCGTTAAGCAGCTCGTTGATCGAATTCTGACCGGGGACTGACATGCCTACCGCGCTCGTGATCCAGCACGAGGACTATGAGGCGCTCGCGGGTTTTCAGAAGCCGCTGGAAGATCGCGGATACGAAATCGCGACGATCAATGTCCGCGATCCAGCCTACCCAACGCTGTGTTTCCTGGATCCTGATCTGCTCGTCATTATGGGCGGTCCGATGGGGGTTTACGAGACCGACCAGCATCCCTGGATCAATCACGAAATCGTGCGGACGGCGGAACGCATCCTCGCTGATCGTCCGACGATTGGTGTGTGCCTGGGATCTCAGGTGATGGCGGCGGCAATGGGCGCGCGCGTCTATGGGGGTGGCACAAAAGAAGTAGGGTTTGCTCCGGTGGCCTTGACGAAAGCAGGACAGGCATCCCCGCTGGCTGCAATTCAGAATGTGCCGCTGCTTCACTGGCATGGTGATACATTTGATTTGCCCGAAGGCACAACTTTGCTGGCATCAACCGGCGCTTATCCCAACCAGGCGTTCGCACGTGGCCCCAATATTTTGGCGCTCCAGTTTCATCCCGAGATGGGAGAGGATGATGGCTTCACCACCTGGTGCGACAAAGGCGATCCGTTCATCGCGGCCGCAGGGACCAGCGCCGATCAATTAATTACCGATCATACGCAGTTTGGCCCGGCGGCCGTCGCCGCCGGGCAGGTCATGCTGGATAGCTGGCTGGCCCAACTGGAGCGCTAGGGCTCAGTTGCGATAGACCCTGCGGCCGTGCTTGTTCACATAATAGCTGTTGCCACGGTTATCGCGATGCCAGCGGCGATGCTTCTTGTCCTTGTCGAGCGCGCCGATCACCGCGCCCCCAGCGCCGCCGATCAACGCACCCTCACCGACACCGAGGCCTGGAATGATAGCGCCGGCGACGGCGCCGCCGCCAGCGCCGATTGCGCCGCCCTTGAGAATGTCCTTGGCATCCCCCGCGAAGGCGGGTGTCGCGAGCGTGGCGAGAGCGCCAGCTATCATGGCCTTCTGCAGCATTTTCATTTTCCGTCTCCTTACGCGTGATACTGCAGCTAGAACGAGGTTATGCTGTCGCCGTTCCGTTCGGGCGTTGCCGTGATGCCCCTCAAACGGCTAGATGGCCCGCGACGAGGGCTAAATGGGGAAAGAGTCGGCTGCTGATGCTGAGATGGGCGAAACTCACATTGGCGGTGGTGGCGTTGGCCAGCGCCGTCCCGACACCTGCGGCCGAGGACCGCCCCGTGCCTTATTGGGCATCGATCACGGCTGGCGACGCGCTGCTGCGCACCGGGCCGGGCCGCAATTATCCGGCGACCTGGCGCTATCGGCGCGCCGACTTGCCGGTGATCGTTCTCCAGATTCACGACAGTTGGCGCCGGGTCCGTGATTTCGAAGGCGCGGAAGGATGGATGGCGGCGGTGTTGTTGAGCGCCGAACGCACGGCGCTGGTAGTCGGCGGCGTCCAGACGCTTCATGGCGCGCCGAGCACCGCGTCACGCGCGGTGTGGCGGGTCGCTCCGGGCGTCGTGGGCAAGATCCGGCATTGTTCGGAAGGCTGGTGCGAATTCCGGATCGCGGGGCGGGCGGGCTATATCAGGACGAGCGGCCTCTGGGGCGTCGGCGCCGAAGAGGTCATCGAATAGAACCCGCCGTCATGCTGAAACGCGTTCAACATGACGGCCGAAAGTTCATTTCCAGCCGGCCATTGCCGATTCGAGATTGAGGCGGACTGCCTCGAAGAACTTCTCGGTGGTCATCCAGGGCTGGTCGGGGCCGATCAGGATCGCGAGATCCTTGGTCATCTTGCCCTGTTCGACGGTCTGGATGCAGATCTGCTCAAGCGTTTCGGCAAAGCGGCTCACTTCCGGTGTGCCGTCGAACTTGCCACGGAACTTGAGGCCGCCGGTCCAGGCGAAGATCGACGCGATCGGGTTGGTCGAGGTCGCCTTGCCTTCCTGATGCATGCGGTAGTGGCGCGTGACCGTGCCATGCGCGGCCTCGGCCTCGATCGTCTTGCCGTCGGGCGACATCAGCACCGAGGTCATCAGGCCGAGCGAGCCGAAGCCCTGCGCGACCTGATCCGACTGGACGTCGCCGTCATAATTCTTGCAGGCCCAGACGAACTTGCCGCTCCACTTGAGCGCCGAGGCGACCATGTCGTCGATCAGGCGGTGCTCGTAAACGATGTTGCGCGCCTTGAACTTGTCCTTGAAATCCGCCTCGAACACCTCGGCGAACAGATCCTTGAAGCGGCCGTCATAGGCCTTGAGGATCGTGTTCTTGGTCGACAGATAG
>CAYLIK010000143.1:0-8091 GCA_964383565.1 uncultured Sphingomonadaceae bacterium
CCGAGGCGCGGGCCGCCAATCAGGCGCTGGCGGACAGCCTGTGGCAGACATGGCGCCAGAATGTGTCGCAGGCCCGGCCCAGGGCCAAGGTCGCGGCCTATGCCGCCGCGCCTGAAACTTTCATCACTGGTGCGGGCGGCAATATCGCGCAGGCCGCTGTTGCGGCTGGCATGGTCGACAAGCTGGGCGATCGCATCGCGTTCGGCGACCGCGTCGCTGTCCTGGCCGGCGACGGGGATGGTCCGGGCGCATTCAAGACCGTTTCCTTCGCCCGCTATGCTGCCGCGCATTCCACGCCTTCGGGCGGCAAGATCGGCGTGCTGACGGTCGCAGGTGAGATTGTCGACGGCCAGGCCGGCCCCGGCACCGCCGGCGGCGACACGATCGCCGACCTGTTGTCCGAGGAACTGGCGCGGGACCGGATCAAGGCGCTGGTGGTGCGGGTCGATTCGCCCGGCGGATCAGTGACCGGAGCTGAGCGCATCCGCAGCGCGATCATGGCTGCGAAGGCCAAGGGACTGCCGGTGGTGGTCTCGATGGGATCGGTCGCGGCGAGCGGCGGCTATTGGGTCTCGACCCCGGCCGACCGCATCTTCGCGGAGCCTTCGACCATCACCGGATCGATCGGCGTGTTCGGGATCATCCCGACCTTCCAGGGCACGCTCGCCAAGCTCGGGCTGTCGGCCGACGGGGTGAAGACCACGCCGCTTTCGGGCGAGCCCGACGTGCTGCGCGGCACCTCCGGGAAGTTCGACCAGCTCGTGCAGCTCGGCGTCGAGGATATCTACAAGCGCTTCGTCGGACTGGTGGCGCAATCGCGCAAGCTCACCCCCGAAAAGGTCGACGAGATCGGTCAGGGCCGCGTCTGGGCCGGAGGCATGGCACGGCAGATCGGGCTCGTGGATCAGTTCGGGTCGCTCGATGAGGCGATTGCGGACGCGGCGCGACGCGCCAAGCTCGATCCTGCGACGGCAAAGCCGCTGTTCATCGAGCGCGAGCTCAACCCGTTCGAGAAATTCCTGCGCGACACGACGTTGGCCGATGACGGCGCCGAGGAGATTACGGCACGCGATCCCTGGACCCGAGCAGCCCGCCAGCCCCAGCGGATCGCGCTGCAGGCGATGGACGACGCGACCCGCATCCTCTCCGGGCCGGCGATCCAGATCCGCTGCATCGAATGCGGGGCCTCAAGCGAGCCGCGCCACATTTCGCCACGCGAGGGTGGCATCCTCGAAATGCTGAAGCTATTGCTCGGATCATGAGCTTCCAGATCCGTGTCGCCACCCCCGCCGATGGCGCCGTCATCGCCGACATCTACGCACCCTATGTTGAAATGCTCGCCGTCTCGTTCGAACAACGCGCGCCGTCTGCCAAGGAAATGGGGCGTCGGATCGAGAGCGTGACCGAGACCTATCCGTGGCTGGTTGCGGAAGTCGATGGCGAGATCGTGGCCTATGCCTATGGCACGCGCTTCCGCGAACGCTGGGCCTATCGCTTCGGCGTGGAGACCGCGATCTACGTCGCCGCGCACCGTCAGCGCGAGGGCATCGGCCGCCGCCTCTATATGGCGCTGATCCGCACGCTCAGTACGCAGGGCTACACCCAGGCGCTCGCCGCGATCACATTGCCCAACGAGAACAGCATCGACATGCACGAAGCCGTCGGCTTCCAACGCGCCGGTGTCTGGCGGAGCGTCGGCTACAAGGGCGGCGAATGGCGCGACGTAGGACTCTGGCAACGCCCGCTCGCGCTGATGGAAGATGTGCCGGACGAGCCCAAGCCGTTCCCCGAAGTGGGTTTGGTGCTGGATTAGAGGCGTCCTAATCGGTCGTTAACCATCTGATCCTAGAGGTTGCGCGGCGCAACTTTACGGATGTTTCCATGACTGTTTCCTCGCTTAACACCGGCATTTCCGCGGCACTCAGCTACAGCCTTTCGAAGCTGACCAGCTCCGCCCAGGCGACGATCGATGCCGCGACCAAGGACGGCGAGAGCAGTGTCACCAGCACGAGCAGCCCGTCGAGCGGGCTGTCGATCTCGAACGCCGCGAAGATCGCAGCGGCCGAACAAGCCGACAACGCCAAGGATTTCACCGCGCTTTCGCAAGCCGTGCGGCAGACGCTCGCCACGCAATATGCCGACGACGAGGCGAACAAGACCAGCAGCGCGCCTGACCTCGGCCTGATGAGCGGCCGTGCGCTAGCCGCAATCGCGCTCAACAAGACCAGCGCCTTCAACACGCGCGAGATGGCGCACGCGAAAAAAGAACTCAACGAACGCACGCGGGTCGAGCTGGCCGAGGCGCTCAAGTCCGGCAATGCAATGGACGCGCTGGTCAGCTACAATCAGCAGCTTGTGGCCGATTATGACGGCATGACGCAGGAGGAACGCGACGCGCGTGGCTGGACCGACAAGACCCGCAGCACCGCCGAAGCCTTCATCACCACGGTCCAGGGTACTGAAAACACCCCGTCCCTGTTCGATCTGCTCAACAGCGACAGCTGATCCGGGCGCAGGAAGCGCTCTGCCCACATAGTGCCGCAATCAATTGGCAATGGCGTGTTTGGCCATTAAGGACACGCCATGAGCACACGCGACGAAATTTTCAGCCGGGTTTCCACCCAGATCGAGCCTTTCAACAAGAAGAAGGCGGCGCTTTCCGACGCGACCAGCTTCGCCAAGGACCTGGAGTGGGACAGCCTGACCGTTATGGATTTCGTCGCGGCGATCGAGGATGAGTTCGACATCATCATCACGATGAACATGCAGGCCGAGATCGAGACCGTTGGCCAGCTCGTCGATGCGGTGGCCAAGCTCGAAGGATGACCGACCTGCTATCGAAATTCGATCCGATCATTGCGGAGCGGCAGGCGCTGCTCGACACCGGCGTGCGCGATCCCTTCGCGATCGTGATGGAACAGGTGCTCTCGCCGACCGAGGCGATCATCCAGGGCAAGAAGACCATCCTGCTCGGCACGTACAATTATATGGGCATGACTTTCGATCCCGACGTCGTCGCGGCGGGCAAGAAGGCGCTCGACGAGTTCGGATCGGGCACGACCGGCAGCCGCGTCCTCAACGGCACCTATCAGGGCCACAAGGAATGCGAGGACGCGCTCAAGGAGTTTTACGGCACCGATCACGCGATCGTCTTTTCGACCGGATATCAGGCCAATCTCGGCATGATCTCGACGCTCGCGGGCAAGGGCGACTACATCATCCTCGACGCCGACAGCCATGCCTCGATCTATGACGGCTGCGCGCTCGGCAATGCCGAGGTCGTCCGTTTCCGCCACAATAATGTCGATGATCTCGACAAGCGGCTCGGCCGTTTGCCGCCCGAAGCGCTCAAGCTGGTGGTGCTCGAAGGCGTCTATTCGATGTTCGGCGATATCGCGCCGCTGCCCGAAATGGTCGCGGTCTCGAAGAAGCATGGCGCCATGATTCTGTGCGACGAAGCGCACGGCATGGGCTTCTTTGGCCCCAATGGGCGCGGCGTCTATGAGGAGCTGGGCTGCGAGAAGGATATCGACTTCGTTGTCGGCACCTTCTCCAAATCGGTCGGCACGGTCGGGGGCTTCTGCGTCTCGAACCATCCGAAGTTCGAGGTGCTGCGGCTGATGTGCCGTCCCTATGTGTTCACCGCCTCGCTGCCGCCCAGCGTGGTCGCGACCGCCGCCACCTCGATCCGCAAGCTGATGCATGCGCATGACAAGCGCGCGCATCTCTGGAAAAATAGTCGCCGTCTACATCAGGGGCTGCGCGATCTCGGCTTCCAGCTCGGCACCGAGACAGCCCAGTCGGCGATCATCGCGGTGATGCTGCCGGACATGGAGACCACGGTGAAGATGTGGCAGGCGCTCCTTGAGCTCGGCCTCTACGTCAACACCGCCCGCCCGCCCGCGACGCCGGCGGGAACCTATCTGCTGCGTTGCTCGCTATGTGCGGAACATAGCGACGAACAGGTCGACGAGATCCTCGGCAAGTTCGCGGCAGCGGGCAAGGCAGTGGGCTGCATCGGCTGACCTGCTTTCCGCGTCGTGCTATGACCGAGGCGGAGGGGACGTGCGGCGATGGCAAAGGCGAAAATCCGGGTCGGCATCGGCGGCTGGACCTATGAGCCATGGCGCGGAACTTTCTATCCGCAGGGCCTGAAGCATGCCGACGAGCTTGCATATGCCGCGAGCAAGCTGACCGCGATCGAGATCAACGGCACCTATTACCGCACCCAGTCGCGCGCCAGTTTCGAGAAGTGGCGCGACGCGGTGCCCGACGGTTTCATCTTCGCGCTCAAGGCCTCGCGCTTCTGCACCAATCGGCGCGTGCTGGCCGAAGCGGGCGAGTCCATCGCGAAATTCCTGAGCCAGGGTCTGACCGAGCTGGGCGACAAGCTCGGACCGATTCTCTGGCAATTCATGCCGACCAAGCAGTTCGATCCGGATGATTTCGGCGCGTTTCTCGATTTGCTTCCACACGATCAGGATGGGCTCAAGCTGCGCCATGCGGTCGAGGTTCGGCATGAAAGCTTCCGCGACCCGCGCTTCATCGATCTCGCGCGCGAGCATAAGGTCGCGGTCGTTTTTGCGGAGTCGCCGGATTATCCCGCCATCGCCGATCTGACGGCGGACTTCGTCTACGCCCGCCTCATGAATGCGCAGGAGCGGATCGAGACGGGCTACCCCCCCGAAACTCTGGACCAATGGGCCAAGGTGACGAAGGCTTGGCAGGCCGGCAAGGCACCCTCCGGCCTCGCCTATACCTCCGAGACCAAGGCCAAGGAGACGCCCCGCGACGTCTTCCTGTTCATGATTGCGGCTGACAAGGTGAGAAATCCGGCGGCGGCAATGGCGCTGATCGAACGCGTGGAGGGCTGAGCCGATGTTCGTCGCGGTCTATTGGTGGCGCGTCCATCCGGGCAAGGAGGAGCAGTTCCGCGAAGCCTGGCGGCGCGGAACCGCGCGTATCACTGCTATCTACGGAAGCTACGGCTCGCGCCTTCATCAGGATCGCGACGGGCGGTTCGTCGGCTATGCCGAATGGCCCGACGAGGCGACCTGGCAAAAGGCGTTCGACGCCAAGATGGTCTATGACGACCCCGAGGCGCGGCGGATGTTCGTCGATGCGGTGTGTGACGCGCCGCTGGAGCCAGCCTTCACGATGGAAGTCACGGACGATCTGCTGACCGCCCATCCCCACCAGCTGCCGCAGCTAGGGTAGTTCCTCCGCGGGCGGCGCGGCGGCGAGACGGGGCGCCGGGGTAAGCAGCGCTGACGTCTCGATCAGATCGAGCGCATTATGGGCAGCGACATATCGGCGCGCGTTGGTCATCCAGCGCTGAGCCTTGTCGCGCGCGGGTAGCCGCGTGATTTCCGCCAGCGCGCGATCGACATGACCCGCAGCCAGGTTGACGCGGGCGCGCGCTACACGCGCATCGGGCGTCATCGTCGGCGTGTCTTCACGGCGGATCACGATCAGGCCCGCCAATTCGCGGCGAAACGCATCCCACCAACTGGCCTTGGCGCTGACGCCGATAAGCTCAGGCTCGAGCAACTCGAGCTCGCCGCGCAGATCCTCGAGCGTGATCGGATCGCGCGAAGCGGTGATGATCGTGCCGACGGCCTGCGGCTGGCTCCGCGAGAAACGCTCGCGCAGCATCCCTTCCAGATAGCCGAGTTGCAGCCCCCGATCGATCGCGCGGCGCGCGGCGAAGGCAACCAGCAGCGCCTCGGCCCGGTTGGCATTGCCCGAGGCCGCCTCGGCGCGCTCGGCGATATCCTTCACATGATCGTCCAGCTGGGCAACCCGCCGTTCGAGCGGCGCGGTATCGGCCATCGGCGCGACGACCAGCCGTGACGGACCCACGGCAGGCAAAACATTTGCGGGCGCGGGCTTCATCCAGCTCAGATAGGGCGCTGCGGGCTCCCAGCGGGTGAGGACCCAGCCCATCGTCAGCAGGCCGGCGACGAACACCAGCCCGAATATGATCAGCGAGCGCAACCAGGGGCGCCCGTCACTGGCAGCCCCGCTGCTCCGTCCATAGTCGGCACGATCATAGTCGCTCATGCCCGTCCTCTCCAACCTCCGGTCGGCCTAAGTCATCCGCGTCCTGATCGCACAGTCCGGCGGCAATCGCCAGCAAAGCCTCGTCATTGGGAACTTGCGCGGCGGCGATGCGCGCCCAGCCCCCGCCAGCGGCGGCGGTGACGGCATCGCTCAACCCGGCTACCATAATCTTGCGTCGTTCCAGACCTGCGGCATCGACCAGCTTTCCGAACAGCGTGGCCGCCCGCCCAGAATGCAGGAGCGCAACCGCTCCCTCTCCCAAACTTTCGATCGCTGCCTGTGGCAAGCTTTCGACAGCTTCCGATGCATAGACGATCCGCCGCGCGATCACGGCATCGCCGGTGCCGAAATCGGCATGCTCGCGACCGGCGAGGTGCAGTAGCCTCGTATATCCCCGCGCCGCCGCAAGCGCCACGATCGCCGCTCCGTCATCCCGTCCGGCGATCACCTTGGCAAAGCCGGCATCGAGCGCGGCCTGAGCGGTCGCATTTCCAACGGCGAACACGGGAAGCCCGATATAGTTGACCAAAGCCGCGCTGCCCCATCGGGCGGCGTTGGCGCTGGTCAGGAGAACGGCGTCGAATTCGGAGGAGTCAGGCGGAATCCAATCGATCGGCCGCACCGCGAACAGCGGCGCCACCACCGGCTTCAATCCCATCCCCCGCGCCCGCCGTGCGGTCGCATCCGCGCCGGGCTGCGGCCGAAGGATGAGCAACCGCTTCATGGTCCGAACAGCGCACGGAGCGCCGGGCTGACGCGATCAAGCAGCTTTTCCGCAAGCGCATGGGCTTTGGCCCGATCGTCCACGATGGCCTGCTCCGCAACCCGTTCCGAGCCTTCGGGGCTCAGTATCTCGGCGCGCAGGAACAGCTGGCCGTCTCTTATTTCAGCTAGGGCCGCCACGGGGGACCGGCAATCGGCCCGCAACCCTTCGAGCAATGCCCGCTCGACGTGGACGCAGGCCGACGTTTCGTGATGATCGATAGCGGCCAGCAACGCGCGCATTTTGTCATTGCCGGTCAAGGTCTCAATACCGATCGCGCCCTGCGCCGGCGCGGGCAACATGATCTCGACCGGGATCGGCACGCCGATATCGATCTGGCCCAGCCGATCCAGTCCAGCCGCCGCGAGCAAGGTCGCATCCGCCTCGCCTTCTTCGAGCTTGCGCAATCGGGTGGCGACATTGCCGCGAAACAGGACGACTTCGAGATCGGGCCGTAACCCGCGTATCTGGGCGCTCCGGCGCGGCGAAGAGGTGCCGAGGCGGCCGCCTTCCCGAATATCCTCGATGGACGCCGCACCAATCAGCCGATCCCGCACATCGGCACGCGGCAGCATCGCGGCGATCATGATCTCCGACGGGCGGAACGTCTCGACATCCTTCATCGAATGCACCGCGAAATCGATCTCGCCCAGCATCAGAGCGCGGTCCAGTTCCTTGGTCCACAATGCCTTGCCGCCCACGTCGGCAAGCGCGCGATCCTGAATCAGATCGCCGCTGGCCTTCATTGCGACGATCTCGATGGCCTGCTCGTCCCAGCCATGCGCCTGACGAAGCGCGGCCGCGACCTGATTGGCCTGGGCCAGCGCAAGCGGCGAGGATCGGGTGCCGAGACGATAGGTTTTGCTCACGCCTGTTGCCCTAATCCGCTCCACGGTGGCAGGGAAGAGCGGAGATGGCATTGATCCTTGGCCTTGAATCGAGTTGCGACGAAACCGCCGCCGCGCTGGTGACGAGCGAGCGCGTGATATTGGCGCACAAACTCGCCGGGCAAGAGGCCGAGCATGCGCCCTTCGGCGGGGTGGTGCCCGAGATCGCGGCGCGCGCGCATGTCGAGGTCCTGACCCCGCTGATCGAGGCCGCGCTGGCCGAAGCGAAGGTATCGCTCGCCGATGTCGACGCGATCGCCGCCACTGCCGGGCCGGTGCAGAAACGTAAAGTCGACGGAGTTCGACAGCGGATAGACGTACTCGTCCGAGCAGTTGTTGCCGCTCTCGTTGTGGCGAATCATCACTGATAGGCACAAC
>CAYLIK010000144.1:0-7965 GCA_964383565.1 uncultured Sphingomonadaceae bacterium
TTGCGCCGTAATTGTCGGGTTCCGGGGGCAGCACGATCTCGATGCCGGGAATGTCGGACACCCTGGAAACCCAGTGGTCGCGCAGCTTGCGCAGATGCATGAACTTGCGGTCGATGCCGATCTGGTCCTGCTGGGCGATCGCGATGGGAATCGTGAGCCGCGCGGCGAAGTCCGCCGTGCCGCTGGGCAGGCGAGAGATGATGCTGTCCGCCGAATAAACGGCGTTTCCGAACCATGGCAAGATGTCCGGCAACCGATTTTTACGGATGTAGATCCCACCGGTTCCCAGCGGCGCGCCAAGCCATTTGTGTAGCGAAAAACCAATGAAATCGGCGCCGATCTTCGTGACGTCGAACGGCATCTGACCAACGGCCTGGGCGCTGTCCAGGATGACGTCGACGCCGCGAGCCTTCGCCATTGCTATGATCTCGGCTACTGGAGGGATCAGACCATTGCGATTGGAAACATGGGTCAGCAGAAGCAGTTTCGCCCGCGGCGTCTGATCGAGCATCTTCCTGTAGGTGGCGAGGATATTCGCGCGCGTGTGCGGCTCGGGCAGGGAAAAGCGGACGACATTCGCGCCCCTGCTCGATTTCAGATACTCCATCGCAAATTGCATCTCGTCATAATCGACATCGCAATACAGGACCGCGTCGCCCGGCTTGATGCCGGCATAATTGGCGATAAGCGCATAGAGCGCGTCGGTGCCGCCCGCGCACAGCGCAACTTCGTCAAGCTCCGCCCCGATCATCTTCGCGACGGCGCCACGGGACTTGTCCAGTTCGCCAGTCAGCGGCACGCCTGGGACGCCGCCGCGCAGAAAAGTGGAATTATAGCGGTTCATCCACGCGATTCTGTCGACATAGGCCGCGTGCACAGCGCGGGTCATCGGACCATAATAGCCCGCGTCGAAATTGATCACGGCTGTATCGACGTCATAGGACGCGACGAACTTCCGTTGCATCTGGGCGAAATCGAGCCCGATATAATTGGTCTGGTCGATCATAGGGGCCACTGGTTGGGCCAGCAGCTTGCTGGAGTCCAGAATGGCCAGGCCTGGCATTGCTGAGACCATGGAGAGAAAGCGGCGGCGATCGGTCATGGCAATCCTCTTCGGGCTCCTTGTGGCAGGCAGGGCGTGCTTTCTCCTGGCATGGTCAACTGGCCCGCACGATCTCGGCTGCCTCGATCGCGCCCCTTTTGCCCTCGTTCATAGCGTTCGCCATGTTCATGCGCCCAACCATCTCGCTGTGCGCAAAAACGATCCGTCCGTGGCGGCGGCGCATCATCTCATTAGGTGCCGGCCCGCTGCCCTTTCCGGTGAAGAATCCGGGCGGCGGGGCCGAATATGCATGGCCCCACCGGTTGACGATGATGCCCGCAATATCGCGGCTTGCGTCGAAGCCTGCCGAACCGAACATCTCGTTCATCTGCATGCGAACCTGATGCTCGTAATCAGCGTAGGGCGTCTCGAAAATCTTCTGCCTTGCCAGCGCGCCCTGGGCGGCAGCACTTTCGCCGGGAAACAGGACCGGCACGTAGAAAGTCAGCATCATCGGACTGTCGATCGTCAACGCGTCCGGACGTCCGAAGGCGTAATTCCGGCGCGCGCAGACATGCCAGCCGAAGCCTTCGAACCAACGTGCCGATGATATGCCGAGCCTGTCGAGAAAGCGCCAGTTCCGCACCGCGACATTTACCGTCAGGACCGGGCCGTAGTTCAGCGATGCGAATGCCTGAAGCTGTTCAGCGGGCATATCGCGCACCACGCGCCTAGTAACCCAGCCCCCGGTCGCCATGACGACCGACTTCGCGCGCACGCGGTGGGCCTTGCCGTCTCGAACGTAGGTGACGATGACGCTGCCCGCCCTATCCGGCGTGCCGTCATGTTCGACGCGCAGCGCCGTCGACGACAGGCGAACGCGAATTGTCGAACCAGCCTTGTCGAGCGCTGAAAGATCGGTTCGATGACGATTGGCCAGAATATCCTCGACCGTTCCGGAGATACATCCCGGCACTGTCCTGGCCATCATCACCCGCATGATCGCGGCGTTGCCACCAGGGAAGGACAATGGCCCGACCGCTTTGCCGCCTGCGCGCCTCTCGGCCCATCTAGGCTTCGCCGCGACCGTTCCCGGTAGACCGAGCATTGCGGCGGCACGCGCCGAAATCGCATCGGAACACAGACCGAAATTACCAACCGCCACGAATGGATCGATGTAGCGTAAGACATTCTCGCCATAGCCCAGCTTCTGCAGAAGCTCCTTGTACGTCATCGTGTCGAGCCAGGTGTCGGCGTCTTTTTGCTTCGAAACGAGATCGCGGCCATTCCCGACGAAGTCCATCAGATCCCGGCGTTCGGCAGCGGCCCACGGTGTATTGCGGAATTCCTGTTCAAGAGGATTTTTGGACCAACCCTGCTTGCCGAAGAAGAAGCCGGTATCGAAATTCGTCAGATCCAGCATCGGATCGAAATGATCATGCGCCAGATGATATTTTTCCGCTCCGCCCGCCAAGGGCTCGAGTTCGAAATTCGCCGGAATGCCGAGCTCGCGATAATATTGCCCGTAGACTTCGTAGGCGGATCCCGGGAGGACCCTCGAGATCGCGCGCGCCGCATTCGAAGCTTGCGGTCCGATCAGGGTGCGTGATCCTACGATCATCTCGTTCTGTTTGGCTGCGCCGCCGAAAAAGGGGTGGTTCTCAAGCAGCAGCAGGCGTTCGTCGCCCCGCGCATTCTTGCTGAACTCATAGGCGGTCGATATTCCCGAGAAGCCGCCCCCGACGACCACGATGTCGAATGTTTCCTCGGTCGGCCCAGTGCCGATGCCTTCTTCATAATCGCCGTCGCGGATGCCGTGCGCCGCATCGATCACTGATCTGGTGTTCCCGTTCGACCAGCGACAGTCGCCAACTCCGCCATAGCCTGTCCAGGAAGAGCCTGACGGATCGAGTGAGGAGTTTGCCGAATCGGCCAAACGCGCACGCGCGCCCGTACCGAATGTACCGGCGGCCACCAGAGCACCGTTCACGAAGTCTCGCCGCGAAATGCGGGATCGCGCCATCGATCAGACCGGCAGGCCCAGGGCGTGTCCGTCGGCCCAGACTTTGGGAAAAAGCGGGTCGTCAAACGGCGCGCCCGCTGGCAGTCGATCGGCGAGCCCGGGGAAGTGCGGGGATGTGACCCAGCCGCGCGGCGTGTGGAGCGCGTCGTCCCCGATGAAGCGCACCGAGAATACTCGACGGCGTTGCGCCGAGCCCGCCGCGCTGTGAAGAGTGAGCATATGGAATGCGACCGCATCCCCCGGTTCGAGCGCCCAGCCCAGGATCGGATAAGCGTCACGGTCAGATTCGATATCGGGCAAGTCGGCCAGGCTTCCTTCCGGAAACCATTTCGCTTCTTTGGACATGAAGGAACGCGGCATCAGCCAGGGGCCACGGTGCGAGCCTCCGATGAATTCGAGGGTCATTTCACGGGCGACCGGATCGACGGGAATCCACATGCTCACATTCTGCCGACCCTCGATGTTGTAATAGGGCTGGTCCTGATGCCAGGGTGTCTTCTGCCGTGTGCCGGCCTCCTTGGTCAGCATATGATCGTGGTGCAGCCTGACGGTCTTGCTGCTCATCAGCTCGGCGGCAATCGCCGGGAGACGGGAATTGAAGATGATATCCTGATATTGCGGGATATCCTGCCAATTGCAGAAATCCTCGACGAACCGGCCGGGATCGTCGGCGCCGCTTGCCGTCTTCGCGCGGGGGCTGGGATTGGCGAGATTGGCGTCTATCCCCTCGCGCAGGGTGGCAACCTCCCGCGGGTCCAGAATCCCCTTCAGCAGCACGGCGCCGTCGATAGCGAATTTCTCGGACAGTTCGGTCATGCGGATTGCCCCTGCGCAACTGGTCTGCGGGAATTCGCTGAAAACAAAAGCGACCAGGCGGCATAGAAGACGACGATCGCAACCAGCCACCGAAGACCGTCGACCGGCAGCGATTTGACCAGAAATGCCGCTGCCAGAACGCCCGGCAGGCCGCCGAGCGTAATACCCAGCGCCGTCCGGAAATCATATTGGCTGCTCTTGATGAAGCTTGCCCCGCCGACCAGCATCGGAAACAGGTTGGCCCCCATCATGATCGGAAAGGCCGCGAGCGGGCTCATGCCCAGCAGGCTCAGCAAGATTAGGCACGGCGCATAATAGCCGATGCCCAGCATCATCAGGCCGCCGAGCAGCAAGCTGACGCAAATCGCCAGAACGAGCTTGGGCCCCGACAAGCCCAGCGCCTCGCCGCCCGGCGGCATGAAACCGAGATTCTTGGCGACGAACAGCCCTCCAGCGATGAGCAGCGCTACGCCGATTACGATCTGGATGGTGCGACGCGGCAATCTTTGCAGGATCCGCACGCCGAAGACCGATCCAATCGTCGCCGCCACGATCATCCCTAACAGGGTGAAGGAATCCACCGGAACGGCGGCGATGAATATGAACGCCTGTGCCGCACAGGGAAGCGCGTTGCCGACGTTCAGCGTACCGGGAATGCGATCGTCGGGCACGCGCTTGAACAGCCTGAAAATGGTGATCGTCGTCGCGAAGGAGCCGATGCCCAGCGTGTCGAAAAAGAGCGTCACCAATCCGGTAGCCGCATCTCCGGGCCGGAGTTTCCGGTCTTCAGCAGCCGCAGCCGCAGCCGCGTGCTTGTACCATACCCAGCAGAACCACAAAGCGGTCAGGCCGATCGTCACGAGAAGAAAATATTCTACCCTAAGCATCGTCGCCTTCGATCTTCGATCTCTTGCAGTTGCTCATTTGATCGTTCGCTGGCGGGCATGTTTGGATGAACCCATCCAATCGATAAGGGCTAGATTCTGCCTTCCATCCGCTTGCCAGCAAACCACCGAAATTCTGCTATTGTGTGGAGGCAAACGCCCTCCTGAGCATTGAGCGTTTAGGCTAATTTGTGGAAGATTCATGACAATGTCGCCAGCGTTTCATATCAGCCCGTGGCGCCACATCTCCTGCCTCGGCGCGCTTAGGGAATTCCCTCAATTAATCGAGAGGGAAATTGCATTTTTTGGCGAGCGCAGCTGTTTGACTTGACCCGGAGTTACGCCTTCACTGACACGAAACCGACGGATGAGATGTGAAGCATCGGAAAAACCACATTGGGCAGCGATTTCCGCAACTGACCAATGGCCTTCACCGATCAGTTGCTTCGCCTTCGCTATGCGCATCGCATCCATGGCTCCCTTGGGCGTCACACCCAGTTCGCCGACGAAAAGCCGCGTCAGGTTTCGCGGGGTCGACCCGACCAGATGGGCCAGATCGGGCAACAGAATATTCCGATCCAATAGTCGTTCCATCGCCAGAACCGCTCGTCGAACTCGCCGGTCCCGGATTGAGGAGAAGGCTTGCAGCGCCGGAACGGGTTGGGGCGCCTCGCCAGGCCGTGCAGCTTCCTCAAGCATGATACGCAAGCCTTTGGCCGCCGCTCCTTTACCCAGATGCCGTTCAATCAGCCAACTTGCTAGGTGGATAGCGCATACTCCGCCAGGACAAGTAATCCGGTTTCCGTCAACGAGAAACATTCTGTCGGAAACAACCTCATGATCTGGAAATTCGGCAAGATAATCATCATGATGAAACCAGCTTACACAGGCGCGGCGCCCGTGCATCAGGCCTGCACGGGCAAGTGCGAATACACCATTGCAGACACCGATCAGCGACAGACCTGCTGTGGCGACACCGTTAAAATAAGACAAGAGCGCCGCACTCTCCCGCTCCGCATGATGCAATGTGCCGCCAACTACTGCAACGTAATCGAAGGAGCCGGGTGGCTGAAGATCGGAATCCGGCTGTACCATAATGCCATTACTAGCCCTCACCGCTTCACGGTGCTCACTCATTACTGTCCAGCTGCATTTTATTTGGCGTGACCGGTCACCTTCGTCGGCAGCTAATCTGAGTGCATCGACGAAACCGGCAAAGGCCATCATGGTGAAATTTGGCAATAGGACGATGCCTACGCGCAGCTCCGGATTCGATCGTCTGGCTTGCGAGCTTGGCGATCCTAGATCCATGATCTTAGAGGACATACGGCCGATACCCCAGCATTGCTCGATGCGACTTCAATCACTTCTCTGCAAATATAACAACGACTCTCACAATAACCGACACAATACTGGAACATTACCGCGATGCAACGTGGCCGGGCTTTCGCTGATCAGGAAAACGGCCGACCCCCGCGCCCATCCGCTTATGATCTTCAAGGCCATTCCTAGTCCCTAAACACGACGGTTTTGGAACCATTGGCAAACGAACGGCCACTCAGATGGAATGCAACAGCTCTCGCCAACACCCGACGTTCAATATCGCGTCCCTTGCGAATGAGATCATTGGGCGAGTCGTGATGGCTGATGCGTTCCACGTCTTGTTCGATGATCGGTCCCTCATCGAGGTCGGCCGTCACATAATGCGCGGTAGCTCCGATCAACTTTACCCCACGCGAATGAGCTTGATGATAGGGCTTCGCACCTTTGAATCCCGGAAGGAAACTATGATGAATATTGATACATCGGCCCGAAAGAAATGCCGCCATCCCATCGGACAGGATTTGCATATAGCGGGCAAGGACCACCAACTCGGCCCCGGCTTCGACCACTAGGGTTCTGATCCGAGCCTCTTGCTTGGACTTGTCGCCCTTAGCGACTGGTAAGTAATGGAAAGGAACTTCAGCGAAATCCACGCCCGCAAAAGTGTCGCGAGGATGGTTTGACGCAATCCCGACAGGTTCCATTTGAAGTTCGCCGATCCGCCACCTGTAAAGCAAATCGACGAGGCAGTGGTCGAACTTGGATACGAGTATGAGAACCTTCTTCTTCTCGTCCGCCGGGACGATTGCCCAATCCATCTGATGGACTGCGGCGACAGGCGCGAATTCCGCCTTAACGGTGTCCGGCAGGCTATCAGGCGGCAGGCTGAATGTAAGGCGGACGAAAAGCCGGCTGGTTTCCGTATCACAATAGTGATGAGCTTCCTGCACGTCCGCGCCATGGCGGAATAACTCGGTCGTGATCGCAGCCACGATCCCAGGCTTATTCGGGCACGATACGGTGAGGCGGTAAACCGCAATGGGCGTCCGAGCGATCGCTGCGGGGAGCTGAGATTGCTCGCGCTGAAGTGCAGTGTTCATAGTCTCATCTCTCGGGATGGCAGATTGCTGACCGCATGCGCCATATGACAGGTCAGATAGCTGGCGAAGGATCGGGACACCCGAATATACCATGTGCGCTCGGGAAGAGGCCGCCAGAGAATGATCTCGGCATGCCCGTAGACGGTGCGTGTCGCTCGGCCCTGCGGAAAGCTGGAGTCGGAGAGATCCAACGGGCAGCCAGCCGCGAGAACATGTGCAGCATCGTCCCCCGATATCTCCCATGCAACCTCTCGGTCGGAAATCTCGACGAGGGAGAGCGCCACCGTCTTCATGAGGGCTTTCAGCCCATCGGCAGCGGTAGGCATGGGCGCAAGGAGCAGCCACTCGTCAGGCCCCAGTCTGAGCGCATTACGCTCCTCGGCGGATGAACTGGTCAACGGCTCCAGGTTGAGGCACGCGTTCCACGCTTGGGCCGCGTGATGAATATTCGACGGCCGCATGCGTAACGACCATTGATAGCTTTGCGGAAGCGGGCGGATCACCAGAGCCCCATCGGCGAAGCTCTGAACCGTGCTCAAGCTATCGAGATCAGACATAGAGCCGGTCTCCCTTCGGATCGAGGAAGATGGGTTCGGAAACCCGCCAGAGCGTGGGAGTCCCCTCAAGGTTGGTAACACGAACCAACTCGCCAAGACGCTCCCTGCCGTTGCGGAGCAAGCCAAGTGCGATCGGCCCGTTGAGAGCCTCGCTCCAATAGGCGGACGTGACATACCCTTGGGAACTGAACGGCGTTGGTGCAGCGTCACCGATCAATTG
>CAYLIK010000145.1:0-7826 GCA_964383565.1 uncultured Sphingomonadaceae bacterium
ATGTTTGAAGGCCAGGTCACCGATCCTCAGGTGTTCATTACGCTGCTGCGGCAGTTTCATGGCACCGATGCGGACATCCGCGGCGAGCTGGCTAATTCGCTCTCGGATGCGATTATCAGCAAGCGCGTGGACTTGGCCCAGGTTCGGCAGGCGTTGCTGGAGGGTGGGGAGCATGAACTCTTGGATACGCTGGACCGCCTGCTGGATTTGATCGAGCCCTACATTGAGGAAGGCGGCGTCGAAGAGTAAGTCGACAGACCGAGGATACCATGGCAAGACGAGTGCTGATTTTCGATACGACGTTACGCGACGGCGAGCAATGTCCGGGCGCCAGTTTGGAAGTGCCGGAAAAGCTGGAGATCGCCAGGCAGCTTGCCCGCCTGGGCGTGGATGTGATTGAGGGCGGTTTTCCCATCGCCTCGCCTGGCGATGCCGTGGCGGTCCGCCAGATCGCCGAGACAGTCAAGGGCCCGACGATCTGCGCGCTGGCCCGCTCCCTGCCCGCCGACATCGACGCGGCCGCGCAGGCGGTGGCCCCGGCCAAGAAAAAGCGCATCCACGTCTTTCTGGCCACTTCGCCGATTCACATGAAGTACAAGCTGCGCAAGGCGGAGGACGAGATCCTTCGCCAGGCGGTGTGGGCGGTGAAATACGCCAAGCGCGTCTGCCGGGACGTCGAGTTCTCGCCGGAGGACGCCTCGCGCACCAAGCCGGAATTCCTCTTCGAAGTGCTGGAGGCGGTGATTCATGCCGGGGCCACGACGGTCAATATCCCCGATACGGTCGGGTTTGCCATCCCGGATGAGTTTGGGCGCTTGATCGCCGCTATCAAGGCCAACGTGCGCAACATCGAACGGGCCAATCTGAGCGTGCATTGCCACAACGATCTCGGCCTGGCGGTGCCCAACTCGCTGGCCGCGATTGCCAACGGCGCGGATCAGGTGGAATGCACCATCAACGGCATCGGGGAGCGGGCGGGCAACGCCTCCCTGGAAGAGATCGTCATGAGCTTGAAGGTGCGGCCGGATTTCTACCAGGCCGCCACGGGGATCGACACGACCCAGATTTACAAGACCTCGCGGCTGGTCAGCAGCCTGACGGGCATCGTGGTGCAACCCAACAAGGCGATCGTCGGCGACAACGCCTTCCGGCATGAGTCCGGTATCCATCAAGACGGCGTCCTGAAGCATCGCAAGACCTACGAGATCATGCGGCCGCAGGACATCGGCGTGGGGGAAAGCCGCCTGGTGCTGGGCAAGCTCTCCGGCCGCCATGCGTTTGCCGAGCGGCTCAAGGCGCTGGGCTTTTCGCTGTCCGTGAAGGAGCTCGATCGGGCCTTCGCCCGGTTTAAGGTCCTGGCGGATAAGAAAAAAGAGGTCTTCGACGAGGATCTCATCGCCATCGTGGAGGACGAGCTGCCCGCCGCGCTTGAAATCTATAAGCTGCACTATGTCCACACGACTTCAGGCAGCCAGACGTTGCCGACGGCGACGATCCGCCTGATGAAAGAGGGCAAAATCTTGCAGGATGCGGCCTGCGGAGATGGGCCGGTGGATGCCTGCTATAAGACGATCGACCGCATGACCGGCTTCTCGCCGGAGCTGGTCGACTACGGCTTGCGCTCGGTGACCAGCGGCAAGGATGCGCTGGGTGAGGTGACGGTCAAGCTGCGCCATCGCGGCGTGGAGGTCACCGGCCGCGGCGCGTCCACCGACATCATCGAGGCCTCCGCCAAGGCCTACGTCAGCGCGATCAACAAGCTCGTCTCCTCCGCGCACCGTCATTCGTATCTGACCAGGCGGCGCGCGCTCCATCCGTAATGCTGAGTTCAGAGTTGGGAGTTGCGAGTTGAGAGTTCAACCCACGACTCTTAACTCTCAACTCACCAACTTCGTGTGATGACGCGGATCTTCGGCATCCTTGGCTATCCGCTCGGCCATAGCCTCTCGCCTGTCATGCACGCGGCCGCCTTCCGAGAACTTGGCGTGGAAGCGCTCTATGCGCCGTTTGAGGTCTCGCCGCAGCAGCTTGGCGTCGTCCTGCGAGGCTTGCGGGTTTGCGGCATCGACGGGCTCAACGTCACCATCCCCCATAAGACGCGCATCTTGCGGCATCTTGACCGTCGGACCGAAGTCGCCGACACGGCCGTCAGAGTAGGCGCCGTCAATACGCTGGTGGGAAACGGACGTCAGTTGGTCGGGCACAACACCGATGTCGAAGGCTTCAAGCAGGCGTTGCGACACGAGCTGCGCCTGGCGATGCGCGGCCGACGGGCGCTGGTATTGGGCGGGGGAGGAGCGGCCCGGGCGGTGGCGTGGGCCTTGGCGGATGAGCAGGCGGGCGAGCTCTATGTGGCCAATCGCACGGCGGCCAAGGCCCGCGCGCTGGTTCGATGTCTTCGGCAGGGAGGCTGGGCCGGCTCGATCGCGGTCGTGCCCTTTGAGCGACGCCGCCTGGCTGATGCGCTGCGCCGGGTGGAGTTGCTGGTCAACGCCACCAGCCTCGGTCTGCATGCCGGCGATCCGCTCCCGGTGGATCCGCGGGGATTTCACTCCCGCCTGGCGGTGGCGGATCTAGTCTACCGCTCGCCGACCACGGAGTTGGTGCGGGCGGCCCGTCGGCGCGGGGCGCTTGCGATGGACGGAGTGCCGATGTTAGTATACCAAGGCGCCGAATCGTTCCGGCTGTGGTGGGATCGGCCGGCGCCGATCGCGGCCATGCGCCGTGCCGTTGAAACAACGATTCGAAGGAGCGCTTCGTGCCGTTAGTGTGGGTGATCTGGTTGATCATTGGAGCGGTCATGGGCAGTTTTCTCAATGTGTGCATCTATCGGCTGCCTCGAGAGCAATCGATCGTGCGGCCTCGTTCGCACTGTCCGCATTGTCAGCATCTGATTGCGTGGTATGACAATATTCCGATCCTCAGCTATGTCGTGCTGGGGGGCCGCTGCCGCCATTGCCGCGCGGGCATTCACTGGCGCTATCCCCTTGTGGAGGCCTTGAGCGCCCTGGCCGCGGTCGCGGTGCTCGCTCGTTTCGGCCTTGGCGCGCAAGGGATCGTGTATCTCGTCTTGATCTGGGCGCTGCTGGCGGCGAGCTTCATCGACCTGGACTTTCAGATCATTCCGGATGAAATCAGCCTGGGCGGGCTGGCAGTCGGCCTGCTCATCAGCCCGTTGGTGCCGCAATTGCACGGAACCGACCAGGCGCTGACCGCGCTGACGCGATCGTTTGTCGGTGCGCTGGTCGGCAGCGGCGTCTTGTATGCCACCGGGACGATCGGCAATTGGATGCTGCTGGGCTTGCGCCATCTGGGCGTGCAATTGCGCCACCGCCCGTTCTGGAGGAAAGCGCTGGCCCGTTACCGCCATATGCGGGACACGATGGGCGGGGGCGATGTGAAGTTGTTGGCGATGGCCGGCTCAGTGCTCGGCTGGAAGCTGGTGCTACTGACGTTTTTGCTGGCGCCGGTCGTGGCCATTCTCCCCGGCCTGATCGTCTTGTGCCTGCATCGCTCCAACGTCATTCCCTACGGGCCGTTTCTGTCGCTGGGATTGGTGGTGTCGATGTTTTGGGGTGAAGAGATCATTGCGATGACGGGGATCGCGTCAATTGCAGAGATGTTCTGGATCTACTACGGATGGGGAGTCTGATGCTGCGTTTCCTGACGGCGGGAGAATCGCACGGACCATGCCTGGTCGCAATTCTGGAGGGATTGCCGGCGGGCGTGGCGATTCGTCCAGAGGCCATCGCGGTGGAGATGAAGCGGAGGCAGTTTGGCTACGGCCGGGGGCCCCGCATGCAGTTTGAGCTGGATCGCGTCGAGATCCTCGCCGGCCTTCGGCGGGGCGCAACCTTAGGCAGCCCCATCGCCCTGCAGATTGCCAACAAGGACGCCTCGATCGATCGGCTGCCGGTGGTGACACAGCCTCGGCCCGGCCATGCGGATCTGACCGGCGCGATGAAGTACGATCATCGCGACATCCGCAACGTGCTGGAGCGGGCCAGCGCCCGCGAGACGGCCGCGCGGGTGGCGGTGGGCGCCATCTGCAAGCAGCTGCTGGCACCCTTAGGCATTGAGCTGGCCAGCCACGTGGTCGCGCTGGGTGCGACGTGCGCCAAGACGGTGGTCCTGCCGACGATCGCGCAGGTGCGCAAGCGGGCAGATGCGTCGCCGGTGCGGTGTCTCGATGCCCACGCCACGCGGCGCATGATCCGCGAAATCGATGCCTGTATGAAGCGGGGCGATACGCTGGGCGGCGTGTTTGAAGTCGTGGCCGACGGCGTGCCGCCGGGGCTGGGCAGCTACGTCCACTACGACCGCCGGCTGGATGCGATCCTCGGCCGAGCGATTCTGTCGATCCATGCCGTCAAAGGCGTGGAAATCGGTGACGGCGTGATTGGTGCTTCACTACCGGGTTCAAAACTTCAGGACGAAATTTTCTACTCCAGAGCCAAGGGCTTCTACCGATCCTCGAATCGGGCCGGCGGCTTCGAAGGCGGCATGACGACCGGCCAGCGCCTCGTGGTGCGCGGCTTTATGAAGCCGCTCTCGACGCTGCGCAGCCCCTTGCGATCGGTGGAAATCAACACCAAGCGGCCGATCGTGGCCACCGTGGAGCGCTCCGACGTGACCACGGTGCCGGCCGCCGGCGTCGTCGCAGAAGCGATGGTCGCCTTTGAGCTGGCGCGCGCCGTCCTCGAAAAATTCGGCAGCGACAGCTTGCGAGAGCTGAAACGGAATTACCAGGGATACCTCCATCAACTGGCTCGATTTTGACGGTTGACGGATCATGTTGTTTGCACAGTTCGTCGTGCCGATTCTGGCGAAGGTAACCGGATGGCTGTTTGCGTTCATCGCACTGCTCGCTGGTGCGGTGAGCTTGATTCTCGCATGTTGGCGCTGGCATTGGTTTGAGCCCTTCAGACTACAACGACAATGGAACAAACAATCAGCACAACTTCTCTTAGGGTGGCTTATTGGTTGGCTCGTGTGTTTGGCGCTCATCATATTGGTGGAATTCGGTGTTGGACACGACGCCTTATTCTGGGCTACTCTGGGATTGAACGCTCTGATCCTGTTGAGTCTCTTTGTGATACTCTTGCTGATCGGTGGTGCGTTATTTGTAAGAGCGATCATCGCTATCGGCATCGCCGGATTGATCGAACTCAGTTACTACCTTGCGGCCTTCATCGCCGAATGGAGTCCCTCTGCAGATGCAGCGACTGGATTGGTTCTCCTTTATTTTTCTGGGCTGCCCACCATTGCGGCCTCCTGGATGTTTGCATTCGCCTTTTTGATTAGTACCGGCATTGACGCGATCTTGAATCAAGGTGAAGACGCAAGATGAACATCATCCTCACGGGCTTCATGGGCACGGGCAAGACCGCGGTCGGCAAGCGGTTGGCCAAGTTGTTGGGCTGGTCGTTTGTGGACGTCGATCGCCTCATCGAGGAAGCCGCCAAGAAGTCGGTCGCCCGCATCTTCGCCGAGCACGGCGAGCGCGTCTTTCGCCGGCTGGAACAGCGGGCCATTCGGCGCGTGGTGCGGTGCCGAGCGCATGTGATCGCCACCGGCGGCGGAGCGTTTGTGAGCCCTGAGAACCGCCGGCTCTTGCGCGCCAGCGGGCCGGTGGTCTGTCTGACGGCCAGCCCGAAGGTCATCCAACAGCGGGTGGCGCGCACGGCCGGCACGCGCCCGTTGCTGGCCAGTGGGGCCTCGACGGCCAGGATCGAACAGCTCATGACGCAGCGAGCCTCGGCCTATGCCAAAGCCGACGTGGTGATCGACACCTCCGCCCTGACGGCCGAGCAGACCGTCGGCGCGATTTGGGACCATATCGGGCCGTGGTTGTCCAAGAGCTGGCAGTATCTGCTCAAGCACAGCCAGCAGTTGTCGCAGCGCTACGGCGGCCGCTACATCGCGGTGCTGGATGATCGGATTGTCGCCATCGGCGCGACCCAGCTCGAAACCTACCAACGCATCCGCAAGCCGGTGCCTTCCGCGTGTGAGGTGGGGATTTACTACATCCCCCTGCCGGAAGAATCGGCCGTGGCGCTCTAATGGCTCGTCAGACCTTGCCGCGTCGCGGCATCAGGCTGCGTCGCGTCGAGTTTCCGTATCTGCGGGATGCGTCAGGCCATCACGCGCCGATTGTCTACCTCCAGGTCTGGAGCGCCAACCGATGGCTCTACCTGCAAGCGTATGTGGATTCCGGCGCGGCCTGGACGATCTTTCACGCGGATGTGGCGCAGCTCTTGGGCCTGAAACCCTCCGCGCGCCATCGACGCTATATGGCGCTGGGTAACGGCAGCGTGATCCCGGTGTTTCTCCACCGCGTGCGGGTCCGGTTTGCCGGAGCGGAATTCGCCATTCCCGTCGGGTTTTCGGATGCGCTCAAGGTTGGGTTTAATTTGCTGGGGCGGGCCGGGGTCTTCGACCGGTTCTTGATGTGTTTTAACGACCGCGCCCGCGTGTTGACGGCTGCGCCGCTTGGTCGCGTTCCGCGCTAGTGGTTCGACAACGTTGTGTTGATAGGTTGCTCACCACTAGCACGGCGCGGACGCCGCTTGCCCTCGCTCGTCGCGTCCCCGGTTCGCTACTTGTCTGTTTTGCGCTGTGATATGCTTACATACGACACCAGGCATCATTCATGATGGATGACCGAACACGGCTGATTCTGCTCAATCTGATTCCAGATATCGGCAGCCTGCGCTTGACGCGGCTGCTGGCGAGCTTTGGCAGCCTGGAGGCGGTCTGGGCCGCTTCTGCAACCGACCTGCAGCAGGTCGAGGGCATCGGTCCAGTCCTGGCGAGCCGGATCGTGGCCACCCGGTTGGAACTATGGCGTGCCGAAGAAGAGCAGCGGCTGGCTCGTGAGCATGGCGGCATGATCGTGACGCTTCACGATGCCGACTACCCGGCTGTCTTGCGACACATTCCGGACCCACCGCTCGTGCTCTATCTGAAGGGCGCCTGGCGGCCCGAGGATGCGACCGCCGTTGCCATCGTCGGATCCCGGCACGCCTCCCTCTATGGGTTACAGATGGCCGAGCGTCTGGCCGCTGAGCTGGCCGTCCACGGCGTGACGATTGTCTCCGGCTTGGCCCGCGGGATTGACGCGGCCGCCCACCGGGGCGCGTTGAAGGCGCAGGGAAGAACGCTGGCGGTGTTGGGTGGCGGTCTGAGCCGGATGTATCCGCCCGAGCATCAGGAACTGGCGGATCGCATCACCGCCTCTGGTGCGGTCATCTCCGAGTATCCGATGCGCATGGAGCCGTTGGCGCAGAACTTTCCTCGGCGCAATCGCCTGATCAGCGGCTTGTCGCTTGGGGTAGTGATTGTCGAGGCGACCCGCCGAAGCGGCGCGCTGATCACCGCCGACTGCGCGCTCGAGCAGGGGCGGGAGGTCTTTGCGGTGCCGGGCCACGCCGATGCGCTGAGCTCGCAGGGTACTCACTGGCTCTTGAAGCAGGGCGCGCGGCTGGTCACCAGCGTCGAGGATATTCTGGAGGAGCTGCGCTTGGAACCGTGCGAAACGGATGTGCGCCGCACACTGCTGGAGACGACCACCGCCTCGTCAGAACAAAACGAGCTTGACGGCGAGGAGCAAAGGCTGTTACAACACATGCGCTCGGATGAGCCGCAGGAGTTGGATGCGCTGGCGCTGACCAGCGGCCTGCCGGCGGCGGTCTGCGCCTCAGCGCTGCTGCGCCTGGAGCTCAAAGCGCGCGTGCAGCAGCTGCCCGGCAAGCGGTTTGTCCGACGACGCGTCTGACACGGTGATGGACATCATGCTGAATGGCGAACGCAAGAAGTATCCAGAC
>CAYLIK010000146.1:0-7803 GCA_964383565.1 uncultured Sphingomonadaceae bacterium
GCAATCGGTAATGCAGACGTTCGTGTAATTGGGATTCGAGTCGATGACGAACGTCACCCGTCGCTGTGGATTGAGCCGATACCGGATCTGATTCGCGAGGTGGCCGAGTTCCAATAGGTCGCCTCGCTGCCACAGCCATAGCCCTTCCTCGCGGCTGAGCCGGCTTCCTGAAAGAACCTTCTCTTCAATCGATTCAGAGCAGATCAGACTACTCATGCCGGGATCGCGGACAGCAAATCATGCTTCTCAAGCAAGCCCTGGAACCGATCAATCGCTTCCTGCTCCGGCGCGCTCAGCCGATAGATGAATCCTGAGAGATAGGTCACGATCTCTTCCGCCGGCAGTCCGAATTGAGCGGAGGCGTCCTGCGCAATCGCGTCGAGTTGTCCGAGGTTGATGGCGAGGGATCGAGCGAGGCTCAATTCTAGCGATTTTTTCTGCTGCGGGCTGACGTCCTTGCGAATGGCCCAGACGGCGAAGACGCACGGCAAATGCTGCCACAGCCACCACTCGAAGGCGACATCGATTTCGTAGGGATACTGGGTATTCGTCCGCTGGAATCGGAGGGCCTCATCACCGATGAGCAACACGGCGTCCGCATCGCTGCGGTGTCCCGTGTAGGAGGCAGGAGTCACGTGGTAGCGCTGCTCCAGCAGCAGCCGCAGCAGGCGTGCCGTCGTCGAGCTTTCTTCAGTCACGGCCACCACCGCCCCATCCAGTTGCCGCAGCGGTTTGCGAGCGAAGAGCAAGGCACTGCGCGCCCGGCCGCGGACGGCGATGCCGAAATGGCCGAGCCGCTCGAATCGATCCTGCAAACGAAGGTAATCAGCGAGCGGCAACGGGCCGGCCGCGATCTTCCCGTCCGCCGCCAGCGCCCCTAACGCGCGCGGGACGCCCTCGGTGAACTGCCAGCGCTCTTCGAGCTGCAGTCCGCGGAAGAACGGGACGCTGTTAAGATACGGGACTTTCGCAAGCAACATGCTCGTCATAGATGTGGAGGGTGCGATAGAGGGCGTCGCGCTCGACGGGCAGACACCCGGCTTCACGGATCAATTCCACCAAACGGCCCCGCGTCAAACTGATCGGGGACGCCGCATCGGCGGCATGCATGATGCGCTCCTCCCCAATCGTGCCGTCGATATCATCGGCGCCAAAATGGAGGGCCACCGAGGCGGTGTCTTCCCCCATGGTCACCCAGTACGCTTTGATGTGCGGGATGTTGTCGAGCAGCAGCCGCGCGATCGCGATCGTCTTCACGTCTTCCATCGCCGAGGCTTGGCGCGCGACGACGCGGGTCTTGCCCGGCTGATACGCCAGCGGGATAAAGCTCATGAACCCGTGGGTTTCATCTTGCAGCTCGCGCAGCTTCAGCATGTGATCCACGCGCTCTTCATAGGTTTCCATGTGCCCGTACAGCAACGTGGAGTTCGTCGGAATGCCGAGCCGATGGGCGATGCGATGGATCTCCAGCCACCGCGGCGCGCCGATCTTAAACGGAAACAGCGCCTTGCGCACCCGCTCGGAGAAGACCTCGGCCCCGCCCCCGGGCAAGGCGGAGAGCCCGACAGCCTGCAGTTGGCGCAGGACGTCTTCGACGCCGAGCCGAAACTTCTTGGAGAAGAAGTCGATCTCGACGGCGGTCCAGGCCTTGATCTGAATCTGCGGAAAGTTGGATTTGATCGCGCGGAACATGTCGAGGTAGTAGCGCCAGGGCCAGTCAGGATGCAGCCCGCCGACGATGTGCACCTCGCGCAGCTCGGCGTTGCAGCGTGCGATGATGTCGTCGATCGTCATTTCATACGCGTTGGGCCGTCCCCGCTTGGTGGCAAAGTCGCAGAACCGGCAGGAGAGCACGCAGACATTCGACGGATTGATTTGCCGGTTGATGACGAAGTGGACGTGCGAGCCCCACAGCGCCCGCTTCGCCTCATCCGCCAAGCGGCCCAGGCGGATGATCTCATCGGTCTTGAACAGCTCCAGCGCGTCCTGCCGCGTGAGCCGCTCGTGCCCTTCGATCTTCTGCGCTATGCGGTCCAATACTGAGCCCATCGAGTCGTCACTCGTCGCTGCACGCGTGGATCCATCACCACAGGTTCCGGGTACCCGGATTTGAACGTCGCATCAATGCCCAGGCATCCTCGATACACGGGCCAGGCGCCGTGCAGTTCGGCTGACGTAAACATCACATCGCGCGCCGGATCGAATCGCGTGAAGATGCCCCATAAGAGGCTCTCGCGATCATCGAGTGCTACGTCCTCGCTCACAACCGCGATCACTTTGACGCCGGCGAGCGGCTCGGCTCGGATCAGGGTGCTGATCACCTCGCGCCCTTCCCCCTCGACTTGGACGGCGAGCAGAGCGTCTTCTAAGAATCGCGCATCCCGAATGCGGGGATGGAGGGTCTTGATGCGATCCGTAGCCGGTGCAGGAGGACGACGTCCCTGGAGGCCGTTGCGCGTGGCATCCAGGACCATTTTGCTGCCGACGTTCAGCGTCAAACTGGTGAAATCCAGCGTATCAAAAGGCACTCCGGGAAGCAAGAGGAAGTCCTCCGACGGATCGAAGTGATCGCGCACAGCCGCTAAGACGGCGTTGAAGTCTCTCGCGTCGACCTCAGCATCCACCACGATCAGGCATTTGGTGAGCGCCATCTGCCCAGTGCCCAGCAGCCCGAGGGCGGTCTTCATCCCTTCCTTGGCAAATCGTTCCACCACGGAGACCACGGCCAGGCTATGGAACCCCGCTTCATAGTACGCCCAGACATCCCTGACCTCCGGATGCATCAGCCGGATCATCGGCAGCAGCATCTGCTGCACCGCGTTGCCGATGTACCGGTCCTCTTGAGGGGGCTTGCCGACGACAGCCGCCTGATAGATCGGCGCGCGGCGTCGCGTCATCGTTTGCACCCACAGGACGGGAAACGGGGCCGGATGGGAATAGTGGCCGAAGTGGTCGCCGAACGGGCCCTCAGGCATCCGCTCATCCGGCGGCACGATGCCCTCCAGGATGATCTCCGCGTCCGCCGGCACCGCGGTGACCTTGGTCTTGCCGTACACCAGCGGCACTCGATGGCCTCGCAGGAATCCGGCGAACGCCAGCTCATCGATGCCTTCGGGCAGCGGGGCGACGGAGGCGATATAGAGGATCGGATCGCCCCCGATCGCCACCGCAACCGCCAGCGCCTGGCCGCGCTGCTCGGCCTTCCAATAATGAAAGCCGCCGCCTTTTTGGATCTGCCAATGCATGAGCACACGATCCGGCCCGACCACCTGCATGCGGTAGATGCCGACGTTTCTCGCGTCGGTCTCCGGGTCGTAGGTGATAACCATGCCACAGGTGATGAAGCGCCCGGCGTCCTTCGGCCAGCATTTCATGATGGGCAGCCAGCCCAGATCCGGCGGCTCTTCAACCTCTTGGCACACGGCCCGCGACACGCGCTGAGGCGGCATCGCCAGGACGCGGCCGATCGTGCGCCACTCATCGAGCAGCCGCTTCGGCCGCGGCGGCATCGCCGCTTCAAGCAACCGGCGCAGCTCATCCCCCACTTGCTGCGGGTGCCGCCCAAGGGCCAGCTCGATACGCCGCTCGCTGCCAAGCAGATTGATCGCCAGCGGAATCTCGGAGCCTTTCACGTGCTCAAAGAGCAGGGCCGGCCCTTGCTGCTTGACGACGCGCATGGCAATCTCCGCAACCTCAAGCTCCGGATCGACCTCGACGCGCACGTGCGCGAGCTGTCCGTCGCGCTCCAGCAGCGAGAGAAACGATTGCAGGTCAGGCATGACTGTCCGCTAACAATTCCTGGAACTTTTTGATGCTGCGCTCCGCGTTAAACCGCTTGCCCCAAATCCGCATGCCGTACGTCCGAAGGAAGTGCTCCGCCTGGCGGCGAAACATCGTCGAGGCGGTTGAGCGTGGACTCGCTCGGAGCGCTCTGGCCCATATCTTCAGGAGCCGCTGGGCTGGGACCGGGTGCCGACTCAGCACGCCGATCAAATCCTGGACATCGGGATCGAGGTACCGGCTGATCTTGCCGATGGACCAATACGCCGGATCCAAGAGCTGAACCCGCACGTTGCCGAAGCGCCGGTACGGTAGAGTGTGCCGCGCATAATCCATCAGCGAGATCGCTCCCCACCGGTCGATGTCCTCCGCGTAATTGACGCTGATACCACTGCGCTGCGTGGCATGGGCGATCGCCTCTTCAATCCGCTGCCATTGGCTCGCCCCTCGCCGAGCAGGACGGATGGCGAAATCGATGTCACGGCTTGGGCGCACATGGCCGAAGAGCGACCCCGCCGCCGCTCCCGTCAGAATCACCGTGACGGGTTGATCCAATTCGCGCGCCAAGATACCGAAGAAGCGGTCGATTTGGCGCGGGTTCATTCCCTCTGCCCTCGTTCGCCGACGCGCTGCACGAGGCTGCGGACGACCTCAGGAGGATAGGCGGCGTGCAGCCATAGCCACGCAAGGCGCGCCTCACGCGGCTGGCGTTGCGCGCCTCCTCGCCGCCGGTGTCTTGCGACGACAAGCGGGCCGACAATGCGCTTGAGCGCTGCGGCGACGGCTTGCTCCTCAGGATCGCTGAGGGCTGTCCCGCGCCACACCCCATCGGCGATACGCTCCAAACGCTGCCGAGAGAGCGGCTGCGATGGCCCCTCCATCACGCCGGGGACCACGCCATCCGCGAGCACGCCGGGACGCACATCCAACGCCGCCGCCAGCGCGCGCAGCGTGGTCAACGTCACCTCACGCCGTCCCTGCTCAATCGTCGAAAGATTCGGCCGGGCCAGCCCGGCGCGCCTGGCCAGCGCGTCCTGTGTGAGCCCGCGATACCGGCGCCATAAGAGGAGCGTCTGATTGAACGGCAGCATGAGCATGAATGTAGCATATTGAATACATTCATGCAACCTCAGTTATCAGTCAAGCGCCTCGGGTTTCCACGCAAGCTGCGTCTCAAAGCCCAAGAGCGAGAGGAGCTTGTCAGTAAACTGCTCCACCATCTGCTCAATGGTCTGCGGGCGATGGTAAAACGGCGGCGAGATGGGCATGACGATGGCGCCGGCTTGTGAGAGCTTGTAGGCTTGCTCAAGATGGATCGTCGAGAGCGGAGTCTCGCGCAGCCCGATGATGAGCCGGCGCCGCTCCTTGAGCGCCACCTGGGCCGTGCGAGTCAGCAACGTATCTGCCAGCCCGCAGGCGATCTTCGCCATGGTCGACACCGAGCACGGCAGGATGACGAGCGCATCGAACGGGTTCGAGCCGGACGAAAATGGCGCCGCGAGGTCCTCATCGGCGAAGCTGCGCTTGACGTGCTCGGCTAAGTGCGGCTCAGTGAGGCCGGTTTCTTCCTTGAGCACATACCGCCCCCACTTCGTGAGGATCAGAAACTTCTCCGCCGGACAGCGCCGCACGAAGTCCACCCCAAACATCGCCCCCGACGCCCCGGTGATTCCAACGATGATCCGCATAGTTCTCACCTCCTCAACCTCAGGGAGCACACGACATCAGTGCGAATGCGAATGCGCCCGCTTCATCCCGCGCTTCGACAAAGTAACTACCCTTCCACAGCGGGGGGAGGATAAAGGCGCCACTGAAGCTCCCGTCGCGACCAAGCTTATCCACTAGCACTCTGTACATGGGTTGGATGCTGAGTGTGAAGGTGGCGTTCGGAGTTAAGGCTTTGACAGCGAACGACATCGGTTCCCCGACCGCTGCCGAGCCGAGGGTCAGCTTCACATAGGGTTCCCACGCCTTCTGATTGAAAACAAACGACGCGATATCGCCAATATTTTCGCCAGCGTCCTGTGCTATAAGAGTTACTGGAACCTGATCCGCCTCAAGCGCCACCAGAGCGCGAGGAATTGTTGCCGAAAAACTTTCGCCCACCGGCTCATCAGAACCTACATCGGTTACGACGACATGCGAGTGCTTCACTGTAGTCGGCAACGAGGCCTTCTTGTTGCTGACGTAGTCCAGAACGGAGCCAACCACATTCACAGAACCCAGGGCTTGGTCTCCGGTTGCTTCAATCCGCACTTCCCGCTCGATACCCGCCACGCCTTCCACTGACCTTCCTGTCACCGTACGGCCATCCGTGTCAAATAGAAAGCGGTAGATTGCCTTTACAGACCCAGAGGCTGGAAACAGGCCGGTGACCAAGCGAAGTTCTAGCCTTTCGCTTTCCTCAAATGAGAGCAGCTCAGCGTTTTCCACATCAAGATAGCTTGGCGCTCCCGGCCTGGCGTCGCGAACGCCATCGGCGGCCTGACCAAACTGTTGGTGTGCCGGCTGGAGTCTTGCATCCTGGCAACGCCTGGCTGATGGCATCTCTTCCTCTCTGGCGTAGGCGATAGGCTGAAGGAAAACTTGTGGCCAAACCATTAAGAGGCTTGCTACAGCGCTGGCTTTCAATATACCCACCACGATTCGCATGGAACAACCTCCTTCGCTCTCAGGACGCCATCGAAATGCACCACGTCTCGGTGTATCCTTGTGGTGTCACACAGAGGGTCAGATGCGCCTCTCGGTCTCGGTTGATTGATCCTAAACTGCTCGAACTTGCCGCCAAGGTCAGCGGCTCGCACACAAAACGGGAAGCGATCGAGCGCGCCCTGCGCGTCCTCATTCAGGAGGATTGGCGCGCGCATAGATAGTAGACATATTACATAGATAGTAGACATATTCCTACTGGTCTGGTACGCTCACATGACTTCTCTCGCTGAACCTGCTACCATGCTGGCCGTGATGCAGACGAGAAAGGAGGCCAGCCACAGGCATGGGGCAGCGTCCAGACGTACCGCTCTCGGTCTGTTGCTGTCAGAACCCGCAGTGCCCAGACGTTGGGAAAAAGGGCGCAGGGAACCTCTCCCAACACTCCTGGGTGGACCGGCAGACGCAGCGGATTCGCAACCTGCGGTGTCGCACGTGCAAGCGCGAGTTCTCGGAGCGCAAGGGCACCCCCTGGTATCAGGCCAAGCTGTCGGAGGCCAAAGCGATCGCCATCGCCCAGCACGTGGCGGAAGGGGATGGGATGCGCAAGACGGCTCGATTGCTGGGGACCCATCACGAGACGGTGATCCGCTGGAACCGTACGCTGGGTGAGCACGGGAAGGCCCTGCACGAGGAGCGGGTGCGCCATGTGCGGGTGAAGGAAGCGCAGGCTGACGAGATGTGGGCCTTCGTGGGGAAACAAAGAGGCCCGCTGCGACCGCACCGATCCCGCGGATGAGGGTAAAGGGAGTCAAGGGGACCACACGGTGGTGGATGCCCAGACGAAGTTGGCCGTGTCGCTGGTGATCGGCCCGCGCAGCCAGCAGAACGCCGAGGCGCTCTGGAGCGATTTCGCGCAGCGCACGGACCACGGGCTGCCGACCCTGATCACCACCGACGAGTATCGGGTCTATGCGGGGGCGCTCTTGACGACCTACGGCGTCCCGCAACCCGTTCCCAGGACGGGCAGGCGGGGGCGGCCCCGCAAGCCTCGGCTGGTACCCCCGCCGGAGTTGGTCTACGCCATGGTGCACAAGCTCCGGCGCAAGGGCCGGGTCGTGCAGGTGACCCTTCGCCGGGTGTTTGGCACGGCGCGGCAGCTGGCCCGGGCCTTGGCCCGCTCGGCGGTCTCGACGCACGTCAACACGAGCTTCGTCGAACGCTTCAATGCCACCGTCCGCCAGCACAACAGCCGGAAGGCACGGAAGGTCTACACCTTCTCGAAAGACCTCGAGCAGCATGTCGCGATGAGTTGGTTCGCCGTCTCCTACTACAACTTCTGCCGGCCGCATCTGGGACTCCGCCTGCAGGAGG
>CAYLIK010000147.1:0-7773 GCA_964383565.1 uncultured Sphingomonadaceae bacterium
AGCAAATTCTCGAGCTTTATCTCAACCAGATCTTCCTCGGCCGGAACGCCTATGGCGTGCAGTCCGCATCGCGCGCCTATTTCGACAGGGACGTCGATCAACTCACCCTGCCCGAGGCCGCCTATCTCGCGATCCTGCCCAAGGCGCCGTCCAACTATGATCCGGTCCGCCACCTTGATCGCGCCCTCACCCGGCGCAACTGGGTGCTTGGCGAAATGCGGGACAATGGCTTCATCGATGAGGCCGCTTACGCCGCCGCCGTTGCCACGCCGCTCGAGACGCGCCGCCCGATCCCGCCGCCCAATGAGCAAGTCGGCGGCTATTTTATCGAGGAAGTGCGCCGCTCGCTGATGGGTAAATTCGGCGAGACCGACAAGGACAGTCCGAACAGCGTTTATGCGGGCGGGCTGTGGGTTCGCACCTCGCTTAATCCCCTCATGCAGTCTGCCGCCGCCGACGCGCTGCGCAACGGCCTGATCCGCTATGAGAGCGGGCGCGGCTGGAGCGGGCCGAGCGGGACCATCGAGACCAGCGAAGGCTGGCCTCGCCGCCTCGCCGCTGCGCAGATCGGCACCGGCTTTCCGGATTGGATCGCTGCCGTCGTCCTGAGCGTGTCGGGCGGGGATGCCCAGATCGGCTTCGCGGACGGGTCCACTGGGACACTGCCCGCCTCGGGCGCTGCCATGCCCAAGCGCGGGACCGCGACCTCCGCCTTTAACAGCCTCAAGGCGGGCGACGTCATTGTCGTGAAGAAGAATGGCGGAAGCTGGGCGCTGCGCAGCATCCCGAAAGTGTCCGGCGGCTTCGTCGCCGAAGATCCGCACACCGGCCGCGTCTATGCGATGCAGGGCGGGTTCGATGCACGCGGCGCGTCGTTCAACCGCGCCACGCAGGCGCTTCGCCAGCCGGGATCGACGATCAAGCCGTTCGTCTACGCCTCGGCGCTCGATCATGGGATGACGCCGGCCTCGATCATCGTAGACGGGCCGTTCTGCGTGTTCCAGTCGGTGCGGCTTGGGCAGAAATGCTTCCGCAATTTTTCGGGAGGCTATGCAGGCCCCAAGACCATGAGATGGGGCGTGGAGCAGTCCCGCAACCTGATGACGGTGCGCGCCGCTTCGCAGACCGGCATGGCCAATGTGGTCAAGACGATCAAGACGATGGGGATCGGCGAATATCCGGCGGTGCTGTCGATCGCGCTCGGCGCCGGGGACACCACGGTTCTCAAGCTGACCAACGCCTATGCGATGCTCGCCAATCAGGGCCGTTCGCTGACGCCGACGCTGATCGATTATGTGCAGGATCGCCGGGGCAAGGTGATCTACCGCGCCGATCCGCGCTCGTGCGAGGGATGCAACATGCCCGACTGGGACGGCAAGCCGATGCCGCGCCCGCCGGTTCGCGCCCGGCAGGTGATGGACCCGATGACCGCCTACCAGACGCTCCATATCCTCGAAGGCGTCGTCCAGCGCGGCACCGCGACGCGGCTGCGCGACATGGGCCGTCCGCTGTTCGGCAAGACCGGCACGACCTCCGGGCCGACCAATGTGTGGTTCGTGGGCGGATCGGCCGATCTCGTGGCGGGCGTCTATATCGGCTACGACCAGCCCCGATCGCTCGGCGGCTATGCGCAGGGCGGCAACACAGCCGCGCCGATCTGGAAGGAATTCGCGGTCAAAGCATTCGAAGGCATGCCGGTCGTGCCGTTCAAGGTTTCGCCCGGCGTGCGGATGATGCGGATCGACCGCGCCTCCGGCCGCCGCGTCTTCTCAGGCTGGCCGACCGACGATCCCAAGTCGGCGATCATCTGGGAAGCCTTCAAGCCCGAGAATGAGCCGAAGCGTCCAAGCCGGAAGGAACAGCTCAAGATCGACGAGGCGCTGGCAAAGCCCCGCACCGCGGCGGACACCGATTTCTTGCAAAGACAGGGCGGTATCTACTAACTGCCCATCCCCGACCGTCCGCCAAACTTGTGTCAGGCTGACGTTGTTGTTTGATTCCGCGGAGAGTTCCAATGCGCGCCGAAGCGCAAGCCCATGTCGATCAGATCAACCAGGCGCTGGCGCTGGTGCGGCGTTCCCTGGATTGGGATCGTGCGCTCCGGCGGCTCGACGAGCTGAACAACCGCGTCGAGGATCCCAAGCTGTGGGACGATCCCGCGCAGGCGCAGGACGTCATGCGCGAACGGCGTCGCCTTGACGAAGCGATCGGCGCGACCAAGGCGATCGAAACCGAGCTGTCAGACACCGTCGAGCTGATGGAGATGGCCGAGGCCGAGGGCGATAATGCACTGGTCGATGACGCGGTTTCGAGCCTCGCCGCACTGGCGGAGCGTTCCGATCGGGACAAGGTGAAAGCGCTGCTTTCGGGCGAGGCTGACGCCAACGACACCTACGTCGAAATCAACTCCGGGGCAGGTGGCACCGAAAGCCAGGACTGGGCCGAAATGCTCCAGCGCATGTACACGCGCTGGGCGGAACGGCATGGCTACAAGGTCGAGCTGGTCGACTATCATGCGGGCGAGCAGGCCGGGATCAAATCCGCGACTTTGCTGGTCAAGGGCGAGAACGCCTATGGTTATGCCAAGACCGAGAGCGGCGTGCATCGGCTGGTCCGCATTTCGCCCTACGACAGCTCGGCCCGGCGGCACACCAGCTTCTCGTCGGTGTGGGTCTATCCGGTGATCGACGACAATATCGAAGTCGACATCAACGAAAGCGAGCTGCGCATCGACACCTATCGCGCGTCGGGCGCGGGCGGGCAGCATATCAACACGACCGA
The DNA here is from genome assembly GCA_964383565.1 of uncultured Sphingomonadaceae bacterium. Classification (GTDB taxonomy): domain Bacteria; phylum Pseudomonadota; class Alphaproteobacteria; order Sphingomonadales; family Sphingomonadaceae; genus CANJQJ01. The sequence goes on from CAYLIK010000147.1 coordinate 2,782, forward strand.
TTCCGCGGTGCGCATCACGCATCTGCCCACCGGCATCGTCGTCCAGTGCCAGAACCAGCGGTCGCAGCACAAGAACAAGGCCGAGGCCTATAGCCAGCTTCGCGCGCGCCTTTATGAGCGTGAACTGGCCGAGCGTGAGGCAGTCGCCAACGCCCAGAACGCTACCAAGACCGATATCGGCTGGGGCCACCAGATCCGGTCCTATGTCCTCCAGCCCTATCAACTCGTCAAAGATCTCCGCACCGGAACGACCTCGACAGCGCCAAGCGACGTGCTTGACGGGGATCTCGACCGTTTCATGGCGGCTGCCCTTGCCCAGCGCGTGACCGGCGAAAAGGTCGAGGTGGAGGACGTCGATTGATCCGTCGCGGCATCCTGCTGTCGATGCTGCTGATGGCGGCGGCTTGCCATAAGCCGCCGCAGAATGATGAGGATGTTCCGAGCAAGGCCTTCCCGCAGGCGCACCGCCCGGTCGCGCCAATCGTTTCCAGCCGCTATTCGACCGAGGATGCGCGCGACAAGGTGCGCGAGGCTGATCGCGTGATGCGCGAGGCGGGTATCAAGCAGGGCATGACCGTCGCCGATATCGGCGCGGGCGAAGGCTATTACACCGTGCGCCTCGCCACCCGTGTTGGTGAGCAAGGCCGCGTCGTCGCGCAGGACATCGTGCCTGCGGTGCGAGACAAACTGGCCGATCGCGTCACTCGCGAGGCGCTGGACAATGTCAGCGTCAAACTTGGCGCGCCGGCCGATCCCAAGCTGCCGCCCAGCAGCTTCGATCGGGTGTTCATGATGCATATGTATCATGAGATCCGGACGCCCTATGAATTCCTCTGGCGGCTGCGGCCCTCGCTGGCGGCGGGCGGTCAAGTCGTGGTGGTGGACGCCGACCGGCCGATCATGGAGCATGGGATGCCGGGCGAGCTGCTCGACTGCGAATTCGCGGCGGTGGGCTATCGGCTGGTCGAACGCAAGGTCATGCCCGAGGTGAACGGTTATATCACGCTGTTCGAAGCGGTTGGCGCCCGTCCCGAGCCCAAGGCGATCGTGCCCTGCACCGGCTTGTCGAAAGCGAAGACGCCGTAGCGCATCGCGCCGGTGCGGTAAGCGAGGATCAGGCGCGGCAGGCTGAGCGCGAAGATCCGATTGCGCGTCTTCCGGCTCGCAACGAGTCGCATATAAGCCGGATCAGTCACCAGCGTGCGGGCAAAGCGCCCGGCGCAGATCGTCCAGGTCCGGCGCACCTGCCGGCTGACATCTTCATAGGATCGCAGGGTAAAGCCCGCCCGTTCAGCCCATTCCACATAATCGGTGCGGGTCCCCATGGAGGCCAGCCGCCCTTCCCGGCAGATCGGCTCAAGCAGATGGCGGACCGTCCAAGGTCCGGCATTCTCCGCCGCCAGCCATGCGCAGATGACCAGTCGTCCGCCTGGCTTCAGCACGCGAAAGGCTTGCGCCAGGAAACCCGCCTTGTCGGCCATATGTTCGCTGCTCTCAATGGCATAGGCTGCGTCGGCACTGCCTTCGGGCAGATCATTGTGCAGCCAATCCCCGACGCGAATAGTGACGCGCTGGGTTGATGGCGCATGCCCGGCCTGTTCCCGGGACAATGTGTAGCCGGTCACGCTCGCGCCGTGGCGGACGGCGAAACGGCGCGCCGTGGCTCCATAGCCGCAGCCGATGTCGATCAGCGCCCTTGGCGGGGCTTCGCCGCCTAATCCCAACAATGCACCGACATGGTCGGACAAAGCCTCGACAGCTTCTGTCGCGCTTTCCCGGCCGGTTCGCCACAGGCCATGGTGGACATGTTCGCCCCAGATTGCGCGGTAGACAGCGTCCAGCTCATCATAATGATCCGCGACATCGCCAGTGTGCTGAGCGCGGTTGGGCAGGATCATGCGCGGATTCTATCCATCCCCGCATGACTAGCCCGGCGGCGCAGATGCCGCAAATCGTTCAGCTTACTGGCCGAAGGTCAGTAAGCGGCGGAAATCGAACCCGTGAATGGTGGTGGTGGAGGGGTTGGTGAAATAGGCGGCCGACCTGACAGTCGAACGCTGCGCCTTAGCCAGGCTCGCGGCGCTCGCGCTGGACCGGAAGGTCGACTGTGAGGTCAGGCTGCTGCTCGACTGAAGCTCAGGCAAGGCGTCGGAAAGCGTGCCGGCGCTGAAATAGGAGGAATAGTCGGTGGACGAGAGCGACGTCTTGGACGTTACGGCGTTCTTGCGGCCCCTGCCCTTTCCGGGCTTCGTGGTGGTCGTCCCGCCAGAGGTGGAACCGGAACCGTCGGTGGTAGTGCCGCCGGAGGTTGAGCCCGAACCATCCGTCGTGGTCGTGCCTCCGGTCGTTCCTCCCGTGGTCGTGGTGGGATCAGTCGTGGTAGTGCCGCCGGTCGTGCCGCCGCCGCTGCTCGGTGCGGTATAGCCATAGCCGCTCACATAAAGCTGGGAGGTCGTCATGCTGGCGAGGTTGGCGAAACTCAGCAATGACGCGCTGAGGCCCGAGCTGGCCGTCAGCAGATTGTCGGTGATGCTGACGCTGGTGTTTGACCCGGTATAGAATTTGTCGGTGAGGTTTTTGGTGACCGTTCCGCCGGTGACGTTTTCCACGCGGATCCAGACGGGCACGGTGTCCTCGCTTGGCGACAGGACTGTGTTGCCGCGGATCGTAATGTCCTTGCCGCCCATCACGGTGATGCCGTTGGACATGTTGGTTTCGTAGATCAGGTTGTTCTCGATCGTCACGCGCTCATAAGGCAGCGTGCCCAGCTCGTCGCGCATGAAGATGCCCTGCATGCCGCTGCCATTCCCTTCCAGGATGACGTTGTTGCGGATCACGATATCTGTGGAGGGCCGGGTGGTGTTGGTCGTCCAGAACTGGATGGCGTCCGGATGATCGCTGCTGATGCGGCTGAAATTGGTAAAGTGATTGCCGTCGATCACCACGTTGGTGACGGCGGAGAAGTCGATACCGTCGGACCGGATGTCATGGAACCGGTTGTTGGCAATAGTGATGTTGGTTGATGAACCAAACACCGCGCCACGGCCAAGCTGTTCGAACTCGCTGTTGATCAGCTTGATGCCGTTGACGCCGCCAAAGGTGATGCCGGTGCCGTCATTGGTGGGGTTGCCGTCCATCGATCCGTGGAAATGAACCGTATCGAAGGTGATGTTGGAACCACCATTGACCTTGGAGAGCGAGCTATCAATCGTCTCGGTCGAGCCGAGCGAACGGCCGACTTCGAGGTTCTTGAAGGTGAGGTTGCTGGTGTCGGTGACCTTCATCCAGCTCAGCCGCGCCGGATTGGCGGGATCGAGCGAAGTGATCGTCACATTGCTGGTGAAGGCCTTGCTCGAAAGAACGAATGAATAAGCGCCCGCGCCAAGCTGCAGCGTGTCGCCGCTCTTGAGTTGCGTCAGGGCGGAGTCGAGCTGCGCCTGTGTCGAAGCCGTAAAAACAGTCATCCTCGCCCCCAATTCAGCGCGCCACGTGGGCGCATCCTCATCCAGTTAGTCTCAGTCCATTTCGCGGGACTGAAGCTTCATTACGCGGAAGAAATTAACGTGCTTGAAGTTAACGGGGCGCCAAGCATTCTGGTTAATGACGCCGGCTGGCGCTTCGCAAAAACGGGTCGTCGTGATAAGGGAGCCGCATGACCGAGACCGCCACGCTTGAACGCCCGCTCGATGCGGATGCCCTGATCGCTGACATGGGACGGCGCGCCCGCGCGGCCTCTGCCGTGCTCGCTCAGGCGCCGACCGCGACCAAGGCTGCCGCACTGCGCGCCGCCGCGTCCGCCTTGCGCGCCAATGAAGCTGAGATACTGGCCGCCAATGCGGGTGATGTCGCGCGTGGCGAAGCGAACGGCTTGTCCGCGGCGATGATCGATCGGCTAAAACTCGACCCCAGGCGGATCGAAGGCGTGGCGGCCGGGCTGGAAGCCGTAGCGGCACTGCCCGATCCGGTTGGTCAGGTGATAGACGAAACGACACGGCCCAACGGTCTGCTGCTCCAGCGCGTGCGTGTGCCGCTCGGCGTGGTTGGGATCATCTATGAAAGCCGCCCCAATGTGACGGCCGATGCCGGTGCGTTGTCGATGATGGCGGGCAATGCTTGCATCCTGCGCGGCGGATCCGAGGCGATCGAGACCAGCCGGGCGATCCATGCCTGCCTGATCGCGGGCCTGCGCGAGGCTGGCTTGTCCGAGGATGCGATCCAGCTCATTCCCGTCACTGATCGTGCGGCGGTGGGTGCAATGCTGCGCGCGCAAGGGCTGATCGACATCATCGTCCCGCGCGGCGGCAAGAGCCTCGTCGCCCGCGTGCAGGAGGAAGCGCGGGTGCCCGTGCTTGCCCATCTCGACGGGCTCAACCACAGCTATGTCGACAAGGCGGCCGATCCGGAGAAGGCGCTGGCGCTGGTCGTCAACGCCAAGATGCGCCGCACCGGCATCTGTGGCGCGACTGAGACGTTGCTGATCGACCGTGCCTATGGCGACCCCAAACCGATCCTGTCGGCGCTGATCGACGCCGGTTGCGAATTGCGCGGCACTGAAGAGATTCGCGCTTTCGATGGCCGCATTGCCCCGGCGGCGGACAATGACTGGGATACTGAATATCTCGACGCGATCCTGTCAGTGGCGCTCGTCGATGGCATCGAGGGGGCAATGACGCACATCGCCCGGCATGGTTCGCACCATACCGACGCGATCATCACCGAAGACCAGCCGACCGCCGACCGTTTCCTGACCGGCGTCGATTCAGCGATCGTGATGCACAACGCCTCGACCCAGTTCGCCGACGGCGGCGAATTCGGGCTGGGCGCTGAGATCGGCATTTCGACCGGGCGCATGCACGCGCGCGGCCCGGTCGCGCTGGAAGGACTGACCACCTACAAATGGTTGGTGCGGGGGACAGGCCAGACGCGGCCCTGATTGCTTAGCCCGCGCGATCCTTCTTCCGCTCGGCCATTTGCGGGCTGGAGGGTTCGCAG
>CAYLIK010000148.1:0-7661 GCA_964383565.1 uncultured Sphingomonadaceae bacterium
TGGACGACGTCCTCCGTCTCGTCGGGAGTGATCTCTCGGAAGAGGAGTTCCGGCTGCTCCGGGATCTCATCTACGCATACTGCGGCATCTACTACGCTTGGCGTAGCAATCAAGCGTAGCAGTCATAACTCTATAACAAGGATTTCCGCAACTCGCAGGAGATGCAGTGTGTCAATACAGCAAATTTTTAGTGCACATTCCCATCCTCTCTCCCCGACCATTAGCCGCAGTTGAGAGGATCATGACGGCAAAGCGATCCTCCATCCTGTGTGGCGCCATTTTATTAGCGACCGCGATCACGCTGCTGTCCCTCGGACGGCCGCCGATCTGCGCGTGCGGCACGGTCGAATTGTGGCATGGCGCTGTCGACAGCGGGAATAGCCAGCATTTGAGCGACTGGTACAGCCCCAGCCATCTGATCCACGGCTTCCTTTTCTATGCGTTCGGCTGGTGGTTGTTGCGACGCCGCGCGGTCGGGGAGCGGCTGGCGCTGGCGATGCTGATCGAGGGGGCGTGGGAGATCGCGGAGAACAGCCCCTTCATCATCGATCGCTATCGCACCGCGACGATTGCACTCGGTTACACGGGAGACAGCATACTCAATTCGCTGTCCGATCTAGGCTTTATGTCGCTTGGCTTCCTGCTTGCGCGCCGCCTGCCTCTCTGGGCGAGCATAGCCATCTGCGTGGGGTTCGAATTGTTGACGCTGGCCGTCATCCGCGACAACCTCATATTGAACGTGCTGATGCTGGTTTCGCCGGTAGACGCGATCAAGGCCTGGCAAGGGGGGGCCTAGCCCTTCTTTCGTTTTATCGGGAAATCCACGTGCTCCTGCGAAGGCAAGAGCCCAAGGCCCGACCACCGAACTGGGCTCCTGCCTTCGCAGGAGCACGGCTTAATTTTGTAATTCAAATCTTTGCCGCCGCTATCATCTGGTCGATCGCGGTGGGGAGGACGGAGAGCGGGACGCCGCCGGTCTTCACCACCGTGTCGTTGAAGGCGGCGAGGTCGAAACGGCTGCCCAGCGCTGCTTTGGCGCGCTCGCGCTCCGCCAGAATCTTGTTGTGGCCGATCTTGTAGCCGCAGGCCTGACCGGGCCAGACGCAGTAGCGGTCGACTTCGCTGGTCATCGCCTGGACGTTGCGGCCGGTGTGCTGCACCATGAACTGGATCGCCTGTTCGCGGGTCCAGCGCTTGGCGTGGATGCCGGTATCGACGACCAGACGGCAGGCGCGATATTGCTGGGCTTGCAGATAGCCGAGGCGGCTTAGCGGGTCATTGTCGTAAAGACCGCTCTCATCACACAGCTGCTCGGCATAGAGCGCCCAGCCCTCAATGAAGGCGTTGAAGCCCATCTCGGAGAAGATCAGGGGGATGTCGGCATGATGCTCGGCGAGATAGGCGCCCTGCCAGGCGTGGCCCGGAATGCCCTCATGGGTGGTGAGGGTGGTGAGCTGGTAGCGCGGCCAGAGCGCGGTGGTGCGCAGATTCACATAATAGATGGCCGGGCGCGATCCATCGAGCGAGGCGAAGTTCATATAGCCGAGCGGGGCGCCGTCCTGAATGTCCGGTGGGACGCGCTTGATCTGGACGGGGGCCTTGAGCGGCATGTGCGAGAGGCGCGGCATCAGCGCACGGGCTGCGTCGAGCCGGTCATTGAGATAGGCGATCAGCGCGGCGCGGCCCTGATCGTCATTGGCGTAGAGTTGCTTGGGATCCTTGGTCATCGCCTGGAGACGTTCGCCGACGGGGCCATGAGTCATGCCCTGACCCTTGAGGATCGCATCAAGTTTGGCTTCGATCTCGCGATTCTGTTCGAGGCCGACTTGATGGACCTCGTCGGCCGTCATGTCGGTGGTGGTGCCAAGCTTGAGCGCCCATCGATAATAGGCCTCGCCGTCGGGCAGGCGGTGGACGCCGGCGATATCTGAGGCGTTGGCGGTCGCCTTGGTGAGGGCGGCTATCTGGCGATCGAGCGCGGGATAGATTGTCTGTTCGACCAGCGCGGTGGTGCGGGTCGCCCAGTCGCCGGCAATGCCGAGCTTGGCGGCGCGTTCGGAGAGTGACGTGACCAGCGTTTGCTGGGCGGCGGGGCGCTTGCGATATTCGGACAGGATGCCCAGCGCGTTCCTTGCGACGAAGGAGGGCGGGGCGACGCCCTTGGCGGCATCGCTGGCGATGCGGTCGCTTTCCTGATCGAGCGCGACGGCCATCGCCTCGGCGCGGGCGAGATAGGCGTCGGCATCGGCCCTGGTCGTGACGAGATGCTGCGAGTTCAGGAATTCGGGCAGGTTGGAGAGAGTGCCGTCCTGCTGGCTGACGACATAGGGAACGGCGCGGCCGAAGAAGCCGTTGGCGCCGCCGCCGTAGAAAAATCTGTCGCCGTCGACGCCCATCTGCGCGGCGTGGCGGACGGTGTCGTAGCGGATCTGGTCGGCCTGCCCCAGCGAGGTGCGGTTGATTGACGACAGGTCGGCCAGCATGCCCTTGAGATGTCGGGTCCAGGCGGCATTGCCGGCCGGGGAGATATCGGAAAGCTTCGATTTGAGAGCGGCATTGGCGTCCTTGTCGAGGCCGAGCGACGTTGCGCTCTCCGGGCTGAGGACGAGAATGTCCTGTGCATAGCGCGCGAGTGCGGCGGTGAATTTATCCGAGGGCGCTGGGGCCACCTTGGCGAAGGCGCGCGTTGCGGCAGGGAGGGTGGCGACGGTGGCGAACAGCGACAGCAGGGTCTGGCGCCGGTCGAACTGGAGGCTGGTCTGGTTCATGTCTGGCCCCTTTTCAGTATCGCTGTGGAACGAGCGTGCGATTGTTTCGATCCGTTTGGACTTAAGGGCGGCAAAGGTAACGAAGGTAACGAGACGTGCGGGAAAAATTCGGTCGAAGCGTTTGCGGAGAGCGATCAACTATACGGGGTCGATCCGTTCATAAAGTCACAAACGTCACGGTGTCTCGCGTACACGAGCGCCTGCGCGCGTGCGGAGGATTGCAGGCATAGGTCAGCGTTGCCGGACATAGGATGCCTTCAGCTTGGGGTTTTCAGGGAATGGCGCGGCCGCGAATCATGGGATGGCATGAATGGGGGGCTGTAGGAAAATTGTTTTTTAGGGAACGGCTGGAAGCGAGCCATTTCCAGGCATTCTCTATGCCCATGTACCGTCTATTAACCGATAGTAATTAGAGCCACTAATGACTGGTTGCACGATGCAGCAGGTTGAGGTGCGCGATGTCGAGCAAGATAAGTTTTTCCTTAATGGAACGAGATTTCGTCGAGGCAAATCGCATACATTACCTACGCGAATCCACCTCAAAGCGAGCAATCATTCAAAGCCTCATAGCTCTGATCTTCATTATACCGGTCGTGTTTGGTCTCCAAATTGCCGAAGGAAATTCGGCAAATCATGCGGCTATATTTACTCTCGCTATCGGCGCGTTGGGATTGGGGTTAGGAATTTGTATTCCAATATCATACTACGTGTATCTCGGTAGAAAAACGCGTCATCTTTTTAGACAGCAAAAATTCATTCAGGGCATGCAGGAAGTGACCTCGAATGATCGAGGCATGCAAGTGAGAAGCAATTTTGGGACATTTGCACCTGCTTGGGATGACTATCATAGCTGGCGAGGCGAAAAAGTCGGCATTATGCTTTACTTTGATGAAAGCAACTTCCATCTCATTCCCCAGCGCGCACTAACGAGCGAGCAACTTATAGATATAGAGTCGACGTTAACTGCTCGCGGGATACGGAAGCGCTGATTTGCGAGTCGACCCGGAAGGTAAACTTCACTTTGAACCGAAATAGGACAGGCTGTTTTTCAACCCATCGTCGCCCCGGGCTTGAGCCGGGGTCCCGCTGCCTTGTTACTGATTAAGAAGCGGGATGCCGGATCAAGTCCGGCATGACGGTTGTTTCGATCCTCTAACCTTCCTCGCCGCTTCCGTAAGGCCGTGTCAGGATTTCGAGGACGTGACCGTTCGGATCCTCGAAATAGCAGCCCCGGCCACCGTCATTCCGGTTGATCTCGCCCGGCTGTGAACGCTGGGGATCGGCCCAGTAGGTCAGGCCCTTCTCGCTGATCCGGGTGAACGCGGCATTGAATTCCGGCTCGCTGATGAGGAAGGCATAATGCTGGAACGCGACGTCGCCGGTCTTTTCCATGAAATCGAGCGACACATCATTGTCGAGCGCGACCACCATGAAATTGTAGAATGGCTGCGGCGCGGGCAGGCCCAGGATTTCGGCGAGAAATGCCGAGGACTTATGCTTGTCGTGGCACCAGACGATGGTGTGATTGAGTTGAGCCGGCATATCGCCCTCCTTCGCCCTACCGTCGTAACAGGAACACCGCATGCTCAGCGCGCAGATTCGCCGCAGCCGGAGAGATTGGGCGCGCATTGCCTGAAAGGAACCACGCATTCTCGACGATCACACCGCGTTCGGCGACGAAGGCGCGGAAATCGTCGATGGTGAGCTGGTGGATATTCTCGGTTTCGTACCAGCTGACCGGCAGGGCCGCCGTCACCGGCATCCGCCCGCCCCACATCAATGCCCAGCGCACCCGCCAATAAGCGAAATTGGGAAAGGACACGAAGACGCGGCGGCCGATCCGCAGAAGTTCCTCCAGCGCGCGATCGGGTACGCGCGCGGTCTGGAGCGTCTGGCTGAGGATCGCATAGTCGAACGCGCCGTCGGGATAATAAGCGAGATCGGTGTCGGCATCGCCCTGCACCACGGACAGGCCCTTGCCCACGGCCAGCGAAACATTGGCCGGATCAAGCTCGAGTCCGCGCGCGTCCACGCCCTTGCGGTCGCGCAATTCAGCCATCAGCGCGCCGTCACCGCAGCCAATATCGAGCACGCGCGAGCCCGAGGCGACATTGTTCGCGATGATCGCGAGATCGGGGCGCAGGCCGTTGGTCATACCGCGGCCCTCAGGAACCCGTCGACGATGCGGTTGAGCTCGGGCACGTCGAGCAGGAAGGAATCGTGGCCGAAGGGCGAGGACAGTTCAACGAAGCTGACCGCCGCGCCGGCCGCGTTCAGCGCATGGACGATCTCGCGCGTCTCGCTGGTCGGGTAGAGCCAGTCGGTATCGAACGACACCAGGCAGAAGCGCGCGGCGCTGCCCGCGAAAGCGTTGGCGAGCAGGCCGCCATGCTCCTCGGCCAGATCGAAATAGTCCATCGCCCGGGTGATATAGAGATAGGAGTTCGCGTCGAAGCGGTCGACGAAGCTCAGTCCCTGATGGCGCAGATAGCTCTCGACCTGGAAATCGGCGTCGAAGCCAAAGCTTTTCGCGTCACGCGCCTGCAGCCGCCGTCCGAATTTCTCGGTCAGGCCCGCCTCGGACAGATAGGTGATGTGCGCCGCCATTCGCGCGACGGCTAGGCCGGCGCTCGGGACGATATTGTCGGTGTAATAGTAACCGTCACGCCAGTTCGGGTCGGCCATGATCGCTTGCCGTCCGACCTCGTGAAAGGCGATGTTCTGCGCGGAATGGCGCGCGGCCGACGCGATGATCACTGCCGAGCGCATGCGCTCGGGATAGGTTGCCGCCCATTCGAGCACCAGCATTCCGCCCATCGACCCGCCGACCACCGACGCGAGCGTCGCGATCTGGAGGTGATCGAGCAGCATGGCCTGCGCGCGCACCATGTCGCGGATGGTGATGACGGGGAAGCGCATGGCGTGCGGCTGGCCGGTCGCCGGATCGATCGATCCGGGTCCGGTCGATCCCATGCATCCGCCCAGCACATTGGCGCAGATGATGAAGTGCCGTTCGGGATCGATGGGTTTACCGGGGCCGACCATGCGCGGCCACCAGCCCGGTTTGCCAGTGCGCGGATGGGTGGAGGCGACGAACTGGTCGCCGGTCAGTGCGTGGCAGATCAGGATGGCGTTCGACGCATCGGCATTGAGCGCGCCATATGTTTCGTAAGCGATGTCGATCGGCCCAAGCTGCGCGCCGCCATCCAGCCGCAGCGGGCCGGGCAAGGTGACTGAGCGGGCGAGCCCGAAGCGCTGATCTTCCGACATGGGGTATTGCGGCTAGGGGCGGGACGCGTGGCTTGTCAATGATCCCCGCCGCGCATAGAGCGCCAGCCCATGACCGGACCCGTGCCCAAACCCTGGATCGACGCGATCGCACCCTATGTAGCGGGACGGGCGACCGATGACAGCGGGCGCAAACTGATCAAGCTTTCCGCCAACGAGAATCCGCTGGGGACGAGCGAAAAGGTTGTCGAGGCGTTCGAGCAAGGGCGCGGATCGCTGCACCTCTATCCCGATCCGGGCGCGACGGTGCTGCGCGAGGCGATCGCGGCGAAATATGATCTTGATCCGGCGCGCGTGATCTACGGCACCGGATCTGATGAGGTGCTCCATCTGGCCACCGGCGCTTTCGCAGGGGTGGGCGATGAGGTGCTGTTCGTCCGCTACGGCTTCTCGGTCTATCCGATCGCGGCGCGGCGTGTAGGCGCGGAGCCGATCGAGGCCGATGATCGCGACTATGCGACTGATATCGATGCCCTGCTCGCCCTGGTGAACGAGAAGACCCGCGTGATCTTCATCGCCAACCCGAACAACCCGACCGGCACCTATAGCGGGCGGGCCGAGATCGCGCGGCTGCACGCGGCGATCCCTTCGGATTGCCTGCTGGTGATCGATCAGGCCTATGCCGAATATCTGGACGCCGAGGACGATGACGGTGCGCTTGCGCTTGCGCGGGAAGCGTCCAACGTGCTGGTCACGCGCACTTTTTCCAAGATTTTCGGGCTGGCGGCGGAACGGATCGGCTGGGGCTACGGCCCTGCTCATGTGATTGCCGCCATGCACAAGATCCGCGCACCCTTCAACGTGACGACTGCCGGGCAGATCGCGGCTGTGGCGGCGCTTGCCGACGAGGATTTCGTCAAGAAGAGCCGCGTGCATAATCGCGAAGGGTTGAAATGGTTCGAGGCGGAGATCGGCGCTCTCGGCAATTTCGGGCTGCGCGCGGTGCCAAGCCGCGCCAATTTCTCGCTGGTGCTGTTCGAGGGCAAGCTGACCGCCGAGAAAGCTTATAAGGGCTTGATGGAGCGGGGCTATATCGTTCGCTGGCTGCCAGGGCAGGGGCTACCGCATGCGCTGCGCATCACGATCGGCAAGCCGGACGATATGCAGGCGATCGTCTCGGCGCTGCGCGAGATGTGCGGGGCGGCGGGCTGATGCTGCCCTTCGCGCGCGTCGCCATCATCGGGCTGGGATTGATCGGCTCCTCGATCGCGCGCGCGATCCGGGCCGAGATGCCGACGGTACGCGTCACCGGCTATGACCATGATCCTGACGTGCGTGCCCGATCGCAAGCTTTGGATTTCTGCGAGGATATTGCTGACAGCGCGGGCGCTGCGGTGACCGATGCCGATCTCGTGATCCTGTGTGTGCCAGTGGGTGCGATGGGGTCGGTCGCGTCCGAGATTGCTGATGACCTGCCGCCGGATGCCGTGGTCAGCGATGTCGGATCGTCCAAGGCGAGCGTGGCCGCCGCGCTGGCCGCTGCCCTTCCGGGCGCTACGATCGTGCCGGCGCATCCCGTCGCCGGCACCGAGAATAGCGGGCCGGAAGCAGGGTTCGCGACGCTGTTCCAGGGCCGCTGGTGCATCATCACCCCGGAGGAAGGTG
>CAYLIK010000149.1:0-7655 GCA_964383565.1 uncultured Sphingomonadaceae bacterium
GCCCGCGCGAGCTCCCGATCACCCACATCATGCACGGCCTGGCGAACTACGCGCATCGCATCGGTATTGCACCCAAGATGAATCCGACACGGCGCTTCGCCAAGCTGTTCTGGCAGAGCATCACCCATGGCGGGCGGGTGAATGAACTCAAGCTGTCCGTCGGGCTGTACTTCATGGATGGTTTTGCCTCCGGCATCAAGAAAGGCCTGGAGATGCTGCCGGTGGGCCTGGGCATGCTCAAGACCGGCCGCTTGGACCCCTTCGGCTATTTCACCGCCGGGAAGTGCAAGGGTGCCGGCGACATCCGCAAGATGATCAAGAAAGCCAAAGAGATCGAAGACAAGCGCAAGGGCTTTGCGTAGTACCCTCAATAAACCCCTCTCCCCTCCGGGGAGAGGGTAGGGTGAGGGGCGAAACGCCACATTCTTGTCACATCATCACCCTCACCCCCGCCCTCTCCCTCAAGGGAGAGGGGGTTTGAGATAGCTTCTAGTTTTAAGGAGTAGGTTATGGCGAGAAAAGAATATTCGTTTTATCCGGGCTGCTCCTCCGAGCGCAAGGCCTCGGCCTCGAACTACATGACCTCGGTCGAGTCCATGTGCAAGACGCTGGACATCAAGCTCAACGAAATCCCCGACTGGAACTGCTGCGGCGCGTCCATCGGCTATGCCGAGGGCGGCGAGCTGCCGCGCCACGTGATGAACGCGCGCAACATCGCGCTGTCCGAGAAGAACGTCGGCAACCAGGACATTGTCGCCACCTGCGCCGCCTGCTGGTTGGGCGCCAAGGAATCGCAGGAGCGCATCAATCATTCCGGCGAGCTGCTGGGGGACATCAACAGCATTCTGTCCGAGGCCGGCCTGAAGTACGAAGGCAAGCAGAAAATCCGCCACATGGTCGAGGTGTTGATCGAAGACCTGGGTTACGAGGAACTCGGCAAACCGGTCAAGAAGCCGCTCGACGGCATCAAGATCGCCGGTTACGTCGGCTGCCAGACCAATCGCCCGTTCGGCGTGCTCGGCGAGTCGTTCGAGAATCCGAAATACCTCGACAAGCTGGTCGAGACCGTGGGCGCGACGCCGCTCGAGAGGTACGAGGAAAAAGTCACCTGCTGCGGCGGTGCCCTGGCGTTTTCCGAGCCCGAGAAGAGTCAGGTGCAGATCAAGAAAATCATCGAGTCGGCCTACGACCACGGCGCCGACATGATCGTCACCCCCTGCCCGGTGTGCCAGATGAACGTCGAGGTCTACCAGGGCCAAATCAACAAGAAGTACGGCACCAAGTTCAACATCCCGGTGACGTATTACTCCCAGCTCATGGCCGTGGCCTACGGCGCCAGCGCCAAGGAGGCCGGCCTCGACGGCAACATCGTGCGCGCCACCCGGCTCGAAGAGATCGCCGCCAAGAAGTAAACCGATTTGGTCGTTCGATAAAAAAACCCGCGTAAGCGGGCTTTTTTATCTCCATCCGCCGCGGCCCGCGCCCCTTCGATCGAATCCGCCGAGCTCGACCAATCCATTCCGGATACCGGATCCGAAGCATTGCCAGCACCGGAGATCGAGTTCGACCAGACCGTGAGTTGGCAACCTACCTGCCCGCCCCACTGCCCCGAGAGGAGTGGGCGCGGTGAGCTGTGGGCCGGTAACGGACCGCAGCCAGTCCTGACCGCGAATTGGCCGGGCGAACACCGCGACGGCGCGGGTCTTCGGTAGTCTGCGCCCGACCGTCGTCAGCCTTGACCCGTGACAGGCAGAACGGTACGGTGAGGGTGAAAGGGGGGTTGAATTTCCTATCCTTCTACATGGACTGTGTTATCCGGCTCAACGGAAATGTTGTCGCCGTGCGCCGGTCACCGTTCGGGCAACCGAGTATCCGGCGAGAAATCCTCCGAGGCCCGCATACACCAAGATCCGGAGCCTGTTTCGGAGACGCTGAGAAAGCCGTTTGCCATGACTACAAACCCCGCCGCACTCATCTGGCTCCGCATCGCCCTCAATAACCCCACCGTCAACTTCCGCGACGGCCAGTGGGAGGCCATCGACCAATTGGTGAACCAGCGCGGGCGGGTGCTTTGTGTGCAGCGCACCGGGTGGGGCAAGAGCATGGTCTATTTTGTGTCGGCCAAGCTGATGCGGGAGCAGGGTGCCGGGCCGACGCTGATCATCTCTCCCTTGCTGGCTTTGATGCGCAACCAGATTGAAGCGGCGAATCGCCTGAAGTTGCGCGCCGAAACCATCAACTCGACCAATTCTGACGATTGGCACGCCGTGCGCCAGCGGCTTTTGAACGATGAGATCGACTTGCTATTGATCTCCCCGGAGCGTTTGGCCAACGATGACTTCGTGACCCATACGCTGTTGCCCATCGCGGCGCGCATCGGGCTGCTGGTGATCGACGAGGCGCACTGCATTTCGGACTGGGGGCACGACTTTCGCCCGGACTATCGGCGCATCGGCCAGATACTCCGTTTGCTGCCACGGAACATCGCGGTGCTGGCAACCACGGCCACGGCGAATCGTCGCGTCGAGGCGGATGTGGGCGATCAACTCGGTGGCGGGGTATTGGTTCAACGCGGCCCGCTGGTGCGCGAGAGCTTGGCATTGCAGGTGATGCGTTTGCGCAATCCCGCCGAGCGGCTGGCCTGGATGGCCGACCGGATTCTGGCGCTTCCCGGCAGTGGCATCGTTTACACGCTGACCACACGGGATACCGACCGGGTTGCCCAGTGGCTGCGGGAGAATGATATCGAGGCGCATGCCTATCATGCGGGCAAGACGGACGAAGAGCGCCAGGCCCTCGAAGCGGCGCTGTTGGGGAACAAGGTCAAGTGCCTGGTGGCGACCACGGCGCTGGGCATGGGTTACGACAAGCCCGATCTGGGTTTTGTTATCCATTACCAGACGCCGGGTTCGGTGGTGTTCTATTACCAGCAGGTTGGGCGGGCGGGGCGCGCCATCGACGAAGCCTTCGGTGTGCTGCTGTCCGGCGACGAGGAAGACGACATCAATGCTTACTTCCGCGACACGGCTTTCCCGCCGGAGTGGCAGATCGAGCGGATACTGACCGCCTTGGAAGAATGCGAAACCAACGGCATGACGGTGCGGGAACTGGAGCGTGTAGCCAACCTGCGTCAGTCGCAGATCGAAAAGGTATTGAAGCTGCTGGTGGTGGAGGATGCTGCCCCGGTAGTGAAGATCGAGTCCAAATGGAGCCGAACCGCCCGGCCCTTCCGGCTGAACCGGGAGCGGATCGAGCATTTGACCCGGCAGCGTGAGCAGGAATGGGCCGAGATGCAAGCGTACATCGATGGGCAGCAGTGCTTGATGCAGTTCCTCGCGGCGGCGCTGGATGATCCACTGGCGCAAGCCTGCGGCAAGTGCGCAGTCTGCCGAGGCGCTCCCGTGGTTTCCCCCGTCATTTCCGATGCACGGCTGATCAAGGCGCAGCGCTTCGTTCGGCAAAGTGAGATGTTGCTGGAATTGAAGAAGCAATGGGATGTGTCTGCGCTGTCCCTCTACGCCGCACAGTTTTCCTGGACCAAGGCAAATATTCCGCAGAATCTTCGTGGCGAGCTGGGGCGCATTCTTTCCCGCTGGGGCGAGCCGGTATGGGGCGAGATGGTCGCGAAGGGCAAGTCCCAGGGACGCTTCGCGGATGATCTGGTGACTGCCTCGGCGGAGTTGATTCAAACCCGCTGGCCAATGGAATCGCCCCCCCGCATGGGTGACCTGTATTCCATCGACCCGCCACCCTGAGCTGGTACTGGACTTTGCCATGCGCCTGGCCGCCGCACTGGGGATTCCATTTCGCCCGGTGTTGATAAAGACCCGCCATACCGAGGAGCAGAAAGGCATGGAGAATCGCTACCACCAGTGTCACAACCTGGACGGGGCATTCGCGGTTCAGGCTTCGGGGCCGGAATTTGCCAGGCCGGCGTTGCTGGTGGACGATGTATTCGATTCGGGGTGGACGCTGACCCTTGCGGTCGCTCTGCTCCGGCAGGCGGGCAGCGGGCCGGTGTATCCCTACACGCTCGCGACAACGGCTGCGAAATAAATGTGCGAAATGAAGACGGTGTGATGAAACATGAGTGAAAAATCGACAGCCAGTCTGTCACCCGATACCGAGGCGATTTTGTTGCTGTGCGGTCGTTTTGGCAGTGAGCGCGGCGAGCCGCATTGTGCATCCCAGGCACCCCTGACGCAGAAGGAATATGAGCGGCTGACGAAGTGGTTGCTGGAGTGCAAGTTGCGCCCCGGCGATTTGCTCGGTGGCGCTGCGGCTGGCCGGCTGGGCGACCTTGTTCATGCCGGCCTGGAACCGGCGCGCGTCGAGTCGCTCATCGCACGGGGAACCGCCCTGGCACTGGCCCTGGAGAAATGGCAGCGCAGCGGCTTGTGGGTGCTGTCTCGCAGCGATGCAGCTTATCCGAGACGCTTGAAGAAGAAGCTTGGGCAGTCCGCGCCGCCGCTGCTGTACGGCGCCGGCGAGACATCGTTGCTGGACGCGGGTGGGTTGGCGGTGGTCGGTTCGCGAGATGCCTCGGAAGCAGCCCTCGAATTCTCTCGCGACGTGGCCCGCGCTTGTGCGAGAGATGCCCTGGGCGTTGTCTCTGGCGGTGCCAAGGGCGTGGACGTTGCCGCCATGCAGGGGGCAGGCGAAGCCGGTGGCGTGGTGATTGGTGTTTTGGCTGCCGACTTGCTGCGTGCCAGCGTCAACCGGCAAAACCGGATGGGCATTCAGTCCGGTCAGCTTGTGTTGACCTCGCCGTTCAATCCCGAGACCGGATTCAATGCCGGAAACGCGATGGCGCGCAATCGTTACATCTATGCCCTAGCCGATTACGCGCTGGTGGTTGATTCCGCAGAGGGAGAGGGCGGTACGTGGGCCGGCGCCACCGAAAATTTGCGCCATGCCTGGACGCCACTTTATGTGCGCACGCCGGGTGAAGGCCCGGGCAATGCAGCACTCATCGCAAAGGGGGCACAAGGGTTCGCCTACGAATTTTCCGAACGCGCATCGATACGCGAGTTTCTGGGAAAAACTTGTCAGTCCGGCACATCGTCCCTGTTTCAGCAGACTGTTCCAGACGGGGGCGTTGCGACGACTGAGCAACCCGAGCCTTCGCCGGACACGGTTGATGTTGTCGCCGCCCCCGGGCCGGAGAATGTGGCAGAAGCGGCGCCGTCCGTGGGACTCGACATGTTTCAGGATTTCCTTGCCAGACTGCCCTTGCTACTCGGCGAAGCGGCCAAAAACGATGAGGAAATCCGGCTCGCACTGGGTTTGGAGAAAGGACAGCTCAAGGTCTGGCTGGCCGCCGCCGTCGAACGGGGATTTCTCGAAAAGCGGAAGAAACCAGTGAGCTATGCGCTACCTCGCCAACAGGCGCTTTGCTAACCCAAGGACGAATTGAGAGGTTCGTTGTGGAAGATGGTCTGATCACCCACGCCGTGCTCGAAAGCCTCGCCGGCACCACCGCCTTCCGGCGCGGTGAGGAATATTTTTCCGTCGGCGCCGTCGAGCGTCTTCGTGCTACCGACGACAAGATCAGCGCCAGAGTTGAAGGCACGGAAACCTACCAGGTCGAGCTGCGGGATGACGACGGCGATCTGGCCTACGACTGCACTTGTCCGCGTGCCGCCGACGGCTATTTCTGCAAGCACTGCGTGGCCGTTGGATTGGCGTGGCTGGCTGAAAATTCTACTGCTCCGAAATCCGGCGCCGCATCCGGCAAGAAGAAGCGGCGCGATCCGTGGCGCGACATCAAGGAGTACCTGACCACGCAACCGCCGGAAGCCTTGATTGATCTCCTGCTCGATGTGGCCCAGCGCGACGATCGGCTCTATCAGTCGCTATTGCTCAAGGCGCGTAGCGGCGGTGGCGGTAATGTGGCCAAGGCATTCCGACGGGCGATCGATGGTGCGACGCGCATCCATGACTTTGTCGATTGGCGCGAGGCGGGTAGCTTCGCCGGCGATATCGAGCAGGTGGCGGATTCGTTGGCGGAATTGCTCAAGCCCGACACGGCCGCGATGCTGGTCGAACTGGCCGAGTACGCCATCGAGCGAGTCGAGAATTCGCTGGAGCAGGTTGACGACTCGAACGGCGAGATCGGCGACATCGTCTATCGCTTGGGCGAGCTGCATCTCAAGGCTTGCACGATGGCTCGACCCGAGTCGGCAGGGCTGGCCGAGCGTCTGTTCCGGTTCGAGACGACACTACCGTTCGGTCTGTGCAGCTTCGACGCTGCCACCTATCGCAGAGCCCTTGGCAAGCAAGGCCTGCAACGCTACCGGGAACTGGCGGAAGCCGAGTGGCGTAAGCTCAAGCCACGGGACGCGAAGGACAGCTACGACGCCCGCCGCGCATCTATCACCCGCATCATGGAGCGACTGGCCGAGGCGAGCGGCGATGTCGAGGAATTGGTCGCGATCAAGTCGCGGGATCTTTCGTCCTGCTATCGCTATCTCGACATCGCCGAAATTTTGACCAAGGCCAAACAGCCGGACAAGGCGCTGGAATGGGCGGAACGCGGCCTGAAGGCTTTTCCTGATCGGCCCGACAACCGGCTACGAGATTTTCTGGCGGCGGCATACCTCAAGCGCAAACGCAATGACGAGGCGCTGCAACTGACCTGGATCCAGTTCGAGGAGCGGCCGATCCTCGAACACTACAAGAAGTTGCACGATGTTGCCGGCAAGCTCGGTCTCTGGCCGGAGCAGCGCGACCGGGCACTGGCAAGGGTCGCCGAGGTCATCGCACGCGAGGCAAGCACAACGACTCGCTGGAAGCCAAAGCCGTCGATGCCCAACTACTCGCTGCGTGTGGAAATCGCATTGTGGGAGAAAGATATTGACGCTGCTTGGGAGTCCGCCCACGAAGGCATCTGCGACCGGAATCTGATGATCGCTCTGGCCGGGAAGCTTGAATCTTCACGTCCCGATGACACCGTCAGCCTCTACCGTCGCGTGGTGCCGCCCATCGTCGAGCAGACCAACAACGCCGCTTACGATGAGGCGATCAAGCTGATCCGCAAGGTAGGCGGGTTGATGAAAGCACAGAGCCAGTCACGGCAATTTAGCGACTACTTGGCGGAGCTGCGTGTGCAGTTCAAGCCGAAGCGGAATTTCATCAAGTTGCTGGATGGGGTGGCGCGGAGTGCTGCGAAATGAGCGCCGGCACGTTCATTTGGCTTTCCATAACCGATCGGTAACTATCGCTATCTCGGTTCCTTGTCTGTCGGCGTGCGCCATCGCCGATCTCAAGGATTACGGAGATCAGGCCAAGCAACCGATCCGTCACATGGTGGAAGTCCTGATCGAGGACTTAGGTTGCTTCGAGCTTAAGAAGGCCAGTGAAGAACCCGCTCGACGGCATCAAGATCGCCGGCTACGTCGGCTGCCAGACCAACCGCCCGTTCGGTATCCTGGGTGAGTCGTTCGAGAGCCCGAAGTACCTCGACAAGCTGGTCGAGACGGTGGGCGGGACACCGCTCGAGAAGTACGAGGAGAAGGTCACCTGCTGCGGCGGCGCCTTGGCTTTTTCCGAACCCGAGAAGAGCCAGGTGCAGATCAAGAAGATCATCGAGTCGGCCTATGACCACGGCGCCGACATGATCGTCACGCCGTGCCCGGTGTGCCAGATGAACGTCG
>CAYLIK010000150.1:0-5536 GCA_964383565.1 uncultured Sphingomonadaceae bacterium
GTTCATGGCGATTTCGCTGTGGACATTCGCCTTCATCGTGTTGGGTATCCTATTCTTCTACTTCGCCATGATGGGCGATTGCATCAAGGGGCCGACGGAGAAGCGTGCCGACAGGCCAAGCTGAACGCGCCTATTTACGTCCTTGTGGGCAAAGGCAGCATATACCTCTTACTAACATGGCTCATCTTCTTCAGGCGTCACCACTAGGCCGGTTTTTTCAAATACGTAATCGCCAAATCTTTAGGGTGGCAGGATGTCCGCTTCTGCAGGATCCCGGCCAGAAGCAGACTGTCAGCTTCCTACCCCATCGGCGCCATTTACCTTGCCTCACCCATGATTGAACAGCGCCCGCGTCGCGATCGCAGCTGCCGCGGCGCGGTTTTCCACGCCGAGTTTGATGAAGATCTGCTCCAGATGCTTGTTCACCGTGCGGGCGCTGATGTTGAGGATTTCGCTGGCGTCGCGGTTTGATTTCCCCCTTGAGATCCAGAGCAATACGTCCGCCTCGCGCGGGGTGAGGGAGAGGGCGTTCTGGAGGATCGAGGCTTCCATGCCTTCGATATTCTGGGCGACGCGGAAGAGATGTTCGCCCTCCGATGCCTCGCCCAGATAGGAGATCACCACCTTGAAGCCGCCCAGATTGAGGTTCGCCTTGGGCAGGTCGCCGTCCGGCACATGGCGGGCTTCCCGGATCAGGCGGATGAGGACCGGCGGCAGGGCCATGTCGTCCGCCGCGCCGAATTCGGCGAGCGCGCGGCTGGCTTCGGGCGTCATCCAGCGGATCGTACCGGCTTCGTCGGCCGCGATCAGGCGACGGCCGGCGGTGTCGAGCGCGTTGAGCGCGCTGCGGGTTAAGCGGGCGTTGCCGAGGTGGACGCGGATGCGGGCGATCAGCTCATCGAGATTGACCGGCTTGGTGACATAATCGACGCAGCCGCCATTCAGCGCGCGGACGACATGTTCGGTTTCGGTGAGGCCGGTCATGAACATGACGGGGACATGGGAAACCTCCGGCATCGCCTTGATTTGCGAGCAGGTTTCGAATCCATCGAGGCCAGGCATCACCGCATCGAGCAGGATCAGATCGGGGGTCATGCTGCGCAGCATTTCGAGCGCAGCCGATCCGTCCGACGCCGTTAGCGGCTGCATCCCGGCTGCGGCGAGGGCGGCGCGCAGCATGTCGCGCGTGTCGGGATCGTCGTCGACGATGAGGACCAAAGCCGCCGTCATGCCTGCCTCTCGTCAAGCGACAGCAGGCTTTCGACGCGCTGGATTAGTGCTTCGACATCATAGGGTTTGACGAGATAATCGTCGTGCGGATCGTCCGGACGGCGGGTGCGCTGGAAATCATGGACATTGGCCGATGCCATCAGGATCGGCACATCCGCGTCGATGTCGGCGCGGATGCGGCGGGCGGTTTCCCAGCCGTCGATGCCGGGCATGGCGATGTCCAGAATGACGAGATCGGGGCGGTGCTGGCGCGCGGCTTCAAGCGCTGCCTCGCCATCGGCGGCGAAGAGCAGTTCGAAGCCGAGAGGGACGAGGATGTCGCGGACGAGATTGAGATGCACGGGATCGTCGTCGGCGACGAGGATGCGGCGGTGTTTGCCGTCGACCGGGAGGCGCGCGGGCTGTTGCGACAGCGTGGGAGCATCCGCTTCGGAGAAAAACATCTTCACCCGGAAGGTGCTGCCGGCGCCGGGCTTGCTTTCGACCGTAAGCTGGCCGCCCATGATATCGACCAGCAGCCGGGTGATGGTGAGGCCGAGACCCACGCCCTGTGCCTCGCGGACGGTCTCGATCCGCTCGAACGGCTCGAAGATGCGGTCCAGATCGCCCTCGGCGATGCCTACGCCGGTATCGATCACCTCAAACTCCGCGACGGGGTTACGCCACCAGAGGTTGAGCTGGGCCGATCCCGAAAGCGTGTATTTGATTGCGTTAGAGCTGAGGTTGATGAGGATCTGGCGCAGGCGCTTCTCGTCGGTCCAGACATGGGTCGGCAGGTTCGGCGAGCGGCTATGTTCGAAGACGATGCCTTTGGCGACGGCCTGCAGCCGGAACATGTCGACGATCTGGCTGGTGAGTTCTTCCAGATTGACGCAGTTGCGTTCGATGCGGAGCGAGCCGTTTTCGATCCGCGAAACATCGGTGAGGCCATCGACCAGATCGGCCAGGTGCGTGGCGCTGCGGCGGATGACCCGGACGGCGTCGGCCATGTGGCGCTCGGGATTGCGTTCGAGCAGCTGGGCGTAGCCGGAGATGGTGTTGAGCGGGGTGCGGATCTCGTGGCTAACGCCGACGATGTAGCGGCTCTTGGCGAGATTGGCGGCCTCGGCGACTTCCTTGGCTTTCTGGAGCGCGGCGTCGGTGCGGCCATGGGCTTCGATCTCGCCGATCAGCATCATGGTCTGGCGTTCGGATTCCTCCTCGGCGGCGCGCTGGCTTTCGCGGGCGAGGACGAAATACCAGGAAGCGAAGGCCGCGAGCGCGAGCAGGCCGAGCAGGACGGGCTGAAGGATCGCCGTCAGCCGTGCCGCATCAGCGCCCTGCCCGACCTGTTGATAGAAGACGAGCAGCAGCACGATCGAGATCAGCGCCGCCACCACGGCATAGACGATCAGGAAGCGGACGAGGCGGACATAGACCGCGTCCGTCAGCGGCGCCGGCATGATCCGCTTGAGCAGGCCGGCGAGGCGTTCGACCGGGCGTTTATGCTCCTTGCAGGCATCGTGGCAGCGCGCTTCCAGCGTGCAGCACAGCGAGCAGATCGGACCCTGATAGACCGGGCAAAGCGCCATGTCCGGCGGCTCGAAGGCGTTTTCGCAGACGGTGCAGAGGATTTCGCCGGGACCGAGCTGTTCGACGGCGCGGGCGAGGTAGAAACGACCGCCTGTTCCCCACGCGATCAGCGGAGCGGCGATGAAGGAGGTTGCGAGACCGACGACTGGCGAAAAGACGCTGGCGACTTCGCCGAAGACCCCGCTGAAGCAGAGCGTCGAGGCGATCAGCGACAGCGCCATCGCGCCGACGCCGACCGGGTTGATATCGTGGAGATAGGCGCGGCGGAATTCGACGCCCTTGGGCGACAGGCCGAGCGGCTTGCTTATCATCAGGTCCGCCGTCACCGCGCCGAACCAGGCGACCGCGAAATTGCTGTAAAGCGCCAGCACGCGCTCGACGACGCTCTGGATGCCGCCTTCCATCAACATCAGCGCGATCAGCACGTTGAACACCAGCCACACCACGCGGCCGGGATGGCGGTGCGTCAGCCGCGAAAAGAAGTTGGAAGAGGCGATCGAGCCGGCATAGGCGTTGGTGACGTTGATCTTGAGCTGGCAGATCGCGACGAACAATCCTGTCAGCACCACCGCAGCCATTGGCGAGGTGGTGAGGCCGTTGAAGGTCATGTAATAGAGCATCGTCGGGTTGGCCGCGTCCGACGCGCTGAAAGCGTAGTTGAGCGCGAGGATGGCGAGGCAGGAGCCGATCAGGATCTTGATACCGCCTACCAGGATCCAGCCGGGGCCGGTCAGCAGGACGGCGCTCCACCAGGCGCGTTTTCCAGCCGTTTCCGGCTCGGGGAGGAAGCGGAGATAGTCGACCTGCTCGCCGATCTGGGGGAGCAGCGAGAGGAATACCGCGAGCGCGATGCCGAAGCTGAGCAGCGGGGCAGTGCTGGCCGTACCTTCATAGCCTGTCCAGAGCGCCATCGCTTCACCGCCATGCGCGGCAAGATAGGCGAGCGGAGCAAGCTGGAGCACCAGCCAGATCGGCTGGGTCCAGTTCTGCCAGCGGCTGATCCGTTTGAAACCATAGGCCGCGATCGGGATCACCAGCAGCGCGCTGATGATATGGCCGATCGGCAACGGGATGCCGAAGCAAAGCTGGAGCGCGGCCGACAGGATCACCGCCTCGATCGCGAACAGGATGAAAGTGAACGATGCGTAGACCGCCGAGGTGATCGTCGAGCCGAGATAGCCGAAGCCTGACCCGCGCGTGAGCAGATCCATGTCGACGCCGTAGCGCGCGCCATAATAGCAGATCGGCAGGCCCGAGATCAGGAACACCACGCCCGCCGCCAGCAGCGCATAGAGCATGTTCTCGAAGCCGTAGCTGATCGTGACGGTCGCGCCGATTGCCTCGCAGGCGAGGAAGGCGATCGATCCCATCGCGGTGTTGGCGACCCACCAGGGCGACCAGATCCGCGCGCGCCGCGCCGTAAAGCGCAGCGCATAATCCTCAAGCGTCTGGTTGTTGACCCACTGATTATATTGCCGCCGGGTGCCGACGATCCGTTGCCGCTTGACGGCGACGCGATCGGTTGCGGGCGGCGCGGGGGCGTGCATCAGGTAGCGAACATCCAGACCAGCCCCAGCGCGGTGGAGGCACCGCTAAGCGCTCGGGCGGTGGGGCGGTTGGCGAGCAAGGCCAGACTGACGCCGGCAGCGTGAAGTGCTGCGGACATCAGCGCAAAGCCTGCGCCGAAGCTAACGATGTTGGTGTCAGTGGGCATCTCGGCACCGTGGGCGTGGCCATGCGCGAAGGCGAAGAGGGCGATGAGCGCGCTTGCGGCGGCGAGGGGCGGTTTTACCTCGAACAGCACCATGGCGCCGAGCATGATCACCGAGGCGAGGATCAGCATTTCCGTCAGCGGCAGCACGCCGCCCATCGCGCCATAAACGAAGCCTACAAGCATGAACGCGACGAAGGCGAACGGCGGGACGATCAACTGCTTGCGGAAGACTGTCCCGGCCCACAGGCCGACCATGAGCATCGCGGCGAGATGATCGAGACCGGTTAGGGGATGAAGCAGGCCCGCCGCGAAGCCAGACATTTGCAGGTGGCCGGGATGGGCGAGCGCAGGTGCCGACATGGTCAGCGCCGCCAGCAATAGCGGCACGCGGCGAGGCTTGATGGTCATGCAAGCTCCTTTTCGGGCAGGCCGCCCGTCTTAATCACGAAGCGGGCGATGTCGTTTACGCCCGTACCGTTGCGGATGTTGGTGAAGACGAAGGGGCGGTCGCCACGCATCTTCTTGGCGTCGCGGTCCATCACCTCGAGGCTCGCGCCCACGAACGGCGCGAGATCGATCTTGTTGATGACGAGCAGGTCGGAGCGGGTGATGCCGGGGCCGCCCTTTCGCGGGATCTTGTCGCCAGCGGACACGTCGATGACGTAGATGGTGATGTCCGCAAGCTCGGGGCTGAAGGTCGCGGCGAGATTGTCCCCGCCGCTTTCGATCAGGATCAGGTCGAGGCCGGGGAACTTGCGCTGGAGCTGGTCGACGGCGGCCAGATTCATCGAAGCATCCTCACGAATCGCGGTGTGCGGGCAACCGCCGGTTTCCACACCGATGATCCGCTCCGGCACCAGCGATCCGGCGCGCGTCAGGAACTCGGCGTCCTCGCGGGTGTAGATATCGTTGGTGATCGCGGCGATTTCGTAATGTTCGCGAAAGGTCTTGCAGAGCGCGTCCATCAGAGCGGTCTTGCCCGATCCGACCGGGCCGCCGATCCCGACCCGCAGCGGTGAA